>NZ_JBFBKR010000012.1:0-154505 GCF_040686575.1 Arthrobacter sp. NPDC080073
TCGTCCCGTGCGGCTGCAAATAATACTCATGCATGAACTCACGGATCTCTTCCCGCGTAAAACCCTTGGTATCAACGGCCATCGCCGGCTCCTTCTCAACAGGTAATGAATGACTCACAACCAGCTTGACGAAGAGGGGCCCGCTCACATATACCCCCTCAAGCGCAAACGCCCGCTCACATATACCCCCTCAAGCGCAAACGCCCGCTCACCAGAGTGAGCGGGCGTACGCGAAGTGGACGTCAAAGTGAGCGGGGGTTAGACGGTGCGGACGACGTCTTCGTAGGCGAACTTCGGCTTGGCATCGCCGAAAGCGTCCGGACCTGGCTGGCCGATGTTGACCACGAGGAAGCTCTTCTGGTCACCGGCAGGGAAGAATTCAGCGTCGATCGCAGCAAAGTCGGCACCGGTCATGGGGCCGGCAGCGAAGCCGAGGGAGCGGACGGCGAGGATGAAGTAGCCGGCCTGCAGGTGGGCGTTGTTGTTGCCCGTGGTTGCGGTGAACTCGGGATTGGCGTCGTACATGGCCTTCGGGGCGGAGTAGACCGGGAGGAACTTGTCCCACTGCTCGTGCCAGGCGGTGTCGTAGGAAAGCACTGCGACCAATGGAGCAGAGGCGGTCTTGGCCTTGTTGCCTGGGGAGAGGGTCTCGACGAGCTTGGCGCGGGCCTCGTCCGAACGGACATAGGTGACGCGCAACGGCTGGGAGTTGAACGCCGTCGGGCCGTACTTGGTCAGTTCGTAGATGGCCTGGGCCTGCTCCTCGGAGACCTCGCCGGCAAACGAGTTGGCAGTGCGGGCTTCGGCAAAGATGGCGTCGACTGCTGCGGCGTCAATCACTGCTTCTTCGTGGGCGATCGTCATTCGCGTACCTTTCGCTGTGCCCGCAGCCATGGACGGCCGGGCGCTTATGCTTTCCATGCTTGCAACTTCAACTTCGCCGCGCCTCTTCCCGTGAAGCCACGTGACGTTCCACACAGCGGAATCAGCAGGCCGTCCGGGCGGTAAGGTTGCACCCGGACAATCACAACTTTCAGGGAAGGCTCCCGTAGATGAGCATGCTCGGAACCAAATGGAAGCTGCACGGCAACGGCAAGACGATCCGGCCCGGACACGTGGTGGCACCCGAGGAGCGGCTCGCGTGGCCGTTGACCATCGGCGTCGGCATGCAACACGTCGTCGCGATGTTCGGAGCTACCTTCCTGGTGCCCATCATCACGGGCATGCCGCCGGCCACCACACTGCTCTTTTCCGGCATCGGCACCCTGTTGTTCCTGGTCATCACCAAAGGCCGCGTACCCAGCTACCTTGGTTCGAGCTTTGCCTTCATCGCCCCCATCCTGGCGTCCCAGCAGCAGTTCGGCGTTCCCGGCGCGCTCGGCGGAGTGGTGCTTGCCGGCGTCGTACTTGCCCTTATCGGCGCGGTGGTGCAGAAGTTCGGCGCTGAGTGGATCAACCGGACCATGCCGCCTATCGTCACGGGCGCGATCGTCGCCCTGATCGGCCTGAACTTGGCTCCGGCAGCAAAGGCGAACTTCGACAAGGCCCCGGTCACCGCCCTCGTGACGCTGGTGACGATCATCCTGGTGAGCGTCCTCTTCCGTGGCATTCTTGGCCGCCTGAGCATCCTCGTGGGCGTGGTGGTTGGCTACTTCACCGCCATGACGCGCGGCGAAGTGGACTACTCCAAGATGGACTCGGCCTCATGGATCGGGCTGCCGCACTTCCAGACTCCCGAGTTCCACCTCGGCGTCGTGGGCTTGTTCGTGCCGGTTGTCCTGGTGCTCGTGGCCGAAAACGTGGGGCACGTGAAGTCCGTGGCTGCGATGACCGGACGGAACCTCGACGACGTTTCCGGCCGCGCGTTGATGGCCGACGGCGTCGCGACGGTCCTCGCCGGATTCGGCGGCGGTTCCGGGACCACCACCTACGCCGAGAATATCGGCGTCATGGCAGCCACGAAGGTCTACTCGACGGCGGCCTACTGGGTTGCCGGGACCTTCGCCATTCTGCTGAGTTTCTCGCCCAAGTTCGGCGAACTGATTGCTACAGTTCCCGCCGGCGTGCTGGGCGGTGCCGCAACCATGCTCTACGGGATGATCGGCGTCCTGGGCGTAAAGATCTGGGTGCAGAACAAGGTCAATTTCTCCAACCCCATCAACCTGACCACGGCAGCCGTCGCCTTGATTATCGGGATCGCCGACTACACGTGGACCATCGGCGAACTGAAGTTCACGGGTATCGCACTGGGCTCGGCCGCTGCCTTGGCGGTCTACCACGGCATGAAGGGCCTGGCCCGTTGGCGCGGGACGGTTGCCGAGCCCGAGATGGAGACGGCAGGGCTGCCGCCGGCGGCAAAGGCAGCGATGAATGCGGCGGCTAAGAGGAGCGGGAAGAAGCGGTAGCGTCCCTCCCCGGGGAATTCATGTGTTCGGCAAGGAGGTCAGCCCTCCCCGCCGAACACACCTAGCCGAACAGACCTAGTTAAGACAGGCGCCGGCGAACAATCTCGCTGACCGCCTTGCCCTCGAAGCGGCCGCCGATCTTCTCGGTGACCGGCTTCATGACATAACCCATGTGCATAAGGGACAGCTCCACGCCGTCGGCCTTGAGCGAGGCGATGACCTCGTCAACGATGGATTCAACTTCCTCGGCGGTCAGTGGTTCCGGCAGATAGGCCTCGATTACCTCGGCATCTGCGATCTCCGTGGCGGCACGCTCGGACTCTCCGGCCTCCTCGTAAAGCCTGGCGACCTCGTGATATTCGGAAGCCTCCTTCCGCAACATGGTCGTGATCTGGGCGTCGTCCAGCTGGATCGGCGTCTGGCCGGCTTTCTCACGGGTGTCAATCTCGCTGAGGACGTTGCGTGTGGCGTTCAGGGCGATGCGGTTGCCATCCTTCATGTGGCTGACGACGTCTGCGTGCAGCCGCTCTTTCAAGGTGGACATGGTGTGCTCCTCGATTCGATGGTGCCGTGCTGGCCGGCTGCCAGCCCGGCAGGCGGTGACGGCGTCCCGGGCGGGGGTCGTCGCATCGTGAGTGCATGGCAGAAGTCAGAGCCATGCTTTGTACGTTAATTATCTGCCCGGTGAGGCCGAGTAACCCAGAATCCAACACGAGCATGCCCCCTCCTGGTACTCAGGAATGGGCATATTCACACTATGTCCATTCCTCGCACCCACCGGGGGGCATGTCCCCCTTGGACCCGAGCTCAGACCCCTTCCAGGACCTGGCTCGTAGCCCATGCAAGGTATTTGGCCGCGTTCGCTAGGGCATCAGCTGCATCGGGCACTCCATCGCGACGCTGTGCGACGTCGAGGAGCTGCGCCGCGGCCACCACGCCGTGGCCGGCCAGTTCCTCGGGGGTCACCAGGATCCTGCCGGCTACGACAATCACCGGAATGCCTTGCCCGTATGCCGAATCCGCCAGAGCGATGGGTGCCTTGCCGGTCAGCGACTGCGAGTCCATGGATCCTTCGCCCGTGATCACCAGATCCGCGCCGCCGAGCTGTTCGGGAAGCCCTGTCAGTCCCGCCACGAGGGCGAACCCGCCTTCCAGCGTCGCCTGGGTGAAGGCCAGGAACGACGCCGGGAATCCGCCGGCCGCCCCTGCGCCGGGAACGTTGACATCCTGTCCTCCCGCTTCCCGCAGCAGGGATGCCCAGTTGCGCAGGCCGGCGTCGAGCAGTTCCACCGCGTCTTCGTCCGCACCCTTCTGCGGGCCGAACACATGCGCAGCGCCGTCGCTGCCAAAGAGGGGGTTCTGGACGTCGACGGCGATCCGGAACCTCGCTGCGGTCAGGCGCGGATCAAGCCCGGAAACGTCGAGGGACACGACGTCGGCGAGCGAGCCACCGCCGAGCGGAACCACGTTTCCTGCCGCGTCGAGGGGCTTCAATCCGAGCGCACGCAGGGCCCCGCTGCCGCCGTCGGACATCGCGGATCCGCCCAGACCGAGCACAATCTCGGTTGCTCCGGCGTCGAGGGCCGCGGCGATGAGCTGGCCGCAACCGTAACTGTGGGCGCGCAAGGCGTTTTCCGGCGTCGGCTCCATGTGCGCCAGTCCGGACGCTTGTGCTGTTTCGATCACCGCGGTGGCTCCGCCGAAAGCATTTTGCCGGATGGCCCATGCGGCGCCCACCGGCTTGAGAATGGGGCCTACGACGGCATTGATCCGTTCTTCGTAGCCTGCCGCCACGGCTGCTTCCAGCGTTCCTTCGCCACCGTCGGCGATGGGAAACTGCGTCACCACGGCATCCGGATAGACGCGCAATACCCCTTCGGCCATCGCCGACGCTGCTTCTGCGGCGGTGAGGGAACCTTTGAACTTGTCCGGGGCAATCAGGATACGCATGCTCCCATCCTGCCAGCGGGGCTAAGCTTTTCGCAGATTCGTACGTGGAGATGTCGAAAACAGCTCACGCCGTTCGTATAGGGGGTGAGACGCAGGCAAGGTGCCGGCGCCACATCCCAAGGAGGAACAGTCATGTCACGCTATCTGCTCAGCATCTACCAGCCCGACGGCCCCGCCCCGGAACCTGAAGTCCTCAACAAAATCATGGCCGATCTTGACGCCCTGAACCAGGAAATGCGCGACGCCGGCGCCTGGGTTTTCACGGGCGGCCTGCACCCGGCCAGCACCTCCACAGTGGTGCGTGTGAACGACGGCGAAGTGCTCACCACGGATGGGCCCTTCACCGAGGCCAAGGAACATGTGGGAGGCCTGTGGGTCATCGAAGCCCCGGACCTGGACGCTGCGCTCGGCTGGGGACGCAAAGCCGCCCAAGCCACGACGCTGCCTATCGAGGTGCGGCCGTTTGCGGGCTACCGGGAATAGTTTCTCCATGGTCCATATTTCGGAGATCGGGCAAATATTCCGCGAAGAGTATGGACGCTCCGTAGCGGTCCTGGTCCGCGTTTTGGGCAGCATCGATGCCGCCGAAGACGCGGTCCAGGACGCCTTCACGGAGGCCGTGGCCCGTTGGCCCGACGCCGGGCTGCCGCCAAGCCCCGCCGGCTGGATCATCACCACTGCCCGCAACCGCGCCATCGACCGGCTCCGCCGCGAGGCTACCGGGAGGGACAAGCTCGCCCAGGCCGCTCTCCTTCAGGGCGATGAACACGGCGATGGACTCGGGGATGGACCCGAAGGAATCGAGGGGGACACCGTGGAAGACGACCGGCTCCGGCTGATCTTTACGTGCTGCCACCCCGCCATCAACCGGGCCGCGCAAGTGGCCCTTACACTCAAGCTCCTGGGCGGGCTCGGCACCGCCGAAATCGCCCACGCTTTCCTCGTGCCTGAGCCAACCATGGCGCAGCGCCTCGTGCGGGCGAAAGCAAAGATCCGCGACGCCCACATCCCCTACCGTGTGCCGAGCGGGGCCGAGCTGCCCGAGCGCTTGAAGTCGGTGCTGGCCGTCATCTACTTGGTCTTCAACGAGGGCTACGCGGCAAGCTCGGGAGCCGGACTGGTGCGCGAAGACCTCTGCCGCGAGGCCTTGCGCCTGGGCCGGCTCATCATGGAACTCATGCCTGACGAGCCCGAAGCCAAAGGGCTCCTGGCCCTCATGCTTCTGCTAAATGCCCGCCGCGCAGCACGGACAACTTCCGACGGCGGCCTGGTGCTCCTCGCGGACCAGGACCGCAGCCTCTGGGACCGGGACCAAATAGCGGAAGGGCAGTCCTTGGTGCGGCAATGCCTGAAGAGGAACCAGCCCGGACCGTACCAATTGCAAGCTGCCATCAACGCGGTGCACAGCGATGCCGCAAAGCCCGGGGACACGGATTGGCGCCAAATCCTGGCGTTGTACGGGCAACTTCTGGCAATGGAGCCGACGCCGGTGGTCGCCTTGAACCGGGCCGTGGCCCTCGCGGAGGTGGAAGGACCCGCCGCGGGGCTTGCCGCCGTCGACGTCCTTGAGCTGGGCCACTACTATCTTTTCCACGCAGTGCGGGCCGATCTGCTCCGGCGCCTGGGCCGCAATACAGAAGCTGTCGCCGCCTACCGGGCCGCGCAGGAGCGCACGGACAACGACGCCGAGCGAGACTTCCTGGCGGCGCGCGCCCGGGCGCTCACCACCACTGGCCCCGGCCTTGCAGCACCGACTTCAGACGATCCGCGCGGTCCGTGACCAGGCCGTCCACGCCCATGTCCAGCAGTCTGGCCATCTCGGCGGAATCGTTGACCGTCCAGACGTGAACCTGGAGCCCAAGCCGATGCGCGCGCCGCAGGAAACCGGGCGTCACTACCGTCAGGGGGCCGTACCGGACCGGGACCTGGAGGGCATCGACGTCGTGCAGGATCTTCCGCAGCCAGCGCTCCGGAAGAATCGGTCCCAAGAGAGTAAAGGCAGCGTTGCAGACGATTCCCGCTGACGATGCTGTTCGACGGCGGAGCAGCCGCAGGACCGCACGGCGCCTGCGGTCGGAAAAGCTCGCGATCAGCACCCGGTCATGGGCATCGAGTTGTTCGATGACTCCAGCGAGTGGCTTGACCGTATGCCAATCCTTGACATCGACGTTCAGCCGAGCCTCGGGGAATGCCGTAAGGACCTCTGCCAAGCGGGGAATTGCTTCGCGGCCCCTGATGCGGACTTTGGCGATCTCGGCAGCGCTGAGGCTGGAGATGGGGCCGTGGGCATCTGTGACACGGTCGAGGGTGTCGTCGTGAAAAAGGAGCACCACGCCGTCGGCAGTGGTGCGGGCATCGGTTTCAAGATGCGTGAAGCCAAGCTCAAGCGCGGCCCTGAACGCCGCGGCCGAATTCTCAAGCCCATCGGGCGAAAACCCGCGGTGCGCGAAGGCAAGCGGAGCGGATTGTCCGTCCGGGCGACTGAAGAAGGGCAAATGCGAGCTCACACGGGTAGCGTAACCCGGCCGTGCCGCCCGCGACCCCGTCAGGATTCCTGCGGGACGATCTCCACGCCGTCGCCGCAGTGCACCAGCGTGCGGCCGCGACCGCCGTCGAGGTTTACCCAGACCACGCTGTGGTCGCTCGAAACGGCGTCCACCTGGCCGGGGTTCTCAAACCCGGGCGCAAGCTTGACTCGCACCCGGTCTCCGCGGCGCAACTGCTTCCAATGTTCGGCCGGCACTGCGCGGCGAACGGGGGCCTCGGGCCACCCCGTCGTCTTTCTCTTGGCCATCATGTCCCCTGTGATCGGCATCGAATACGGCAAGAGCCTACGGGGAGTAGTTGAACGGCAGTTGGACTGAAGCTGTGTAATAGGTGAGCGTGCCCAACTGACCCGCAATTGTTGTCGTTTTGAGGCCTGAAAACGACGTTAACTGCGAGTCAGTTGGGCCCACCCGGCTGAAGTTGCTGCTAGATGATGGCGGCGCGGAGTTGCTTCGCGGCTAGGGCGGGATCGTCTGCGCCGTAGATGGAACCACCGACGACGGCGACGTCCGCTCCGGCGCGCTGGACGGCTCCGATGGTGGACAGGTTCACGCCGCCGGCGACGGAGAACGGCACGCGGGCTTCCTCGCCGGCGCTCAGCAGGACGTCCAGGTTGTAGCCCGGCTTTGCCTGCTCGTCGAGCCCGGCGTGGAACTCGATGAACTTGGCACCGAGGGCGCGGGCTTCCTTGGCGCGGGTCACCTTGTCCGCAACTCCGATCAGGTCCACCACGATGCCCTTGTTGTGTGCCTTGGCCGCCTTGACTGCACCGGCAATGGTGGAGTCGTCCGCGCCGCCGAGCACTGAGACGAGGTCTGCGCCGGCCTTGAAAGCGATGCCTGCTTCGAGTTCGCCGGCGTCCATGGTCTTGAGGTCGGCGAACACGATCTTGTCCGGGTGGGCTTCCTTGATGGCGGTTACGGCCGTAAGACCTTCGCTTTTCACGAGCGGGGTGCCGAGTTCGATGATGTCAACGTATTCGGCCACTTTGCCGGCTATCTCGAGGGCAGCTTCGGTGGTGAGGACGTCGATGGCGACTTGCAGCTTCATGGGGTTCTCTTTCGGTCGTTTGTTGTGGTGTTGTTGCGGTGGAAATCAGGGGTCATTCGAGGTTGGCGTGGCGGAGCCAGAGTTCCTCGGCCGGGGTTGCGTCGTTGTCCCACAGGGTCTGGAAGACGGCTTCGGCAGCGAGGAAGAGGACCTGCTCGAACAGGCTGCCGGAGTACTGGCGGGACAGTGTGGATCCGTGGTCCGTCTTTTGCGCCGCAGGAATGATAACGACGACGTCGGCCAGTTCCGCGAGCGGGGAGGTTGCGTTCGTGGTGTACACGGCGATCCTGGCGCCGGCTTTGGAGGCCGTCTCGGCAGCCCGCACGACGCCGGAGGTCGTCCCGGAGCCCGAGGCAAGCAGCAGGAGATCGCCCGAACGGATGGCCGGCGTCGTGGTGTCCCCCGCGATGTGCACGTCGAATCCGAGGTGCATCAGCCGCATCGCGGCCATTCGCAGGACAAGGCCGCTGCGGCCGGCTCCTGCAACGAAGATCCTTCCGGTGGCCGAGTTCCCGGCGGTCTGGACTTCCGTGGCCAGGCGGGTCAGCTGCCCCAGGTCCACTTCAGCGGCCGTTTCTGCGATCTCGCTGCCCACGAGGGCCAGGCTTAGCTCGACATCCACGCTTGGCTCGGCATCCGAGGCGGCCTGGAACGTCTCTGCGGTGGTGGTCATGCGTTACCTCCTGCTCAGGTGAATCCTCCGTTTGAATCAATCGTTCTGGATTGAACGGATAGGTGTAACGCTGAGCATGGGCAGTGTTGGCTACCCGTTTGGGTAGTATGCGCAAGACGCGAGCCGCTAGAGTGGCGGGATGACTCCCAGCACATGGACGCTCCTCGAAGCAATTGCGGCACTAGCGAACGCCCCGTTGATGAGTATCGCCGAGCAGCTTCGCGAAGCAGCATTGCCCTACGTGGGCAGCAGCGCGCTGGTCATTTTCACCGAGGACTGCACTGGCCGGCCCCAGAAGAAGGCCGGGGCGGAAGCCATCATCAGCCGCGTCTCCATTCCTGAACTTGACCAGTTGCGCTCCCAAGTTGCCGAAGGCCAGGCCTGGCAGGGAGAAGCGACCATCGCCGGACGGGAGCGGCCCGTTCTTGCCTTGACGTCCGGGACCAATGCACTGCTGACCCTGACGGAGCCGGACCTGCCCGAGGAACCGCTGGAGCGGGAGTCGGCACTGCGGATGCTTGACTACCTGTGGCAACTCACGGCACGGCGCATCCAGGAGAAGGTGGCGGACGCGCCGCCGTCGTACCTCCTGGAATCCCGGGCGGCGTCCGCCGAGCGGCTCCGCGTCACTGCCGAACTCGTGGACAAGCATTCCACCACGCTCGAGACGATGCTGGCGGCCCTACGATCGAGCTCGCTCGAGGACGCCGCGGCCCGCAAGGCCGTCACGGACCTTGCCGCGACCTCGCTCGTCAATCTGCGGACGTTGAGCGACCGCACTTCGGATCTCGTGGAAGAGCCTGTGGCCACCGCGTTCGAAAGGCTGCGGGAGGACCTGCGCCCACTCATGCACTTCAGCGGACTCGACGTCCAGTTCATCGAACCGCCCGTCAACGGCCGCGCCTTGCCCGGCGAAGTCGCGCACGCTGCACGGGCGATCGTGCGGGGTCTGGTACTGGCCATCGTGGAGCAGCCCGCGGTGAGGCGCGTGCGCGTGCAGTGGGACTGCGACGGCGTGAACCTGCTCATCAATGTGCGAGACGACGGCCTGGGTGAACTGACCGCGGATTCGCCCAACATTGCCCGGCTCAACAGCAGAGTGGCAGCGCTGGACGGCCGAATGAACATCGAGGTCATGGCCGGCTGGGGAGCGGACGTGCAGGTGGTCATGCCGCTGGACCCGCCATCAGCGCCCGTGGGCGATATCGGTGGATGGGGCCTGGCCGAGCGCGAAATGGAAGTTCTTCAACTGCTGGCGGCCGGACAGCGCAACCGAGCCATCTCCGCCAAGCTGCATATCAGCGAAAACACCGTTAAATTCCATGTCAGGAATGTCTTCAGGAAACTCGGCGTAGGTTCACGAACAGAAGCCATTGCCTTGGCGCACAGCCACGGGCTGCGGGCGCCGAACTAGCGGACCAGCGCGGCGGCCCAGTGCGGCGGCCAGTGCCTACGAAACCCGCAGGGAAGCGAGCTTTGCCTCGAGGATCTGGGCCACGCCGTCGTCGTCGAAATGGGGGGCTTGCTGGCCGGCTGCGCTGATCGCCTCCGGATGGCCGCTGGCCATTGCATAACCGTCGCCCGCCCAGCGCAGCATCTCGACGTCGTTGGGCATGTCGCCGAAAGCGACTACCTCAGCGGCGTCGATGCCCCGGGACGACGCGTATTCAGCGAGCGTGACGGCTTTGTTGATACCGGGCGCCGACATCTCCAGGAGCGCGGTCCGCGGCGCCGAGTGGGTGGTTTCCACGAGGTGCGCGACGGCGGGCTGCACCTTCGCCAGGAAATCATCCGGGGTGCCGCTGCGCGTCACGGCAAGGAACTTCACGACGGCGTCGTCCCCGGTCAGAGTTTCGTCCAGCCAAGCAGGGGTAAACTCGGCCAGAAGCTCACTGGTTTCGTTCTCAATGAACCCGGGTTCGAGATGGAATCCGGTCAGGGTTTCGGCCGCGAACAAAGCGTCCGGCCGGAGCTGCTTGATGATCCGCCGGGCCTCCAGCACGGACCCGATGCTCAAGGCATTTGCCGAAATCAGCTTGTCGGCTTCAAGATCCCACACGACTGCCCCATTTGAGCAAATCACGATGCCGCTGTGGCCGATCTGCTCGCGGAGGGGGTAGAGCCAGCGCGGCGGCCGCCCTGTCACGAACACCACCTCGATGCCCGCGTCACGGCAGGCATGGAAAGCGCGGACGGTGCGGCTGCTGATCTTGCCGTCATGGCCGAGGATGGTGCCGTCAATGTCACTTGCTACGAGCCGCATTATGTCAGTCTACGTGGGGGCAGCCGCCGTCGACTTCGCCCCAAAGCTAGCGCCGCTCGAAGTGGCCTGTGATGACGGCCCGGGCCAGCGTGTGGGCTGCCAGCTTGCGGACGAGCGCTTCCGTCGAGGCACCGGCGTCGAGACCCAGCTCTTCGACGTCGACGGCGTGCACGGCCACGATGTACCGGTGCGGGCCGTGCCCAGGCGGAGGTGCGGCACCCAGATATCCGGGGAACCCGCCGTCGTTCTTTAGTTGAAACGCGCCCGCGGGCAAGTGCGAGCCGCCCTGAACGCCGGCGCCGGCCGGCAAGGAGTTCGTACCCGCGGGTATGTTGACCACGGCCCAGTGCCAATAGCCGCCGGCCTTGGGTGCATCGGGGTCGAAGACGGTGACGACGTAGCCCTTGGTCCCCGCCGGGGCTCCATTCCAGCTCAATTCCGGGGATTCGTCCTTGCCGCCCGCCACGCCGAAGCGCTTGCTGGTCTGCGCGCTGCTGAGTACGTCACCATCTTTGAACGACTTGCTGGTGACATCGAACGATGGGACTTGTGGAAGGTCGGTGTAGCTCATGGCTGCCTTTCGACGCCTGCCCCGGACTCCGGGACGCCCAAGGCGTTGAGTTCGGCCCGTGTGGGCGGATTCGCGCCCGGCCGGGAAACTGTGATTGCCGCGGCACGCGCCGCATGGTTGAGGATCCCTTCAAGCATTTCGGCAGGCAAGGCGTGCAGCTCTTCCCGGTTTTGGGCCCCTGCCAGTCCGCGGTCAACGATCCCGGAGAGCAGCGCGGCCATGAAGGAATCGCCGGCACCCACCGTATCCGCCACCTCTACCTTCGGGGCGTCCACTTGGACCTCGCCCTCGGCCGTGACGCCCCAGGGGCCATCTGCGCCTCGCGTGACGACCACGACGGCGGGTCCCCCACTGCCGCCCAGGGCCAGCCAGCGCCGGGCCGATTCCAAGACGTCGACGCCGGGGTAGAGCCACTCAAGGTCCTCGTCCGATGCCTTGACCACGTCCGCAAGTGCCACGAAACGCTCCACTTGGGTGCGCGCATAGTCGCGATCCCCGATGATGCTGGGCCGGCAGTTGGGATCGAAGCTAACGGTTGCGTTCGGATGGGCATGCTCGACGGCGGAAAGGACTTCCGACGCACCCGGCTCCAACATGGTGGCAATCGAGCCCGTGTGCAGGAGTGACGTCCCCTGAAGCATCAAGGGGAGGCGCGCAGCGAGGCCGGGAAGCTCCCAGGCGAGGTCGAAGGTGTAGCTGGCAGCGCCGTCGTCGTCGATCAGGGCGGTGGCCACGCTGGTGGGACGCTCGTCCGGCGGCAGCGGAACCATGACGGAACTGGAGCGCAGATGCGCCGCGATCGATTCCCCGTAGGCGTCCTTGCCGAAGCGGCCAATGAACTGGACCGCGTGGTCCAACCTGGCCAGACCCACGGCAACGTTGAGCGGACTTCCGCCCACGTGTGCGTCGACTCCCGAAGAACGCTGGACGACATCAACCAGCGCTTCACCTATGACTGTCAGCATGGGACAACTCTGCCACGCGGATGTGGCGTGCGTCTCGCGATGACAGTCAGTGACTTTGTCGGCAATCCCTCACACCAGCAGCCGCTGCACCAACTCCCGGCACTTCTTGTACGCAACGGCCCTGGGGTCGATCAGGTCGAAATGGTCGCCGGGTACCTTGACGAACTGGGCCGCTCCCCCGGAAGCGGTGGCTGCGGCAACATAAGCCTCGGACTGGCTGCACGGGACATCCTCGTCCGATGCGGCATGGACTGCGAAGACCGGAACGGGGATGGGGAGCGACCTCATGGGGTCGGCATAGATATGCCGTTTGGGGTATCTTACCGAGTCCCCACCCATGAGGTTGTCAACGGCGCCGTTGCTCAGGTTGAGCCGCTCGGCGTCCGCCAGGTTCAGCAGTCCGGATTGGCTCACGACGCCGGTCAGCCGCACTGCCGCGCCGTTGTCATGCCGATGGAGCTGCCGGTCGGCGTCGGGGGCACCGATTTTGGAGAGCTTATCCCGCCCCGCTGCCCAGACCGCCAGATGGCCGCCTGCGGAGTGTCCCAACGCAACGACTTTGTTCAGATTGAGTTCATGCTTGCCGGCAATCTCGCCCAGATGGTCGATCCCGTCGAGGACGTCTTCGAACGTATGCGGCCATCCGCCACCGTTTCCCGCCCTCCGATACTCAAGGTTCCAGGCAGCTATTCCGTGCGCAGCGAGGTCCCTGGCAATCGGCTCACCAAGTTCCGCGCCGTACTGGGAGCGCCAATAGCCCCCGTGGATCACCACCACCACACCGTCGGGTCGAGTGCGGTGTGGCTGCAGCGAATCTGGTACGAACAGCTCGCCCCATTGGCTGGAGTGCTGGCCGTAGTAGTACTTGTGCCGCTTCATCGTGTCCTCCTTTGTGCCGAGCCTATCGCGCAGGAGCGCCGCGGAGCGGGAGCCGTTGCCATTTCCGCGCGGACACAGGCAATGGAGCGCGGTGCTGCGCGTGGCCGGGTCCGGCTCCGCTTCACTGTCAGCCATCCCCGTAAGCTGGAGGCATGGCTAGCAATTGGGACAGCTTGGATCCTCAGCTGCGCGAATCAGTACAGGCGAACGTGGAGCTTTACGAGCGCGTACGTCCTGCCCTGAAACTCGTCACCCGCGACGTCCTCTTGACCCTGCGGGACATGCTCAAGAACAGCGAGTCCGTGCCCCTCTTCGTCACGGGACGCACCAAAACGGTCGAATCTTTCCGGGAAAAGATTTCCCGCACCGAGGTGCCCTTGGAGGGGGGTCCGCGGGTCCTGAAGTTCCCGGACCCGTTCCGGACCCTGAACGACATGGTGGGGCTGCGCGTCATCACCAAGCTTCCGGCGGAGAACGCCGCGGTCGCCAACCTGATCAAGCGCCAGCGCCAGCTTTTCGATTGCCGCGGCGACCTCGAGAAGGACATCGGCTCCATCGAGTCCGGCACCTATGGATACTCGAGCCGCCACCTTATCCTCCGCACCATCCAGAACGAGTCCGTGAAGGCGTACCAACAGGTCTTCAATCCGGACATTCCGCCGAATGGCAGCTACTTCTTCGAATGCCAGATCCGTACGGTGTTTGCGCACGCCTGGAGCGAGATCGAACACGACATCCGATTCAAAGCCGAGGATCCGCGCGCCTGGACGCCGCATTTCGACCGCCAATTCACGGCGACGGCGGCAATGCTGGAAACCGTGGAGAGCGCCTTCGCCGACCTCCACGAACGCTACGAGCAAGTCCGCGGCTACTGGGATCTCGATGGTGAAGGTTCCATGCCCCTCACCCCCAATCGTGTGCGTGACGTATGGCGGACGCTTCTTCCGCACGTTGACCGTAAAGTTGATGACGACTGGGGTTGGGCTGCAGAGCTGCTTGCGGCCCACGGACTGAACAAGACCGTGGAACTCGCTGGTCTCCTCAGCGCCAACCGGATCACCGAGGTCCGCAAAGCCCTGGACCACCGTTACTCCCCTGGACCGGACCGCCTCCTGGATGACCTCCTGCTGTGGCAGTACGGCACTGAACACATCGACCTCACTGCTGAGGCGCCCGACGTCGTCCCCCACCCCCGGCGGGACAGCCTCCAGCGGCGTCTCAAGCAGATTGAGCGGTACCGCCTGACCAAAGGCTAGGACCCGTGACACCGGGAGGTGGAGCTGATGGGCCTCAACGCGGCGAGCGTACGGACGCGCGAGCGGTGGCCCCAACTAGCTCGCATTAGTTGTCGTTATGAGCCGCCAAAACGACAACTAATGCGAGTCAGTTGGGTGGCTACGGCGACTTGAACTCCCAAGGCGCGGCCTTGGTGGTTCCCGCCCCAATGGTGCGGCCGGCCAGCCGGTCCAGGAGCAGGGTGATGGCTCCTTCGAGGGCTTCCGGTTCCGGGGTTCCGCCCGCGGATCCAGGTGCCAGGACATCGAAGCCGGCAGGCTGCATGGTGTCCGAAATGATGACTTGGGCTACTCCGCGCCTGGCCAGTTCGCCCACCGTGAGGTCAAGGACGGTCCCGGGCGGAAGGGCACCGATGATGGCGCCGTCGGCACCGCCGGAGAGCATGAACCGCCGCCATCCGTCGCCGATGAGGATCACGGGCTGGTAGCCGTGCTGGGGCAAGATGCGTGCGGCGGCCGTTGCCAAGGCCCGGTCCCACGGCCATTCCAGGTCGCCAATGGCAATCGCCACGAGGTCGGTCTTGCCGCGGCGCATTCCGCGGGCCGCCTGATTCGGTACGTAACCCAGTTCCTTGGCCGCGGCCTGGACGCGTTCTTGTGTTGCTTCGCTGATGCGGGTGGTTCCACCGAGGCGTCCGGACAAGACATAGGACACGGTGGTGAGGGAAACGCCGGCGCTCTTGGCGACGTCCCGGATGGTCGGTTTCGCTCCAAGTCCCATTGCCTAGCGCTTTCCTTTCTTACGGGAGCCCCTGCCCCGGCCTTTGTCGGGGTTCGGCGCATAGCGCTGAGCCACCGCCGGCTTTTTCGCGCCCGTGCCGCGCCGGTCCGGCTTGGGTGCCTTCTTGGGCTTCTCCTGCTGCGCCGAAGGCTGCCGCGAGCTCTGCGCGGTCCGGCCCCGGACAATGCCAATGAATTCCTCGATGACCTCGCTGGTGGAGTCGCTCGGCCAGGCAAGGGCGATCTGTGTGCCTTCGGCCCCTGTCAGGCGCCGCGCAACGGTGTCCCTGACGTTGAAATGCCGGGCCACGGACATCGGCAGGACCACCAGACCGGCACCCGAGGCCACCACCTGCATGGCCATCTCCGGCCCGCCCATTCCGGCGACATCCAGGAAGTTCTCCTCTGCGAGATCCTCCAGCGCCACCTCTTCGAAAACCGAGATTTCGTGACCCTTCGGGGCCACGACCACAGGTTGCTCTTCGTAGAGTGGAATGACGTGGAGTCCCTCGCGATCCACCGGCAAGCGCACAAAGCTGAGATCCGCCGAACCGTCGCGCAGAACCTCCAGCTGCGCGCCGTCGTCGGACATGAACGAGTGCAGGGGAACATCGGGCATGCGCTCTTCCCAGCGACGGATCCATTTCCCGGGCGTCACGCCGGCGACGTAGGCGAAAGTGAGCCCCCGGGGACCGCTGGTTTCAGCGTCGGAGGCGTCGGGAACGCCGACGTCGGGCAGGGATTCTTGATCGGAAGGCACCAGTTCACAGTACCGCGCGGGCGGTAGCCGACCCAGCGCCTGCCCAAGCTACGCCGCGTACACCTGGACCGCAGTGGCCTTGACCACGAAGTAGACGCGGGAGCCGGGTTCCAGTCCCAGCTCGGCGGAGGCTGAGGGCGTGATGTCCGCTGCCAAATCGCCGGCCCTGACCCTGATGTGGTCCCCATGCGGTTCAAGATCCGTGATGGCAACGGGAAAAGAGTTGCGCGGGCTGCCGTGGGCGGCATCCAGGAAGATGGAAACGGCCGACGGCGGGAAGGCGGCGACGCCGGGCCGGCCCGGTTCCGCTTCGTCATCGAGGTGTCCCGCGACATGCAGGCCGGGAACTTCCGCGGTGGCGAAGGTCCTGAGTCCGTCCGTCGTGACGGTGCCCGCCATGAGGTTCACCCCGGCCAGGCCTGCGGCGAACTGGCTTCGCGGGCGCCGGAATACCTCACGGGTGGCGCCTTCCTCGACGATCCTGCCCTTTTCCATGATGATCACGCGGTCCGCGAGCATGAGCGCGTCCAGGACGTCGTGGGTAATGATCAGGGCTCGGCGCCCGGACAGGACGCGCTTGAGGAGCCGGCGCAAGTGCGGGGCGGCGTGGATGTCCAGCGCGGACATCGGCTCGTCGAGGAGCAGCAATTCGGGACGGGCCGCCAGCGCGCGGGCCACCGCGACACGCTGGGCCTGCCCCCCGGACAACTGCCCGGGCTTCCGCCGGGCGAACTCCGTTGCGTCGACTTCGGCGAGCCAGTGCCGCGCAGTTTCGTGTGATTCCGCCCGGGAAGCGCCTGCGCTGCGCGGGCCGAAAGCCACGTTGTCCAGGACGCTCAGGTGTGGGAACAGCAACGGTTCCTGGGCCAGCAGTGCAGTGCCGCGAAGGTGCGGAGGTGTCCATACCCGGCTGCCGCCGTCGAGGTCGAAGAGAACCTGACCCCCTAGCCGGGCAGAGCCGGCGTCCGGCCGCACGAGGCCCGCCGCGACGGAAAGCAGCGTCGACTTTCCGGCGCCGTTGGGTCCGAGGATCGCCACGGTTTCCGCCTGTCCGAGGCTCAATGACACATCCAGGTTGCGGGCCCGGACCGTGGCGTCGATGTGGAAGCTCATGCAGCCGCCTCCGCCGGAATGTCCGCGCGGTGCGGACGCCGGTACGACAGACCGACGACGATCACGGCCACGGCGACGAGCACGAGAGAAAGCGCGACGGCGGCGTCCGCGTCGCTCTCGCGCTGCAGGTAGATTTCCAAAGGCAAGGTCCGGGTGACACCTTGCAGGCTCCCGGCGAAAGTCAGCGTGGCCCCGAACTCGCCCAGGCTTCGGGCAAAGGACAGCACCGCCCCGGACGCGAGCCCGGGGAGGACCATAGGTACGGTCACGCGCCGCAGGATGGTGGTGGGGCGGGCGCCGAGCGTCGCGGCAACAGCTTCGTAGCGGTTGCCGGCCGTCCGCAAGGCGCCTTCGAGGCTGACTACCAGGAACGGCAGGGCGACGAAGGTCTGGGCCAGGACCACCGCCGTCGTCGAAAAGGCGATCTGGATGCCTGCGAGCTCAAGGCTCTTGCCCAGAAGACCCTGCCGCCCGAACGTGTAGAGCAGCGCGATACCGCCCACCACCGGCGGCAACACCAAGGGCAGGAGGACGAAGGCACGCAGGAGCCGCTGCCCGCGGAAGGGCCGGCGCGCAAGGACAAGGGCCAAGGGAATGCCCAGGACAACGCAGAGGGCGGTGCTCGCGGCAGAGGTGCGGAGGCTAAGCCCCAACGCCGTCAGCGAGGAATCTGAGGTCACCAGCGGGATGAACTGTGCCCAATTGACCTTCGCGACCATGGCGGCCAGCGGCAACAGGACGAACAAACCGCCCACTACCGCAAGGCCATAGACCCACCGTGGAATCCCGCTGAAGTTCATCAACGCCTACGGTACGCCGAGGCTTGCGTCACCGGGACTTCCCGGGCGGCCCCGGCGACTCTTGTGTGCGGCATGGCTTCATCCTAGAACAGCCGCTGTGCCACTTCCCTGCGGTGGCGGATACCCTTGAACCATGACCTCTGCAAACTCCCAGTCCATGAAGCCGGCCACCGTTGCCAAGAAACTTGGCATCTACCTGCCTGCAACACCCCAGGAGTTCCAGGATTCGGAAATCACCCGCGCCGAGTTCGCCGAGCTCCAGGCCAACGCCCCGGAGTGGCTCGCCGAGCTCCGCCGGACGGGTCCGCACCCGCGTCCCGTGGTGGCACAGAAGCTGAATATCTCCATCAGCGGGCTGGCCCGCGGCGGAATCACCGAGCCCCTGACGACGGCGGAAATCACCGAACTGCTGGCAGCTCCCCCGCAGTGGCTCGTCGTCGAGCGCGCCACGCACGCAGCCGTACGCTCCGAGGCAAAGCGCATCAAGGAAGAAGCCGCCAAGAAGGAAGCTACGAAGGAAGCCAAGACCAACGCCCCTACCAAGCGGGATGCGCCCAAGGCATCCAAGCGGGACCACGCTTAAGCTCCAACCGGACTTCCGCGGGAAGGCAGGACACCCCGGACCGGGGGTGTCCTGCCTTCCTGTTTTTACGCCCAAATCGGGCTCTCGCCTCCAGGTCTTCCTCGGCGCATACTGAATTCAAAGCGATGCGCATTCGCGTGGAGGTGGTCCGATTGCCCGCCACAACTGGAATCCAGCTGACTGCCTGGGAGATCGGGCTGTGGGCGGTTTTGCTCATGTGCGCGGTGGCCTTTACAGTCAACGCCGTCCGCAAAGGGGTCATCCACGGAGCCTCCGACGGCGGCCGCCTCGCCTTGCAAGGGCCCCTCGGACATCGTGATCGGGACCTGCTCAAAGAGCCGGACGCCATCTTCTGGAACATCTTCGCCGGGCTCGTGGTGGTTGTCCCCGCAGTCGTCATCCCCGCCTTGGCCTCGCCCGCCGTCGGGCTCTTGATGCTCTTCCTCGGCATAACTGCTGCTGTTGCCGCCTTTGCCGTCGGCCGGAACCTGGAGCAGAGGCGCCAAGACCGCAGCGGTTTCACGGAAGCTGCAGCCCGTCACGACGCCATCCTGGCTCGCTGGCAAAGGTATGAACTGGATCCCGCCAAGGGCATCGACTTCCCCGGAATGAGCGACGTCAACGTTCCGCAAACCGCCGCCTTGGTCCGCGCGCTGCAGGAAGCCCAACGCTGCCGGCTGACAGCGGGGGCGGACTATGCCCGCGCCGTGGAGCAATTGGAAGTTGCGATGGCCCAAGCCGAAGCAGCGGCGGGCGTTTCTGCCCCGTAGCCGACTCGCGCCCTTCGTGGTCGCGCAGGTGCCTACGGAATTGCCCCGATGTGCACTAGGAGTTCGTGTTCGGCACCGTCGAGGTAGCGGCGCAACTCGGCTGCGGCCTCTTCGCGCTCTCCGTTACGGATCTGGGCGACCAAGGCGGCGTTGCGTTCCACGTAATGCCCGTGGAAGTCGGGGGTGGTGGCCATCGCGTGGAAGACCAATCGCATCTCGGCCAGCACTTTCTCCATCAATGCGTCCAGCGAAGCGCTTCCGGACAACGACACCAGGGCCCTGTGCAGCTCCTGGTTGGCGTCGGCCATGCCGGCCACCGATCCCTCCGCAAGGGCAGTCCGGGCTTTGTCGACGATGGCGTCCATAGTGTCGAGGGCTCCCGCCGGGACATCGCCCCACAACACGGCCGCCGGTTCGATCAGGCGCCGCACCCGGTAGATTTCGCGGACGTCCTCGGCACCGGGGGCGGCTACGAACACGCCACGGTTGGGGATGCGCTGGACCACGGATTCACCCGCCAGCACAGTGAAGGCCTCCCGCAGCGTGTTCCGGGAAACGCCGAGCGCCTCGGACAAGGCCTGTTCGGAGAGCTTCGTGCCGGGCGGCAACAGGCCCTGGGAGATGCGCTGGCGAAGCTGGGCGGCAACCCACGCTCCAGTGTGGGCGTGCGTGGCGTGGCCGGCGTCGGCGATTCCTTGAAGCGCAGCGTTCATGGGCATGCCCCAAATCTACCGAACGGCGAACCCGTCAGCCGATGCTGGCAAGCACCTCTCCGCGCCCGACGGCGGTGCCCGGCCCGTGCGGTCCACGCGCCACGGTGCCGGAACGGTGCGCAGGGACGGTGGTTTCCATCTTCATGGCCTCCAACACAGCCACGGGCTGTCCTACTTCCACGGTCGCACCGTCCTCAACGAGCCACTTCACCAGCGAGCCGGACATCGGCGAGGCCAGCCCGGCATCGTCGGCCACTACAGGGGCCGAAACAGCAGCTTCGGATCCGCCACCACCACTCATCAGCGCCTCGAACAAGCGAAGGGGGAGCCCAAGCTGGACCGCCTTTCCGTCCAATTCCACGGTGAACGTCCTGCGTTCCGAGCCGGGGGCCGCGCGGGCGATCTCCGAAGACGCGGCAAGCTCCTCGGCGAACTCGGTCTCGATCCACGTGGTGTACACGCCGAGCTTGTCCTCCGAGGTGAAGGCTTGGTGGCGGACCACGGCACGGTGGAAGGGAAGAACGGTGGGCAAACCCTTGATCTGCATCTCGTCCAGGGCAGCCCGGGCGCGGCGCAGGGCCTGCTGCCGGTTTTCGCCACGGACAATCAGCTTGGCCAGGAGGGAATCGTATTCTCCGGGAACCGCCGAGCCGGATCGAACGCCCGAATCCACTCGGATGCCCGGTCCGGTGGGGGCCTCGAACACGTCCACCGTGCCGGGGCCCGGGAGGAAGCCGCGCGCGGGATCCTCGGCGTTGAGGCGGAACTCGAAGGCGTGTCCTTTGGGCTCGGGGTCTTCCGTCAGGGAGAGGATGCCGCCTGCAGCGATCCGGAATTGTTCGCGGACCAGGTCCACACCGGAGGTTTCCTCGGTGACAGGGTGCTCCACCTGCAGGCGCGTGTTGACCTCCAGGAACGAGATGGTGCCATCCACCGCCACGAGGTATTCGACGGTTCCGGCACCGTAGTATCCGGCCTCGCGGCAAATGGCCTTGGCCGATTCGTGGATGAGCGTGCGTTGTTCAGGGCTCAGGAAGGGTGCCGGAGCCTCCTCCACGAGCTTCTGGTTTCGGCGTTGCAGCGAACAGTCGCGGGTTCCGAGGACCACGACGTTGCCATGCATATCCGCCAGGATCTGGGCCTCGACGTGCCGCGGCTGGTCCAGGAAGCGCTCCACGAAGCATTCGTCCCGTCCGAAAGCTGCCTTGGATTCACGCACGGCCGATTCGAATGCGTCCTCGATATCCTCAAGGCGCCGCGCAATCTTGAGCCCGCGGCCTCCCCCGCCAAAAGCAGCCTTGATGGCCACTGGCATGCCGTATTCCAAGGCGAACGCAAGCACTTCAGCCGCATCGGCCACGGGCCCATCGCTGCCAGGGACAAGCGGAGCCCCGGCACGGACGGCGATCTCCCGGGCCGTCACTTTATTGCCTAACTCCCGGATCGACTGCGGAGCCGGGCCGATCCACGTAAGCCCTGCGTCGATCACGGCCTGCGCGAAGTCGGCGTTCTCGGACAGGAAGCCATATCCGGGGTGCACGGCGTCGGCCCCGGCACGGCGGGCGACGTCGATCAGCCTGGCGATGTCCAGGTACGTCTCGGCGCCGGTGGAACCGCCCAGCGCGTAGGCCTCGTCGGCAAACCGGACGTGGAGGGAATCGGCGTCGGGGTCCGAGTACACGGCAACAGACTCCAAGCCCTCATCGGAGCAGGCGCGGGCAATCCGCACGGCGATCTCGCCGCGGTTGGCGATCAGGACCTTTTTCATGGCTGGGTTCCTTCGGAGATAGCGCCGGTAGCGGCAGGTTCAAGGGGTTCAAGGGTTGCAGGGTCCACGATCGTGAACCGCACCCTGTGGCCTGGCGGCAATTGCGCCGCCGTCGGCAGGTCTTCGGGTACGACGACGGCAATCACCGGATACCCGCCCGTCACCGGGTGGTCGGCGAGGAAGAGGACGGGATGTCCGCTGGGCGGGACCTGGAGTGCGCCGGCAACTGTCCCTTCGCTGGGGAGCTCGCCGGCGCCGCGGTCGGCGTTTCGTTCGAGCGCACGGTTGCCGGCAGGCTTGAGCCGGACACCGATTCTGTTGGACTGCTCGCTGGTGATCCAGTCCTGCTCCGTGAGCGTCTCCACGGCGCGGGAATCGAACCAGTCGTCCCGCGGGCCCAAGGTGACGCGGAGTTCCGCGGACGCCTCTCCCAGCCGCAGCGTCGATTCCTCCGGGGCACCGACCATCTGGAACAGCGGCGCTCTTCCGACGGGCAGGCGGGTACCGGCAGACAACGGTGCGGGACCGATTCCGGACATCGAGTCGCTTGAGCGGCTGCCGAGCACCGGAGGCACAGCAATCCCGCCGCGGACGGCAAGGTAGCTTCGGGCTCCGAGCGTTGGCTCCCCTAGGCTGAGGGATTCCCCGTCCAGGAGGACGAAGGGCGCGCGCATGGCGGCGCAGCGGGCCGGAGCCCCCGATGCATCGCGGATTTCCAAGGGCACCGCCGCTCCGGCTAGAGCGAGGACCTGGTCGCCGACGGCCCGGACTGAAAGTCCGCCCAGCACGTTTTCAATCACTGCGGCCCCGGCCTCGTTGCCCACCAAGCGGTTGGCCTGTCGGGTCGCTTGCTGGTCCACGGCGCCCGCAGCCGACACGCCCAGGTCCCCCAGCCCGGGGCGGCCGAGGTCCTGGACGAGCGATTGCAGTCCGGGTGAGTCCACCACCAGGGCGGGGCCGGTGTCCTCGCGGACAGCGGGCGGCGCCGCAGGCGGTACGGGAGTCAGGGCAACGGCCTCGCGGACGGCCACATACCGGACCCTGTCTCCCGGACGAACCAGCGCCGCCGACTCCCGCTCGAGATCCCACAGGACCGCCGTCGTGCGTCCGATCAGCTGCCAGCCGCCCGGGGATTGCCGGGGGTAGACGGCGGAGAACGTTCCGCCGAGCGCCACGGAACCGGCGGGAACGGCGGTGCGCGGCGAGTTGCGGCGCGGAACGTCGAGGCTGTGGTTCTCGCCGAGCAAGTACGTGAAGCCCGGTGCGAAGCCGCCGAACGCCGCGGTCCAGAGCTGCCCAGTGTGGGCGGCCACGACGCCGTCGCTGCCCAGACCGGTGAGCATGCCCACCTCGGCGAGGTCCTCGCCGTCGTAGACCACTTCGATGGTGACGTCGCGGGAACTGTCGCGTGGCACCGCGCCCAGGTCAACATGCCCGACGGCGGTTCGCGCCGCGAGTGCCTCGGCGTGCGTGCCGAACTTAACGAGTACGGTGGCTGTCGCGGCGACCACGTCAAGCTGGCCGGGCAGGGGCTCGGCGAGCAGCCGGGAATGAAACGCCAGCACGGAAGGGAGATCGCAAAGTTCCACCAGCAGGGCCCGCGGGCCCGCCCAGCGTATTCCGGTGAGGCTCACGCGAAGCTCCGTACGGTGACTCCAGCGGCTTCGAGTCCCGCGCGGACGGCTGCTGCCATGGCCACGGCGCCGGGAGTGTCTCCATGGACGCAGATGCTTTCTGCGTGGACATTCAGGACGGAACCGTCGCGGGACACGATTTTGCCCTCCTTTGCCAGGCGGACCATGTTCTCGGTAATGGCGGCGTGGTCGTGCAGGACGGCACCTTCTTCGCGCCGCGATACGAGGGTGCCGTCCGCGTTGTAGGCCCGGTCGGCGAACGCCTCGGCCACTCCCCGGAGCCCCTTCGCTTCGGCTTTGGCGAGTGCGACGGAACCCGGCAGGAGGAGGATCGGGAGTCCGGGACTGAAGGCATGGACGGCGTCGGCCACAGCCTGGGCATGGACCTCATGGTGGACGATTGTGTTGTAGAGGGCACCGTGCGGCTTGACGTACTTGATCCCGGAGCCGGCAGCATGGGCCAGGGCTTGGAGCGCGCCGAGTTGATAGAGAACGTCGTCGGCCAGTTCGGTTGCGGAGCAATCGAGGAAGCGTCGGCCGAAACCCGCGAGGTCCCGGTAACCCACGTGGGCACCAATGGTCACTCCTGCGGCGACGGCCTCGCGGCAGGTCCTGGCGATCGTGGTGGGATCTCCGGCGTGGAATCCGCAGGCCACATTGGCACTCGACACGTGGCGGAAGACTGCAGCGTCGTCGCCCATGGTCCAGTTGCCGAAGGATTCTCCGACGTCGCTGTTGAGGTCGATATAAGGCATTGTGATCCCCGTCTCAGGTTGAATACCTCACCATCATGCCTGAAACGTCAAGATTGTTCAACAATCTTGACGCATGGACCAGCTCCCCGGATTCCAAAAGTGAGGTCTCGTCCCTTTCGACGAGCGAAAGAGCCGAGACCTCACGTGTGGATTTGTGTCTTCCTAGGCCACCGGTACAGCAGCGAAGCGGTTGTTCGCGGTGACGATCCGGGCGGCCGTTGCCTGGCCCATCCGGACTGCTCCGTCCACGTGCTGGTAGCCCTCCGCGGCCAGATCGGAGGAGGACCAGTAGATGGGTCCTACATTGGCGTGCTGGTCCTTGCCGTAGCGGTGCAGGCCGCCCAGGTCGTAACTGGACGCGTAGGCTCCCCGGGTCCACTCCTCGGAACCCCAGTCGGATTCGTAGTACACCTCGGCATCCAGGGCCTTTTCGCCCAGGAAGCTCGCGATGGACTCGAGGACCTTCTTCTTGCGGTCCTCGGCGCTGAGTTCGAAGACGGCGTCCGCCTTTTCGTCCGAGATGAAGCCCACCAGGGTCCCGCGCGTGTCTCCGTGGTTGGTGTTGTCGTAAACCTCCTGGACCAGGGCGTCGGCGCCGAAGCCCGTACCGGACAGTCCGTCTTCGCGCCAGAACGGCGTGCTGTAGACAGCGTGGACCTTGATGACCAGGCCAAGGGACTGGTGCTGGTGCATCTGGTGCTGGCGGCGCGGCAGCGGCGGATTGAAGGAGACCCGGGAGTACAGGTTCGGCGGGACAGCCATGATCACGAATCGCGCATTGACGGTTGCACGCTCGGATTCAACGGTGACGCGATGGCCTTCGCCGGCCGGCTCCCAATTGATGGTGCGGACCGGGCTGTTAAGTACGACGTCGTCACCCAGTTCCGCGGCGATCAACAGGGAAACCTGCTGCATGCCGCCGATAACCCGCTTGTCCAGGATGAAGTCTTCGTCCGTCAGGTTGGAGAAGGAACCTGCCGAAGCTGCCATCAGTACCGCTTGCAGCGCGGAGAAAGCATGGGCCGGCTTGGTGAGCATGCCGCCTGCGATGAAGAGGCCGATATTGTTGCAGGCCTCCTCGTCCGTGGAGTTCTGGCGCAGCCAGTGGTGGAAGGAGATGGTGTCCAGCTCACGGGCCTTGGGGTGCGCCCAAGGCTCCTCCGCGCCGATCTCCGCGGCGAGGCCGTCCAGGATGGCGGTGAGCTTGTCCATCTCGGCTGCAGTGGTTTCGCCCACCGGGAAGGAAGCCCCGGTGTAGCGGGTACGCTTGCCGTCCGGCGCGAGGTAGACGGATTCGCCGTCGCGGTAGCGGGAGTACATCTTCAGGCCGAGGTCGTCGAGGAGCCCCATGAGGGCGGTCTGGTCCGGGGACACCCATTGTCCGCCGATTTCCAGCATGGCCCCGTCAATGGTGTCGGTCCACGTGCGGCCACCGACGCGGTCGCGTGCTTCGAGTACGGCAACACTGAGTCCGGCCTTTTTCAACTCGCGGGCGGCCGTCAACCCCGACGGACCGGCACCGACAATTACGACGTCGCGATCAAGATTCAACATGATGTCCTTTCTGTGGCCGTCCCCGTTGGCTGACCAATAAATGAATGACGTTCATTTATCTCCACTGTAGCTGGCCTGGCCGCGGCTGTGAAGACCCAAATGGAATAATGCTTTGACACAGCCTCCAGAAAGGTCAGCAATGCCTGAACCCACCCCCGCTCCCGGCGAGACCAAAGCGCGTCGCAGGGCAGGCCGGCCAATGGCGGCGGTCCTGGACCAGGACGGCATCACGGCGGCGGCGCTGGAACTGATCAGCAAGAAGGGCTACGACGGCCTCACGATGGCCGCACTCGCGCGCTCCCTGGGCGTGGCGCCGTCGGCCCTTTACAACCATGTGTCCTCCAAGGATGAAGTCCTCAAGCTCGTGGAAGAGGATCTGATGTCCAAGGTCGACTTCGGAGGTTTCAGCACGCTCCCCTGGGAAGAGGCCGTCCGACAATGGGCGTATTCCTATCGCGGTATCTTCGCAAGGCACACCCCGCTGATCTCAGTGATCGCGGTCCTTCCCGTAACAGACGCCCCACAGACGCTCGCCATGTACGAAGCCGTCACCGAGGGCTTCCTCCGCGCGGGTTTCCCTGAGAAGCAGATCATCCCGAGCATCGTGGCCCTCGAGGCCTACATTTTCGGTGCCGCTTTCGACGCGAACGCGCCGGCGGACATTTTCGATTCCGGCCGCTTGGCCGACTCCACGCCGCACTTCACTTCGGCGGTCCGCAGCCTTGGTCCCGAACGGAACAACTACCCGTCCGATCTCGCGTTCAGCATGGGCCTGGACGCACTGATCACCGGGCTCGGGGCGCTCCGGACCCAGCCCAACTAGCTCGCATTTGTTGTCGTTATGCGCCGTCATAGCGACAACAAATGCGTGGGCCCACGCCGCCAGGGTTCCCTGGCCGAGCTTGCGAGGCGAGGGTGGCGGTGGGGACAGGTTGGGTGTTAAACAAGGGAACCCCGGTCAGAGACCGGGGTTCCTTGAATTGCGTGCGCGAGGGGGGATTTGAACCCCCACACCCTTTCGGATACTGGCACCTGAAGCCAGCGCGTCTGCCGTTCCGCCACTCGCGCGCAACTTCTTTCGCCCCAGGCCGAACCAGGTTTCCCCGGCGTTACCCCTGCGAAAGCAGCGAGATCAAGCATAACGGACAACCTCTTGAAAACGCCAATCGACCAAGGACGGGGCCGTAAAACCCCGGAGCGCCACGGATTGCCGGTCCCCCGCATGATGCAGAAATCACGCAGGAAGCGTCCCGGAATGATGCGGGCCGGCGAACTTTTCCGGCGTTCCAGCCGTTGTGGAATAAGGCCATTCACAGTCTTGCCCAGTAGTATCGGGGTTGAAGACAGGCTTCTTGCGTGCGCTCCGGCCACTGCAGGGATTCGTCCTGGCTACTGATACTGCAGGGTCAACGAAACGGAAGGAGAAGGACCATGGGCTTGCTTGACAGGGTTGAGCGTGGCATCGAAAAGGCCGTCCGCGGCGTCTTCTCTACCGGGTCGCGGGCACGGGTGGTGCCCGTGGAGATAGCCAGCAAGCTTCGCCGCGAACTGGACAACAAGTCCATCACTATTTCGGCCGGCCGTACCTTGGCTCCCAACGTCTTCGATGTCCTCTTGAGCGATGCAGACTTCGCGCGCGCCCAGGAATGGGGTACTCCCCTGGCCGAAGAATTGTGCGATGTCGTCATCCAGCACGTGCGCAGCCAAGGTTACATCCTGCAGGGTCCGGTACGGATCTCCTTCCGTCACGACGATGCCCAGCGCGAAGGCCATTTCGAAATCACGTCCCGCACGGAGAAATCCGACGGGGCTGCGGTGCCTCGGCCGGTAGTCCCCGCCGCGCCGAACCGGGAGCCCACGCGACTCCAGCCGGTCCTGGATATCGGCGGGCAACGCTATTCCCTCAACGCGCCTTCCATTGTCCTCGGCAGGTCATCCGAGGCCGACATCCTGGTGGAAGATACCGGCGTCTCGCGCAAGCACTTGGAAATCCAGACGGCGGACGGAGTCATCCGCGCCGTCGACCTCGGTTCCACCAACGGAAGCTACGTCAACGGCCACAGAGTGGACGGCAGTGTGGAACTTACTGACGGATCCACCATCACCATGGGACGGACCAAGATCATCTTCAGACTTCTCCCCCAGCCCTCTGGTGGGCGCCCGTGAGCGACATCAGCGAACTGACCATCACCGCGCTCCGCTTCGGCTTCCTGCTGTTGCTGTGGATATTGATCTTCAGCATCGTCTCGACCATGCGTCGCGATCTCGTAATCGGCCGTAAAGCAGCCATGGGAACTCCGACGGCGCGCGAAGTACGCAAGCACCCGGAGCTCGCCCCCGCACCGCCCCAGCCCGTGAAGCAGCAGGCGCACCAACTCGTCGTCGTCGAGGGACCGCTCAAGGGGACCACGGTTCCTTTGGCGGCGAGCCCCATTCTGCTGGGCCGCGCACAAGAGGCCACGTTGGTCCTCGAGGATGACTACGCGTCGGGCAGGCACGCGCGCTTGTTCCCCCAGGGCAGCCGATGGTTCATCGAAGATCTTGGTTCCACCAACGGCACCTACCTCGCCGATCAGCAATTGACCCGCGCCCTGCCGGTGGAGCTTGGCGTCCCCGTGAGGATCGGCAAGACGGTCATCGAATTGAGGGCGTAGCCCATGGCTTCCCCCCAGGCATCCGAAGGCAAGTCGCCGCCTCCGGAAACCCGCCTCATCATGCGTTACGCGGCGCGGTCCGACGTCGGGCGTGTCCGCTCGAAGAACGACGACTCCGCGTATGCCGGCCGGCATCTTGCCGTCGTCGCGGACGGCATGGGCGGGCACGCGGGCGGGGATGTCGCCTCAGCATCCACCGTGCTGGACATGATCCACCTCGATCACGATTCCTACCCGGACGGCGCGGAAACAGTCCTGGCAGACGAAATCCAGACCGCCAATTCCCTCCTCTCCGAGCTCGTCCACGTGGACCCGAAGCTCGCAGGCATGGGCACCACGGTCACCGCCCTGCTGCTCGAAGGCAGGCGGCTGCACTTCGCGCACATCGGCGATTCCCGCGCCTACCGCCTGCGCAACGGCAAATTCGAGCAGATCAGCGTGGACCACACTTTCGTCCAGAGGCTGATCGATGAAGGCCGGCTCCGTCCGGAAGAAGCCGAAACCCACCCGCACAAGAACGTCCTCATGCGCGTTCTGGGCGACGTGGACGCCAGCCCCGAACTGGACCTTGACGAGCTCGACGTCGAACCGGGCGAACGCTGGCTCCTCTGCTCCGATGGCCTGAACTATGTCCAAGGCGCAGTCGTGGAGCAAGTAGTCCGCGAAACCAAGGACCTCGCCGAATGCGCCGAGCTCCTCGTTGAGCTCACGCTCGCCAACGGCGCTCCGGATAACGTCACCGTGGTGCTGTTGGAAATCGTGGAAGAAACCGGCGACAACCTGAGCACCGCCGCCGTCGACGTCGTCCCGCAAGCGCCAGCGCTACCGAATGCGGATCCCGGAAAGTCCGCGCCGGACAAGGACAGCGCGGGCAAAACGGCAGCCCGGGCCAAAGAGACCGGAGCCAACAGCCCCGCGGCCGGCCAGGTCACGCCGCCGGAAACAACGTCCGACGCCGGGCCTTCCGCCACGGCGGCGAAACCCACCGCCGCGACCGAGCCCGCTGCGGAGGATCCTGGAAAACCCGCCGCGACTACTGAGCCTCCAACGGCGACAGACCCCCACCTTGGCGAGCACCTGTCGGCGGAGATCCTCCGCGAAGAGCTCGCTAGCCGTCCGCACGAACTGGTCGGTGCTGCCGCAACCGCCGCCGCCACGGGTTCGATCCCGACCGTAGCCGGACGCAGCGTTGCACGCCGGGCTGCCACCGTGCTGACCCACAAGGCCGAACAGGACCGCCAGGAACCACAACCCCTCGTCGCGCAGAAGCGGCGCTGGTTGACGCCGGCCATTGCCGCGGTCCTTGCCATATTCGTGGTGGCCGGATTGTGGCTTGGCTATGCGTGGACCCAGACGCGCTACTACGTCGGTGAATTCAACCAGCACGTCGCAATTTTCAACGGCATTTCCCAGAGCCTTGGCCCTTTCCAGCTCTCGAAAGTAGAAGCCACGACGAACATCCGCATGGACTCTTTGCCTGAATACACGCAACAAGTTGTTCGCCAGACGGTTCCGGCGCGGGATCTCTCCGATGCCCAGCAGATTGTGAAGAACCTACAGGAAAAGGGCACCACGGGGCTGCCCGTCAATTGCCCCACGGGCACAGCCAGGCCGACGGCAAGTCCGACCGCCACGGCAACCCCCACGCCGCCAAGCCCGAGTCCTTCGAACCGGCCAACATCGTCACCCTCGTCCACTGCGGTCCCTACATGCGCGGTGTCCCCATGACTCCGGCCATCACTACACCCAAGCCGCGCCGCAACGTCGAGCTCGTCCTGCTGGTCCTTGCCCTTGCCGTGGGAATCGGCGCCAGCGCCATGGTCGGGCTCAATAGTCCGGCCGCTTTCAACAGCGATTTCTGGTTCCAGTCGGGTCTCTTGGTCGTGGCGGCATTCGCTTTCCACATGATCCTCAGGTTCCGCGCAAAATATGCCGATCCGATCATCCTTCCGATCGTGGTTGCCCTCAACGGCTTGGGACTGGCCCTCATCCATCGCATGGACCTGCCAGGCGAGGACACGGGGAACAACCAGTTGCGCTGGACCCTCCTGGCCATGGCCGTGTCAATCGTCGTGATCTGGTTCCTCAAGGACCACCGCCTCCTTCGCCGCTTCACCTTTATCTCGCTGGCGGCCAGCGCAGTTCTCCTTGTACTGCCGCTCGTTCCCGGTATTTCCGCCGGCGAAGTGCTGGGCGCCAGCGTCTGGATCCGGATCGGTCCCATGACTTTCCAGCCGGGCGAAATTGCCAAGATCACCCTGGCTATATTCTTCGCAGGTTATCTTTCCTCCAACAGAGACCTCATCCTGCTTGCCGGCCGCAAAATCGGCCCCATGCAATTGCCGCGTTTCAAGGATCTTGGCCCCATGATCACCGCTTGGCTCGTGAGCATCGGCATCCTGGTGTTCCAGCGGGACCTAGGCACCTCGATCCTTTTCTTCGGCCTGTTCATCGTGATCATTTACGTCGCAACGAGCCGGATCAGCTGGGTGGTCATCGGCGTCGCGCTGATCCTTGGTGGCGGATTCCTGGCGTCAAGGTTCTTCTCGCACGTCGCCTTCCGCCTGGACAGCTGGTGGAACGCGTTCACCCCCGAAGTCTTCGACCGGTCTCCGGGCGGCAGCGGACAGATCGTCCAAGGCCTCTTCGGCATGGCCGACGGCGGTCTCGCAGGCACGGGTCTCGGACAAGGCAGGCCGGATCTGGTGCCGTTCGCCAACAGCGACATGATCGTAGCCCTCATCGGTGAGGAACTGGGACTGATCGGTCTCTTTGCGGTCGTGATGCTCTACATGCTGCTCTTCACCCGAGGGTTCCGCGCGGCTCTTGGAGCGCGGGACGCGTTCGGCAAGCTCTTGGCTTGTGGCCTGTCCTTTGCCATCGCGTTGCAGTGCTTCGTGGTGATCGGCGGGGTAACGCGGCTGATCCCGCTGACGGGGCTCACCACTCCCTTCCTTGCGGCAGGCGGTTCCTCTTTGCTTGCCAACTGGATCATCGTGGGCTTGCTGCTTATGATCTCGAACACCGCGCGCGGTCCGGTGGACACTACGCCCATTACCCATGCCCCCACAGAGGCGGTGCAGACCTCATGAACCATTCCATACGCAACGCGTGGATGGCAGCAGTTGCCATGTTCGCCCTCCTCTTTGGCGCGATCAGCTATGTCCAGGTCATCGGCGCCGGCGACCTCAACGACAATCCGTGGAACCAGCGCGCCGTCCTGGCGAACTACTGCAACGACCGCGGGGCCATCATCGTGGGCGGCAAGCCAATCGCCGAATCCGTTGCCGGAGACGAAACCTGCAAGTACCAACGCAGATATACCCAGCCGGAGCTCTATGCGGGGATCACCGGCTACTTCTCGAGGACCTACGGGTCCACCGGGCTTGAGCAGCAGCTTCGTGATGAACTGGGCGGCAGCTCCGACCAGCTCTTCCTGGACCGGGTGAGCCAGATCTTCCTCGGCAGCCAGCCGAAGGGCGCCTCTGTGGAATTGACCCTCGATCCGGTGATCCAGAAGCTCGCCTACGACCTCATTCCTGACGGCCAGCGCGGCTCGATTGTCGTCACCAACCCGAAGACGGGAGCCATCATCGCGATGGTCTCCAAGCCGTCCTATGATCCCAACCTGATCGCCACGCACGATCCCGCCAAGGAAAAGGCCGGCTACGACCAAATCAACCAGGTCCCCGGCATCAATCTCAACCAGTCCGTGAGCGGACCCACCGGCGAGCTCCTGGCGCCCGGTTCGGTGTTTAAGCTTGTAGATACCGCGGCTGCCTTGAACTCCGGGAAGTACAACAAGGATAGTGTCTTGCCGAACCCGGACAGCCTTCCCTTGCCCGGTTCGAGCGCCTCGCTGCCCAACTATGCCGGCGGCAACTGTTCAACCAGAAGCACGGCCGATTTCCCTTTCGCCTTGGAACAATCGTGCAACACGCCCTTCGCCAGCATCGCTCTGGACCTGGGACAGCAGGCCATCGCGGACCAGGCCAGCAAGTTTGGCTTCGGACAGGATTTCGGGGACCAGCTCAAGCTTCAGTCCGCGGTCAGTGTCTTCCCCAAGAATCTGGACCAGGCAGCGTTGGCCCAGTCCGCCGTCGGACAGCGTGACGTCAGGGCCACTCCGCTGCAAATCGCCATGATGACCGCGGCTATTGCCAATAAGGGCATCCAGATGAAGCCGAACCTCATCAAGACTGTGCGGGCACCGGACCTGCGTGTCATCAGCGAGCCCAAGGCCGAGGCGCTGCGTACTTCCACCACGCCTGACATCGCCAGCCAGATCACACAGTGGATGACCGACGTCGTGTCCAAGGGCATTGCGAGCGGCGCCGCGGTACCGGGAGTCCCGGTGGCCGGCAAGACCGGTACGGCGCAACTTGGCAATTCAGGTTTGAACAACTCATGGTTTACCGGGTTCGCCCCGGCCAACGACCCGCAGGTAGCCGTCACGATTGTCATGGAAGGCGTTGATGTGTCTACCGGCGCAAAGCTAACCAGTCCGAACGCGAAGAAGATTTTTGAGGCGGTGTTGAACAAGTGAGGCCTACGTCAGGAATCACCCTCGGCGGCAGGTTCCAGCTGACCAGTCGTATTGCGATTGGCGGCATGGGAGAGGTCTGGAGGGCCAAGGACCAGATCCTTGGCCGGATCGTCGCCATCAAGGTACTCAAGGAGGAATACACGGGTGACCCCGGGTTCCTCCAGCGGTTCCGAGCCGAGGCCCGCCACACCGCGCTGCTTAATCACGTCGGGATCGCCAACGTCTTCGACTACGGAGAGGAAGACGGCTCCGCCTACCTGGTCATGGAATTGGTGCCTGGTCAGCCGCTGAGCAGCATCCTGGAACACGAGCAGGTGCTTTCCCCGGACCGTACCCTGTCCATCATTTCCCAGACCGCCCGGGCGCTGGCGCCTGCGCATGCCCAGGGCCTGGTGCACCGGGACATCAAACCGGGGAACCTCCTGATCACACCGGACTTCCGTGTCAAGATCACCGACTTCGGCATCGCCCGCCTGGCAGACCAGGTTCCGCTCACGCAGACCGGCCAGGTCATGGGTACGGCCCAGTACCTGGCTCCGGAGCAGGCCACGGGGCAAACGGCCACGGGGGCCTCGGACATATATTCCCTCGGGATTATCGGCTACGAGTGCCTTACAGGGCATCGTCCGTTCTCCGGCGAATCCCAGATCGCCATTGCGCTGGCACAGGTCAACGACGCCCCGCCGCCGCTGCCCGAAAGCCTGCCCACCCCGATACGCGCCCTGCTGATGTCCATGCTCGCCAAGGATCCGAAGAACCGTCCTGCAGATGCCATCAAACTGGCTGAAGCCGCAGAAGCGATCCGCGCCGGCGATATCGCGGCGGCACACGCGGCCGTGCCGGGGATGCTACTGTTCGAATCCGCCACGGGCCCCATCACTGCGCCCACGGACATCGCCACCGCGCCCACAGGCATCGTCACCTCGCCGTACGGCAGGGAAGCCCGGTCGACGTCGACGTCGGCGCTCCCGGTGGTCGGCGCCGCCGCTGCGGGAGCCGCTGCAGTGGGGGCGGCCGCAGCCGAAGGTGGAAATCCGCTGGCCCGTGCCAATGCCCTGGCAGCCGAACGCAGTTTGGATCAGGCCGACGAGGACAACCAGTACTTCCATGAAGAGGAGGAGTACCAGGAGCAGCCGCAGCGGAAGAAGCGCAGCCCGTGGACGTGGCCGCTCGTCGCCCTGATCGTGCTCGTGCTGCTCGCCGTGGTGGGGGCCCTCCTGACCCAGTCCGGGCTGTTCTCGCCCAGCAGTCCAGCACCCGCAAGCACCACCCCTCCGGCCCAGGTCTCAAGCGCACCTCCAACTTCGGCAAGTCCAAGCCCCACGGAGACCTCGGCCACCCCGACGCCTACGACCTCCACCCCCGAGACCATCAACCTGATCCCCGAGCAGTACAAGGGACAGCCGTACGACAAGGTGCGCTCGGACCTCAATGCACTCGGCCTCGTGGTCAGCGGTGTCCAGGTCTTCGATCCGTCCACGCCCGGCACTGTCATCGACATCAATCCTGCCGGCCCCGTAGCCAAGGGATCGACCATCACCGTCAGTTACTCCAAGGGACCGCAGATGGTCACGGTGCCGACCATCGGCAAGGGAGCCACCGAATCACAAGTGCAGGCTGCCATCGAAGGCGCGGGCCTGCGCTGGGTCACCGGAAACCCCGTCAACGGATCAACGGGCCAGGCGCCGGGAACATTCGTCAGTTCCGATCCTGCCGCCGGACAGAAAGTACCCGCCGGGTCCGTCGTCACCTATCACCTGTCCAAGCCGGCCGCATCCCCTTCTCCTTCAGCCAGCCAATAAGACACCATGCCAACCGGACGCTCCACCCCTGCCCACAGAGAGGACAGCACTCCAATGACATCCCAGCGCGTCCTCAACGGGCGGTACGAACTCGGTGAATTGCTCGGCCGTGGTGGCATGGCCGATGTCTACAAGGGCGTCGACACGGTGCTTGGACGAACCGTGGCGGTGAAGCTGCTCCGTGCCGATCTTGCCCGCGATCCGCAGTTCCATGCCCGCTTCAAGCGCGAGGCACAAGCGGTGGCGGCCTTGAACCACTCCTCGATCGTCGCCATCTATGACACCGGAGAGTACACGGTGTCCGGTGGACCGGGCGAGGACGTCCGCGTCCCTTACATCGTCATGGAATACGTGTCCGGCCGGACTCTGCGCGATCTGATCCGTGCCAAGGAAGTGGACATCGATCAAGCCATCGAGTTCATCCTTGGCGTCCTTGCCGCGCTGGAGTACAGCCACAAGGCCGGGATCGTGCATCGCGACATCAAGCCTGCCAACGTCATGGTGACCGGGGAGTCAAACGATGTGAAGGTCATGGACTTCGGAATCGCCCGGGCGATGGCCGATTCCGCGGCAACCATGACCCAGACGCAAGCCGTCGTCGGTACTGCCCAGTACCTGTCGCCGGAGCAGGCCCTTGGCGAGACCGTGGATGCCCGCAGCGATCTGTACTCCGCGGCCTGCCTCCTGTTTGAGATGCTGACGTCCCGCCCTCCGTTCACGGGCGACAGCCCTGTCTCTGTGGCCTACCAGCACGTCCGCGAGATCCCGGAGCCTGCCAGCACCTTCAATCCGGCCGTGTCGGAGGCACTGGACAGCGTCCTGGCCAAGGGCCTGCAGAAGAATCGGGCCGATCGTTTCCAGGATGCTGCCGCATTCCGGCGTGCCTTGCGTGCGGCCAAGAACGGCGTGGCGGTCCCGGCCCTTGCCGCCGGAACACCCACGGACGTCCAGGACGCGGTTCCGTCGACACAGCAGATTCCGGAAGGTGGCTTGGTGAGCGGCCTGGCGGGCGCCGAATTCCTGGACAGCACCCTGATCGGGGGGTCGGGCAACGGCCAGGCCCCCGGCGACCAGGACATACTGGCCTTCCAGGCCGGCGAGCCGGAACCTGAAGCAGACCACGACGGCGCCATGCCGCTTGGTTTCGTCCCTGAACGCGAGCGGACCGCCCGGCAGAAGTCCCGCCGTCGGGCGTGGACCACCGTGGTGGTTATTTTGGTCCTGCTGGTCTTGGCGGGGGGCGCATTCTGGGTGTACAGCACGGTGAACCAGAAGCCGGCACCGCCCGCGTTGATCGCGGTACCGCAGGTCGCCGGAATGAGCGAGGCCACGGCATTGCAGACGCTGTACGGCGCCAATCTCAGCCCGGAGTCGCACCATGTCCCGGATGACAAGGTTCCCAAAGGGACCGTGATCAGCAGCGACCCCGGCGTGGGGTCCCAAGTGGCGCCGAAATCGCAAGTCATGCTCAACGTTTCAGACGGGCCGGTCTCGGCGACTGTCCCGGCGGGCTTGAGCGGCCTCACCGAAGCCGCGGCCCGCGACCTCCTGCGTCAGGCCGGCCTCGTGGGCGGTTCAAGTACCCTGGCCAATAGCCCAACGGTTCCAGCAGGCTCCGTGATCAGCACCAAGCCGGCTTCAGGGGCTGTGGTTGGAGTGGGCAGCACCGTTGACTTGGTGGTGTCCACGGGCAAGGTATCCGTGCCTCAACTCGTTGGGTTGAGCGAGGCCGATGCCGAAGCGCTGCTCAAAGCGAACGGCCTGGCCATCGCGGTCACCGAACAGGAGAATTCGCAAGTAACCCCGGGAAAGGTAACGAGCCAGGGCGATGCCTTCAATTCCCTGGTGGAGCAGGGCAAGACCATCAGCGTGATTGTCGCCAAGGCTCCCGCCCCGCACCCGAGTCCCACTCCGACGCCTACGCCGTCGCCCAGCGACACCAGGGGCGGCGGCCGCGGAGACTCAGGCGGGTTGTTAGGCGGCGGTTAGCGCTGGATCAGGGGGCTCAGGGTAGCCGCACGGGCGGCTGCTCCGGACATCCCGAGCGACTCGAGCCAGTTGCCGAGCATCAGGTAGCCACCTTCGGTCAGCACCGATTCCGGGTGGAACTGCACACCGCACAGCGGCGCCGAACGGTGCTGCAGGCCCATGACAACCCCGCTGGCGGTTTCGGCCGTGATTTCCAGGACGTCGGGAATGCTTTCCCGGACAGCCGCCAGGGAGTGGTAGCGGGTGGCCGTCACCGGCGAGGGCAGACCGGCGAAAACGCTCTTGCCGTCATGCTGGACAGGTGATGTCTTGCCGTGCATCAGCTCCGGCGCGTGCGTGACAGTCCCGCCATAGGCTTCGGCCAGCGCCTGGTGCCCGAGGCAGACCCCGAACATCGGCTTGTTGTTGTCTCCGCACCACTTGATCAGCTCAATGCAGACGCCGGCTTCGGCAGGGGTGCCCGGGCCGGGGGAGATCAGCACGCCGTCGCGCGCCTCCGCCAGTTCAATCGCCTCGGCGAGGGTGACGTCGTCGTTCCGGACCACGGTGGTTTCCGCGCCGAGTTCCTGCAAGTAGCCGACAAGGGTGTAGACGAAGCTGTCGTAGTTGTCCACGACGAGGATTTTTGTTGTGCTCATGGCTGCTGTGCTGAACCAATCGTTGAGTCGGTGAAGGTGGTGAACTGTGACATCCAGGGGAAGAGGAACTGGACCATCAGGACAAGCGCGCACGCCACGAGGGCCGCTGATGTCAGGATACGCACCCACAGGGGCCCCGGAAGGTGGCGGAAGATCCATCCGTACATGGCTTAGCCCTTTCCGCGCGTCTGGGCGACTTGCTTGGCGATCTCCTGCGGCGGGCCGGCGGAGGCGGGTTGCCAGCTTTCCAGCAAGGAGTACGCGATGATGCGTTCTTCCGCGCCGAAGCGCGGATTGCAGCTGGTCATGGTCAGGTAGCTTTCGGTAGGCGTCGCGCCGGGCTGTGTGGGGACCGGAAGAAGGACGTCCGTCCGCGACGGCAGCACGATCTGGTTGTTCCGGAAAACGTAGGTGTAGTAACCGTCTTTGGTCTGCACATATATCTTGTCGCCCGGTACCAGGAGATGGATGTTGTCCAGCACTGCGCCATGGGTCTGGCGGTGTCCCGCGACGGCGAAGTTGCCCGGGGCTCCGGGCATGCTGGTGGTTCCGTAGTGGCCAAGGCCCAGCGTGTCCAGAATGTCGGAACCGGTTCCCTCGATGATGGGCCGCGAATAATCCGGGCCGAACCGGGGAATGTACATGATGCCGATCATGCCGCCGTGCCCGGGAGCTTCGGCAACCACGGGTTTCCCGTAGTCGGGCGGTGCAGCAGGGTTGGCAGGGGCAACCGGTGCCACAGGTCCCGCAAAACTCTTCGCGAAACCCTGGACTGCCTGGCTTTGCTTGGCGTCGGCTTCAACGTTGGTCCACCACAGCTCCCAGGCCACAAAGAGCAACAGGATGAGTCCCGCGGTAAGGAGCAGCTCACCCACGATCTGGACGATCCGGCGCACTATGTCGCCCCTGCTGGGCCGCGCCTTGCGCGGCTTGCGACCCCCGGGGCGGGGACCCTCCGCGCCGGTTCCTGTGCCGTCGTCCGGCACGGCAGCGGCTTGCTGCGTCTGCTGCTGCGCCACTGGATCTCCTCTTTACAGGCGCGGATGCCCGACGACGAGCAGTCTCCGGAATCCAGCTAGACTTGTCTGCTAGAACGAACCCCGGAACTGCCGCGTGCGCGTTGACCGCTGGAATTTTCCTTCCTGCAGGATATCAAGCTGGCGCGCGGCCTTTCATTCAGCCGGCCAAGGAGGATCCGTGCCCGAGTCCAAGCCCCGTAAGAAGGCCGCCCGCCCCACCGAAGCGGCCACCGCACAGCAGTACAAGCCGAACCCCATCTGGTACAAGCCAGTCATGTTCGGTCTCATGATCATCGGCCTGCTTTGGATCATCACGTTCTACATCACGAGCGGCCAGCTTCCCGTGCCGGCGTGGGCGTCCTGGAACATCGTGGCAGGCTTCGGCATCGCGATTATCGGCTTCCTGATGACCACCCGCTGGCGCTCCTGAACGGCGGCCTCACACTTCGACCGCCTGCAGCGTCTACCAGACATGACCACCGGGCACACAATCATTGATTCGCCGCTGGGCCGGCTCACGCTCACTGCCCGGGACGAGCTGCTCACCGGCATCTTCTTCGAGGGTCATTGGCATATGCCGCCTTCGGAATTCTTCGGTGCAGCCGTCCCCGCCGGGGATCCCTTGTTCCGGCAAACCGCCGCTGAACTTGGCGAATACCTGGCTGGCGAGCGAACCGTGTTCGACGTACCGTTCAAGGCTTCAGGGAATCCATTCCAGCAGCGGGTCTGGGCCCGACTCGAAGAAATTCCGTACGGGGAAACCGTCAGCTACGGAGAACTGGCCACCGAACTGGGCGATCGCAACCTTTCCCAGGCCGTCGGCTCGGCGGTTGGCCGCAATCCACTGAGCATCATCATTCCGTGCCATCGGGTTGTGGGGCGCGACGGGAAGCTCACCGGTTACGCCGGCGGGCTCGACAACAAACGGTTCCTCCTGGAACTCGAAGAACCAGCCGCGGCGAAGGAAAGCAAGCTCTTCTAATGGAGCCCAGCATGAGCTCAGGATGGACGGAACCGCTGTTTCCGCTTGAGTTGCCGGACGTGTCCGACGCCGGTCCACGGGAGATCGCGCCCGGCGCCGTACACGTTCCCGGCTGGCTGGGCCTTGAGCAGCAGCGGTGGATCGCGGCCCGTTTCGAAGAGTGGACGCGGGGTCCCGTCCCTTTGCGCGCCGCCGTCCTTCCGGGCGGGCACCCCATGTCCGTCCGGACGGTCTGCCTCGGCTGGCATTGGCAGCCCTATAGGTACACACGCGAGGCCTTTGACGTCAACGGGCGGCGGGTGCTCGACTTTCCTGACTGGATGGTTCGCCTGGGCCGCAAAGCACTGTTCGAGGCCTACGGAGACGCCGCCGAAGCCGCCGGCTACACGCCGGACACCGCGCTGGTGAATTTCTACGACGAGGCGGCCAAGATGGGGATGCACCAGGACAAGGACGAAAAGTCCCGGGCCCCCGTGGTGTCGCTCAGCATCGGAGACAGTTGCGTCTTCCGCTTCGGAAACACAGAGACGCGCACGAAGCCGTACACCGACGTCGAGCTGTCTTCAGGCGACCTGTTCGTCTTCGGAGGCGCATCCCGTTTTGCGTACCACGGCATCACCAAAGTGCTCACCGGAACGGCTCCTGAAGGCTGCGGGCTGCTGAGAGGCCGGATCAACATCACGATGCGCGTCACTGGAATGTCGTAGGACCGGGGGACAATGTCAACAACAGCTTCTGCCCGGCTCCCCGTGGAGGAATACCCATGAACCCGCCCCAGAACGGCACCATCATTGGCGACGACGGCCTTGCCCGCCCGCCCTGGGCATCCGTTGACCCGCTCATGCGCGAGTACTACGACCACGAGTGGGGCATGCCTGTACGGGACGAACGGGGCCTGTATGAGCGCATCAGCCTTGAGGGATTCCAAGCCGGCTTGTCCTGGGCCACCATCTTGCGCAAGCGCGACGCGTTCCGGTCCGCTTTCCTGGACTTCCATCCTGATAGCGTTGCGGCTTTCACGGAGGCGGACGTCGAACGGCTGATGCAGGATTCGGGCATTGTGCGCAACCGCCTCAAGATCCGTGCGGCCATCACCAACGCCAAAGCCACGATCGCATTGCGGAGCGAGGGCGGGCTGGTGGACTTCGTGTGGTCGTTCCAACCGGAGACGACGCCGGAACCGCGTACCTATGCCGACGTCGCCACCCAGTCGCAGGAGTCGATCGCGCTTTCCAAGGCCCTGCGTAAGAAGGGCTTCGCTTTCGTTGGCCCCACAACCATGTATGCGCTGATGGAGGCGATCGGCATGATCGATACGCATCTGCTCGACAGCCACCGTCGGGGCAGCTCCGGAGTTTGGCTCTGATATCCACCCTCTTTCCACAGAAGTGCGTAACTTTATCCACAGCTGTGGACAATTCATGTGGACATCCACGTACATGAAGCCTGGATCCCCGACATTCAGGTGACAACCAGGTCCCCGCGCCATGGACCGATGGTTTTACCCAGTGTGCACAAGGTTGTGGATAGTGTCCGCGGGTTCACTGAGAGTTCACTCCCGAAGCATTGAGAACTTCATTCGGGCCCCACTGATCGTGGCGCCCGATCTACTTCGTCTTCGCTATCCCGGGTCCTCGATGTGGTTTGCCCGCGGTGTATGAAAGAATCTGCGTATGAATGCAGATAGTAGGGGTTGCTCGCTCGGAGTCGACAGCCAATACGTTGAATTGGCTGTGGAAGTGTTCGCGATGCTGGCCGATGCCACGAGGGTCCGGATCGTCCTCGCGCTCCGGAACGGCGAAATGGCCGTCGGTGCATTGGCGGAACTCGTAGGGAAGTCCCCGGCGGCTGTATCGCAGCACCTTGCCAAAATGCGCTTGGCGAGAATGGTTTCCACGCGGCAGGACGGAACCAGGGTCATGTACCGGCTTGAGAACGAGCATGCCCGCCAGTTGGTCGCGGATGCAATATTCCAAGCAGAGCATGCCCTGGGCGGCACCCCGGCACACCACCGCGCGGAACAGGAACCGGCATGAGCAGTCACCAGCAAGTTGGTCACCACGAGCACCACGTCCACGTCCACGTCCACGACCACGACCACGACCACGACCACGACCACGACCACGACCACGACGGACACTCGCACGAGCATCACAAGGGTCTCAAGGGGTGGCTGTACGAGCTTTTCGTCCCGCACTCCCACGATGCCGCCGATTCGATCGACAATGCCCTTGAGTCCAGTACACAGGGCGTCCGGGCACTTAAGATCAGTCTTTTCATACTCCTGGGCACCACCGTCCTGCAGTTCCTCGTGGTCCTCATCAGCGGCTCGGTCGCATTGCTGGCCGACACCATCCACAACTTTTCGGACGCTCTCACCGCAGTGCCATTGTGGATTGCGTTTATTCTGGGACGTCGCACGGCGACTCCACGCTACAACTATGGATACGGACGGGCGGAGGACCTTGCGGGTCTGTTCATTGTCGGCGTCGTCGCGCTTTCGGCAGTAGTGGCCGCGTGGCAATCCATCGATCGCCTGTTCCATCCGCAACCCGTGCACAATCTGTGGTGGGTCCTTGCGGCCGGACTCATCGGCTTTGCGGGCAATGAAATTGTGGCCGTGTACAGGATCAGGGTCGGCCGGCAGATCGGGTCCGCTGCGCTCGTCGCCGACGGCGTGCATGCGCGCATTGACGGATTCACCTCGCTCGCAGTGGTGCTTGGCGCCGGCGGTGTGCTGCTCGGTTTCCCTTTGGCGGACCCGATTGTCGGCCTGCTGATTTCGGCGGCCATCATTGTCCTGCTCTGGGGGACGGTGCGCAGCATCGGTCGGCGCTTGATGGACGGTATAGAACCGGAACTGCTGGACAGCGCCCAGGCCGCGTTGGAAATGACACCCGGCGTACTCTCCGCGCCGAAGCTGCAACTGCGTTGGGTCGGACATCGCCTCCACGGCGCAGCGACGATTGTCGTCGCCAACGCGCCGCTGTCAGCAGTGGAAGAAACTGTCGGCGAGGCCAGGCATCGGCTTGAGCATGCGCTCCCCAAACTCGATGACATGGTGATACAAACCGTTACGGACGCCGGGCGCTGAGCAACCGGATCCTGTTCCCAACCGCTGCCCAGCCGCTGCCCAGCCGCTGCGGCTATGATGGCCCACTGAACCTTACGTTGAGCCACTGACCCGATCTTGAGCCACTTAACCGGACCCGCGCAGCTGCCCGAGATCCACGAAAGAAGATGCCCATGAGCCAGCAAGCGATTCTGGCGAAGCCTCGCCGAAACGTGGAGATGGTGCTGTTGGTGCTGGCACTTGGCGTGGGCATTGGTGCCCTTGCAATGACCAGCGTGGACAAGAAGGAAGCCCTTGACGTGGGATTCTGGCTTCAAGCGGGCACCTTGACGGCGCTGGCCGGGATCTTCCACGTTGTCCTGCGGTTCAAGGCAAGGTATGCGGATCCGGTGATCCTCCCCATTGTGGTGGCTTTGAACGGCCTCGGCATCGCCATGATCCGACGCCTGGATGCGTCAAACGGCACTACTGCCGGGACTAACCAGCTCACATGGACAATCGTCTCGGTCCTGGTCGCAGCCGCCGTGCTTTGGCTTTTGAAGGACCACCGGCTCCTGCGCCGGTACACCTTCATTGCACTCGCGGTCAGCGCCGCCCTCCTCATCCTTCCCCTCGTTCCGGGTATTTCCGCCGGAGACATCAACGGCGCGAATGTCTGGATACGCCTCGGTTCCCTGCAGTTCCAGCCTGGCGAGATCGTGAAGATTACTCTCGCCGTCTTCTTCGCGGGCTACTTGTCCTCCAACCGGGACTTGATCCTGCTGGCCGGCAGGAAATTCGGGCGCCTGCAGTTCCCCAGGATCAAGGACACCGGACCGATGATCACCGCTTGGGCCGCGAGCGTCGGCGTACTGGTCTTCCAGCACGATCTCGGCATGTCCATACTGCTGTTCGGCCTTTTCATCGTGATGATCTATGTTGCGACGAGCCGGGCCAGCTGGCTCGTCCTCGGCGTCGTGCTCATGCTTCTGGGCGGATACTCGGCAGCAAAGATCTTTTCCCATGTCGGCTTGCGCATTGACGCCTGGATCAATGCCTTCGACCCCCAGGTCTTCACCCGCTTCCCCGGAGGTAGCGCCCAGATCGTCCAGGGTCTCTTCGGAATGGCCGACGGCGGCCTGATCGGCAAGGGCCTCGGGCTCGGAAGCCCGGACCTTGTGCCTTTCGCGAACAGCGACATGATCATCGCTTCCCTTGGTGAAGAACTCGGCCTGATCGGGCTATTCGCGATCGTTCTTCTCTACTTGCTGCTTTTCACGAGGGGATTCCGCGCCGCCCTGGGCATCCGGGATGCCTTCGGGAAGCTCCTTGCCTGCGGGCTGGCCTTCTCCATGGCCCTCCAGTGCTTCATCATTATCGGCGGCGTCACGCGACTCATTCCCCTCACTGGACTGACGACGCCGTTCCTCTCCGCGGGCGGATCCTCCCTCCTTGCCAACTGGATCATCGTCGCCCTCCTGCTTCGGATCAGCGACGCAGCACGCAGACCCCAGACAGTTGCTCCCCACACCGAGCACGCCCCCGTCTGAGATGCCACTTCTTCCGGCTGGGCGAGCGGCCAACCGGACTATCGCAATCTGTTGATACCCACGTAGCGAGGCCCTCCTGGCCGTCGACGCGGTAGTTACACACTTAACAACAGGCAACTACCCACAAGTTATCCACAGTTGGGGAAAAGCTGTCCCCGCAAAGTGGAAAACTCCCGGAACGGCGGCCCTCAGCGGCAGGGAATGACACCGAACTACAGCAATGTGAGTTATTAACAATGTTGATAACTCTCTTGATACCGCGGTCTCACGGCTGCCACCCTTGACGTTGTCCACAAAGCCCGGAATAACGCACTTCTTATCCACATACCCACAGGCCAGTGGGTAAAAGTTTTCCACAGATGTGGACGTTAATCCCCAGGGCAAAGCGCAGCCCCTGCCATCCCGCCCCTGAGAGTCCATTCGCCATCGAACTACACCCTTGTAAGTTACACACATTGTGGATAACCCCTGTGGAAAACATATCCAGGGGTGTTGACGGACCCGACGCCCAGCTCTAGGCTGAGCTTATTCAATGAACTAGTTGATAAACCAATTACTTGAGTACTGCGGTGGATTCGGAAAATCCGCAACCCTCGAGTCTGGAGCAGGGCAGGGGAGAAGCATGCCGGACACGATTGGTATGGGGGTGCTGGATCAGGAAGGCCAGCTCAATAGGGCGTTCATGGCCCTCGCTGATCCTGTCCGCCGCAAGATACTGGCGCGGCTGGCCTTGGGCGATGCCACCGTCAATGAGATCGCCCAGCCCTTCACCGTCACCCTCCAAGCCATCTCCAAGCACCTTCAAGTGCTCGAGGGTGCAGGGCTCATCACGAGGAGCCGGGAAGCGCAGCGCCGTCCCTGCCACTTGAACACCACGGCGCTGGGTCCCTTGGCCGAGTGGATCGAGAATTACCGGCTTCAGGCCGAGGAACGTTTCGCCCGGTTGGACGAACTATTGGCCAGCACAGCCCACAAGGACAATCCGGAAAAGGAGAAGGACAATGAGCACCAACACAACAACCATTGATGTCGCAGCGGGCACGCCGTTCATCGACACGAGCCGCGACTTCGATGCGGCGCCGGAGCGGGTGTTCCAGGCTTTCACGGATCCCGAACTCGTCGTCAAATGGTTGGGTCCCCGTCGACTGGAAATGCGCCTCGAGTCCTACGACGCGCGCACGGGGGGCAGCTACCGCTACGCGCATTTGGACGGCCAGGGCAACGAGTTCGGCTTCCGTGGCGTCTTCCACGAGGTCCAGGAGCCGTTGCGGATCATCCAGACCTTCGAATTCGACGGCGCCCCTGGGCAAGTCACCTTGGATACCACCAGGTTTGAGGACCTCGGAGGCCGCACACGGGTGGTGCAGCACTCCGTGTTCCCCTCCGTGCAGGCCCGGGACATGGCAGTAGCCAGCGGCATGGATGCGGGCATCAAAGAGTCGATGGACCGCTTGGAGGAACTCCTACGGTAAGGAACTCCGACGGTAAGGAACTCCGACGGTAAAACGGAGCGGCTAGCCCGCAGCGGCCCGAAGGACGGTGGCCAGGACCAGGACTCCGGCCACCAGGGCCATGCCGGCAGTCTGCAACAACGCCTGGCGCGGTCCACGCGGAGCAAAAGCGATCACGCCGGCACACAGTCCGCCCGTGATGAGTCCGCCCAAGTGGGCCTGCCAGGCGATTCCCGGGACAACAAAGCCAATCACGCCGTTGATGACGATAAGGATCCACAATTGCCGGGTATCTCCGCCGCGCCGGCTTTGGATCACCAGCAGTGCGCCGAACAGGCCGAATATCGCACCTGACGCGCCTACGACCGGGATTGCAGGCAACGCCGGCGTCAGGAGCATGAAACCAACTGAGCCGCCAATGGCGGACAACAGATAAACGGCGAGGAAGCGGACGCGGCCTAGGACGGGCTCAAGTACCTGGCCAAAAATCCAGAGCATGTACATGTTGAGCACGATGTGCAGGACAAAGCCCTGTGAATGGACAAAAGCGCTCGTCAGCATCCGCCATGGCTCGAATGCCCCGTACTGCGGAGTGGCGTAAACGGACGCGAAAGCAAGCTGCTGGAAAACTGCATCGGCGGGAATCAGCCATTGCAGCACGTACACCAGGGCGCACAGCCCGATAAGCAGGTACGTCGCCAAAGGACGTCCGGTCGCGACAGCGCCGCCATAGGCGGAACGCACTGCCGGCGTCGAACGCTTCATTTCATTGACGCAGTCAATGCATTGGAACCCGACGGCGGCCGCCCGCTGGCATTCGGGGCACGCAGGACGCCCGCAACGCTGGCACCGCACGTAGGAGGGCCTGTCCGGGTGCCTGGGGCACACCGGAATGTCAGCGGACGGCTCTGCCGCCGGGATTCCGTAACTCATACGCTGTTCAGGCTCCGTGGATCAGAGCTGGACGATGTCAATGCTATTGATGACGACGTCTTCAACGGGGCGGTCGCCCATGCCGGTGCGGACAGCCTCGATGGCGTCGACTACCTTCTTGGACTCTTCGTCAGCAACCTCACCGAAGATGGAGTGCTTGCCGAAAAGCCAATCGGTGTTGACCGTGGTGATGAAGAACTGGGAACCGTTGGTGCCCTTGCCCATCTGGACGCCGGCGTTGGCCATGGCCAGCTTGTACGGGGTGTTGAAGTTGAGTTCCGGGTGGATCTCGTCGTCGAACTTGTAGCCCGGTCCGCCGATGCCGCGACCAAGGGGATCGCCGCCCTGGATCATGAAGTCCTTGATGATGCGGTGGAAGATGGTGCCGTTGTACAGCGGGGTACCGGTCTTGTCTTCACCGGTCTCCGGGTGCGTCCAGGACTTTTCGCCTGTGGCCAGGCCAACGAAGTTGGCGACCGTCTTGGGCGCGTGGTTGCCGAAGAGGTCAACCACGATGTCACCGAGGCTCGTGTGGAAAGTTGCTTTTGCGGTTGCGATGGTCATACGGCCATTGTTTCACGCGGGGTCAACGCAGAGTCGGCCAGGAAGGCGGTTCCGCGCTAGGTGAAATCTTCCATGAATCCGGTGGATGAATAGCCGGTGCCGAACAAGCGACGTAGGCTAACAACAAACGAGCATGTTGATCGGGAGGTAGTTGTGAAGAAATCGGACCGGATTGCCCGCGAACTTGAACACACCGTTGCGAATGGTGTCGAAAATGCAAAGGACTGGGCGACGCCGCGCGTCGAAGCAGCCGTGAACTGGGCGGTTCCCCGTATCCAGCACGGAATCGACACCGCTTCGCCGAAGCTTCAGGAAGGCCTGAAGTCAGCTGCACACAACCTCGCCGACGGCGTTGCAATCGTCACGCCGAAGCTCCAGGAAGGCCTGGCGAACCTCGCACCGAAAATCCACGACGTCGTCGAGGACGCCTCACCCAAGATCCAGGAAGCCCTCAACAAAGCCACCCCGGCGCTGGGCCACGCCCGGGACAAAGTTGTTGAGGAATACCTGCCCAAGCTCTCAGAGCAGCTCGGGCAGGCCTCCGTGGTTGTCCACCAAGCCCTTGAGAATGCACCCGCGCAGGTGGACGCCGTCGCCCAGAAGCTGGTGGACTCGGGAGTGGTCCACAATCTGCAGGAGCAAGCGCAAGCCACCGGGGCCCAGCTGAAAGCCGCTGCGGAGGAAGCGTCCAAGGCCGTCTCGAAGGAACTCGCCAAGACCAAGAAGCCGAAGAAGCGCGGGCTCTTGATCTTCACGGTTATTGCAGCAGCTGCCGCGGCCGGGGTCGCAGCGTGGAGGGCCAGCCGCCCGGTGGAGGACCCGTGGAAGACCCCCGCCCCGGTGACACCATCGCCCGTGCCTGCCGCAGCGGCAGCCGAAAAAGCCGCTGACAAGGCCAACGAAGCCGCCGCCAAGGTAGCTGACAAGGTCGACGAGGTGAGGCTCAACGTAGCGGACAAGACCGAAGCTGTGGCCGAGAAGGCAAAGCACGCCGTCGAGGACGCAACGGACACCGCAGCCCAGGTGGCAAGCGATGCCAAGACAGCCGTAAAGAACATCGCAGCCAGCCTCCACAAGGACGAAGCGGCCAAGGACGAAGCGGCCAAGGACGAGGCAGCCAAGGACGAAGCAGCCAAGGACGAAGCCGGCAAACACGAGGCCTAGCCGAACGACGTAGATTAGCTCCGCATTGAAGGGATTCCGGTTCGCCGGGATCCCTTCAATTGTTTGGCCACTTGTCACCCGGAGGCTTCCCTGAGGAGCACCGCCCTGATGTTAGATTTATGGTGATGCCAGCCGATAGATCTTTCGTAGATGCAGCAACCAACGCAGCCGTCGCACCCGTGAAGCCGAGCGTTTCAATCATCATCCCGGCCTACAACGAGGAAAGCGTCGTGCGGCAATGCCTGATCGCGGCCATCTACCAGTCAGTGCCTGCGGACGAGATCATCGTCGTGGACAACAGATCCACGGACCGCACTGCGCAGATCGTCCAGCAAATGCAGCAGGAATACCCGGAGAGCCCCATCATCCTGCTGAGCCAGGACGAGGCCCAAGGACTCATCCCCACCCGCAACTTTGGCCTCAATAGCGCCACGTCTGACATCCTCGGCCGGATCGATGCCGACTCCGTCGTGGAGCCTGACTGGGTTGAGCAAGTCCAAAAGGCCTTCGCTGATCCCTCGGTGCAGGCGGCCACAGGTCCCGTGGTCTACTACGACATGCCCATGCGTCGATTCGGACTCAAAGCCGACGACAAAATGCGCCAACTCATGCTTCGGCTTGCGAAGCACCAGTACCACTTCCTTTTTGGATCCAACATGGCCCTTCGCCGTTCCGCCTGGGAAACCATCCGCGACGAAACCTGCCTGGATGAAAAGGACGAGATGCATGAGGACATCGATCTTTCCCTGCACCTTGCCGACCACGATCTCAGGGTGCAGTACTGGCCTCAGATGGTCTCGGGGATGTCTGCACGCCGGCTTGAGGATTCACCGCGCGACTACCGCTATTACGTGACCCGCTTCGACCGCACCTACAAGGCCCACAACGTCAAGAAAATGGCCCTGAAGGCCCCCATGGTGGTGTTCTTCTCCGTCTACTTCCCGGCCAAGCTTCTCCGGGCCATCCACACGGCCAATGCAGGCCAAGGCGTCCGCCGCGGCGGCCTGTAGCCGCGCGAACCGAACTCAGTCGGTACCAAGCCCGGCAATCTTGCCCTCCGCATCGCCCTTGCCCTGCCGCTGACCGGCGACGACGACGGCGAGTCCAACCAGGATCAGGGCGAGTCCCGCGTAGGTACCGGCCGGCAGGGACTCGTGCAGGAAGACAGCGGCGAGAAGAGCTGCGCCCGGAATCTCCAGCAGGATGATCATGGACACCAGGAGCGGGCTCATGGTCGCCAGGAGATGGTTGAAGGCGGTGTGGCCCACCAGTTGCGCGCATACGGTGATGGCCACGATCCCCAGCCAGCCGCCGGCGTCGAACCCTACGAGCGGCTGGCCGCCCGTGAGGGCCAGGACAGCGACGATGGCCGCGCAGATCCCATAGCAAAGGCTCGTGTACGTTCCGATGCCCATGCTCTGGCGGGCTTTGCCTCCGGCCAAGGTGTACAGGCCTGCCAGGGCGCCTCCGGCGAGGGCCAGGATGTCACCAAGGAGGGCTTTCGGCGAGTTGCCCATATCGAAGCCCGTGATGGCCGCGACGCCGCCCAGCGCGATACTCAGGCCCACCAGGACCGGCCAGCGGTGCCTGGTGCCGCGCAGGAGCTGGAAGACGGCGATCCACGCAGACTGCAGGCACACAAGGGCGGTAGCAGCCGCCACTGACGTGAGCTGGAGCGCCGTGATGAAACAAGCGAAGTGGAAGGCCAGTGCCACTGCTGCGACAGCGGACCAAGTGAATTCGTTGCGGGTGATCTTGCGGAACCGGCGCGGCTCACGGACCAAGATCGGCGAGGCCATGACGACGGCGGCTATTGCGTTGCGCCAGAAGGCGATAGCCAGTGCCGTGACGGAGGTAGCTCCAAGCGTTCCGGCGATGAGGGGTCCGGATGATGCGACGCCGAGCACACCCAAAGCAGCAACAATGACGTTCACATTCCAACCTTAGTGGGGCGGCTTAAAGCAAAGAGTCCCGGTCATTTCTGACCGGGACTCTTTCTTATGGTGGAGGCACGGGGACTCGAACCCCGAACCCCCTGCTTGCAAAGCAGGTGCGCTACCAATTGCGCCATGCCCCCATAAGAAGCAACCCGTCCATACTACCCTAGTTCCTTCGATGGTTTGCACCATCTCCAGACCGGGCGCGTTTGCTAGTCAACCGTGTCGGTTGCCTTGCTCCAGACTGTTTTCCGGGCTTCGGATTCCTGCACTTTCCTGTAGAGCAAGACGCCTGCGACCGCAGCTGCAACTACTAGCAACTTCTTCACATGCACCCCGTTCCGGTTCAGTTTCCCGAACCTTTAGCAAAACCTGTGCAGGCTCCGTGGGCGTACCAGGACTTGAACCTGGGACCTCTTCGTTATCAGCGAAGCGCTCTAACCGCCTGAGCTATACGCCCCGATACCTCTTCGGGCCGAGACATGACTTTACAGCACATCCCGGCCCGATCTCAAATCGAGGTATTTTCACCACTGTTTTCCAGCAGTTTCCCCCAAATTCGGACCATTTGGGTTAGTCGTCGGTGAGGGTCACGCCAATGCCGCCCACGAGTGTTGCGGCAATGTTATAAAGCACTGCGCTCAGCATGGACAGGGCAGTCAGGAGCACAACGTTCACCACGGCAATGATGGTGGCGAAGGAGGCCACCTGTCCGAGCGATGCGACCTTCTTGAGTTCGAAGCCACCGCTTTCCGAACCTGCCAGGGTGCCCAGAAGGCTGTCCACTTGGTTGAAAATGCCGGTGAGGTCCAGAACGGTCCACAGCACGATAGCGGCAATCACAGTCACGATGCCCAAGGCAACGGACAACAGGAATGCCATCTTCAGGACAGACCACGGATCTACCTTGCTGACCAGCAGACGGGCGCGGCGAACCTTCGCCTTAGGTGCCGGCTTCACAAGCCCTGGAGCCCCGGTGGCCGGCCGCTGCTGGCCCTGCACGGGCCTCTGGCCGGGCGCAGGGGGACGCTGGCCCGCCGGGCGCTGCGTTCCTGCGGGACGCTGGCCTGGAACCGCCGGGCGCTGACCGGGAACGGCCGGGCGCTGACCGGGGACCCTTTCCGCGCCGGTTCCTGCCGCACCCGAAGCGGATGCCACAGGGCGCTGCTGGGGACGGGCCGGTGCGTCTACCCGCGGAGTAGCCGACGGCTGCCGCAATCCTCCAGGGACACCCGTACTCGGCTTGGGATATGAGTCCGAATTGCTCACTCGTTACCTCCGGTGTTGTCTTCGTTCAGCTCGACGCCGGACCCATTGCCGGATCCTGCGGCCGATCCCGATTCGGCCGTTGCGGTCGCCTGATCGGCGCCGCCGTTTGCAGCCAACGTTACGTCATCGTCCGTCCCGGACGTTCCTCCGAGAGGATTTTCGACATTATTGGGGCTTGAAGCGTCGTCTGTGCCCTCGCCCTGATCGTCGTCGGACTCCTCGAGGCCGCGTTCGCTGTTGCGGGCCACCTCGATGATGCGGTCGTTCTTGTCAGGCTTCGCGAAGATGACGCCCATGGTGTCACGGCCCTTGGCAGGAACGCCGGCCACGGCGGAGCGGACAATCTTGCCACCCTCCATGACCACCAGGACTTCGTCTTCTTCGTTGACGATCAACGCACCGACGAGGTCGCCTCGCTCTTCCTGGAGCTTGGCCACTTTGATGCCCAGGCCGCCACGGCCCTGGAGCCGGTACTCCTCGACGGCGGTGCGCTTGGCGTACCCGCCTTCGGTCACCACGAACACGAACGAGCCATCCTGGACGACGTCGGCCGCGAGGAGTTCGTCGTCTTCGCGGAACTTCATGCCGGTCACGCCCGAGGTGGCGCGCCCCATGGGACGCAGTGCCTCGTCGGTCGCCGTGAAGCGGATCGACTGGCCCTTGCGGGAAACCAGGAGGAGATCGTCGGTTTCGGACACTAGCTGCGCCGAGACAAGCTCGTCCCCATCCCGAAGGTTGATGGCGATCACGCCAGCCGTGCGGTTGGTGTCGTAGTCTTCCAGGCGCGTCTTCTTCACAAGGCCGTTCTTGGTGGCGAGCACCAAGTACGGGGCCTGCTCATAGTCGCGCAAGTCCAGAACCTGGGCGATGTGTTCGTCCGGCTGGAAGGCCAGCAGGTTTGCAACGTGTTGTCCCTTGGCGTCACGGCCGGCCTCGGCAAGCTCGTACGCCTTGGCCCGGTACACGCGGCCCAGGTTGGTGAAGAAGAGCAACCAGTGGTGCGTTGTGGTGACGAAGAAGTGCTCCACGACATCGTCGCCGCGAAGCTGGGCACCCTTGACGCCCTTGCCGCCTCGCTGCTGCGAACGATAGTTGTCGCTTCGGGTCCGCTTGACGTAGCCGCCGCGGGTGATGGTGACCACCACTTCTTCCTCGGGGATGAGGTCTTCCATCGACATGTCACCGTCGAAGCCCATGAGGATGTGGGTCCGGCGGTCATCGCCATGCTTGGCCACGATCTCGGCCAGTTCCTGGCTGATGATGTCGCGCTGGCGCTGCTCGGAGGCCAGGATCGAGTTGAACTCCGTAATCATGGCCTCAAGCTCGGAGTGCCTGTCCTGGATCCTCTGCCGTTCCAACGCGGCAAGCCGGCGCAGCTGCATGTCCAGGATGGCGCGGGCCTGGAGCTCGTCGATGTCCAGCAGCCCCATCAGGCCATCGCGGGCGGCCTCGGTGGTGTTGGAGGCCCGAATGAGCGCGATAACCTCGTCCAGCATGTCCAGGGCCTTGAGAAGTGCGCGCAGGATGTGCGCCTCTTCCTCGGCCTTGCGCAGCCGGTAGCGGGTCCGCCGGACAATGACGCTCATCTGGTGGGCAACCCAGTGCCGGATGAAGGCGTCCAGGCTCAGGGTGCGGGGCACGCCGTCGACGATCGCCAGCATGTTGGCGCCGAAATTGTCCTGCAGCTGGGTGTGCTTGTAGAGGTTGTTGAGCACCACCTTGGCCACGGCGTCTCGCTTGAGCACGATCACCAGCCGCTGTCCGGTACGGCCGGACGTCTCGTCGCGGAGGTCCGCGATGCCATGGATCTTGCCGTCCTTGACCAGTTCGGCGATCTTAATGGCCAGGTTGTCCGGGTTTGCCTGGTACGGAAGCTCGGTGACCACCAGGCATGTGCGGCCCTGGAGCTCCTCGACGTTGACTATGGCGCGCATGGTGATGGAGCCGCGGCCCGTCCGGTACGCGTCCTCGATGCCCTTGTGGCCAAGGATGGTTGCACCGGTCGGGAAGTCCGGACCCTTGATGCGGACGAGCAACGCCTCAAGCAGCTCTTCGCGGCTGGCCGTGGGGTTGGCCAGATACCATTGCACGCCATCGGCCACTTCGCGGAGGTTGTGCGGCGGGATGTTGGTGGCCATGCCGACGGCGATTCCGGAGGAACCGTTGACCAGCAGGTTGGGGAAACGCGCCGGCAGGATGGTGGGTTCCTGGTTCTTGCCGTCGTAGTTGTCCTGGAAGTCGACGGTTTCCTCGTCGATGTCGCGGACCATTTCCATGGCCAGCGGGGCCATCTTGGTTTCGGTGTATCGCGGAGCCGCAGCACCGTCGTTGCCCGGGGAACCGAAGTTACCCTGGCCCAGCGCCAGCGGATAGCGCATGGTCCAGTCCTGGATGAGGCGGACCAGGGCATCGTAGATCGCGGTGTCACCGTGCGGGTGGTACTGGCCCATGACCTCGCCCACGACGCGGGCGCATTTGTTGAAGGAGCGGTCCGGGCGGTAGCCGCCGTCGAACATCGCGTAGAGCACTCGGCGGTGGACGGGCTTCAGGCCGTCGCGGACGTCCGGAAGCGCGCGGCCAACGATAACCGCCATCGCATAGTCCAGGTACGAACGCTGCATTTCCGTCTGCAGGTCCACCTGGTCTACGCGGTCGGTCAGCACATCGCCCTCAAGTACGGGTTCCGGAATGCCGGCCGACTCGGCGGGAATCTCGGGGGTTTCGTCGCTCATATTTTATGATTTCCGTTTCAGGTATATGTCAGTATTGGAATATTCCTAGGGCTTGGAAGTCCCTAGATATCCAGGAACCTGACGTCCTTGGCGTTCTGCTGAATGAAGTTCCGGCGCGATTCAACATCCTCACCCATGAGTACGGAGAAGGTCTGGTCTGCCGCCAGGGCATCGTCCATGGTGACTTGCAGGAGCGTGCGGTGGTCCGGGTCCATGGTGGTGTCCCAGAGTTCTGTGTAGTCCATTTCGCCGAGGCCCTTGTAGCGCTGGATGCCGTTGTCCTTGGGGATCCGGCGGCCGGCGGCCTGGCCGGAGACCAGCTTGGCGTCACGTTCACGGTCGCTGTAGACGTAGTCGTGAGGGGCGTTCGACCACTTGATCCGGTACAGCGGCGGCTGGGCCAGGTAGACGTAGCCGTTCTCAATCAGCGGACGCATGTAACGGAACAGCAGCGTCATCAGCAGCGTGGTGATGTGCTGGCCGTCCACGTCGGCATCGGCCATCAGGACGATCTTGTGGTACCGCAGCTTGGAGATGTCGAAGTCCTCGCCGATCCCGGTTCCGAAAGCCGTGATCATGGACTGGACTTCATTGTTGCCGAGGGCCTTGTCCAGGCGTGCGCGCTCCACGTTCAGGATCTTGCCGCGCAACGGCAGGATGGCCTGGGTTTCGGGGTTCCGGCCACGCTTGGCCGAACCGCCTGCGGAGTCACCCTCGACGAGGTACACCTCGCAGCGCGAAGGGTCCTTCGAGGAGCAGTCCGACAGCTTGCCCGGCATGCCGAAGGATTCCAGGGGGCTCTTGCGTCGCGCGTTGTCGCGTGCCTTCCGGGCGGCCATGCGGGCCTGGGCCGCCTGGACAGCCTTGCGGATGACGTCACGGGCCGGGCCGGGGTTCCGTTCCAGCCAGTCGCCGAGCTGGTCGGTGACCACCCGCTGGACGAAGCCTTTGACCTCGGAGTTGCCCAGTTTGGTCTTGGTCTGGCCCTCGAACTGGGGTTCGGACAACTTCACCGAGATAACGGCGGTGAGACCCTCCCGGATATCGTCACCGGTGAGGTTGTCATCCTTTTCCTTGATGATCGTCTTCTCGCGCGCGTAGCGGTTGATGAGCGACGTCATCGCGGAGCGGAAGCCTTCTTCGTGGGTTCCGCCCTCGTGCGTGTTGATGGTGTTGGCGTACGTGTGGACGCTCTCGGAATAGGCCGTGGTCCACTGCATTGCGACCTCGACGGCGATGTGCCGCTCCGTGTCTTCGGTTTCGAAGGCGATGACGTCCTCGTGGACGACGTCCACCTTCTTGTTCGAGTTCAAGTGCTTCACGTAGTCGAGGAGACCGTCGTTGTACTGGTAAACTACCGTGCGGTGTTCTGCCGCCACTTCGCCCTCGGTGGCAACGGCGTCGAGATCAAGGTCGTCGTCGCCTGCTCCTGCGACAGGACGCTCGTCCGTGAGGGTGATGCGCAGCCCCTTGTTGAGGAACGCCATCTGCTGGAACCGGGCGCGGAGGGTTTCAAAATCGAATTCGGTGCTCTCGAAGATGGTGCCGTCCGGGTAAAACGTCTGGGACGTTCCAGTCTGGTCCGTTTCTTCGCCCTGGACGAGTCCGCCTTGCGGCTTGCCGCCGTCGGCGAAACTCATCCGCCAAACGTGGCCCTGGCGACGCACCTCGGTGTCGACCCTGCGCGACAGCGCGTTGACGACGGAAATACCGACGCCGTGGAGGCCACCGGACACCGCATAGCCGCTGCCGCCGAACTTGCCGCCCGCGTGCAGAATGGTCATGACAACTTCGACGGTCGGCTTCTTTTCCGTGGGGTGCATGTCCACCGGAATGCCGCGGCCGTCATCCACGACTTTCACGCCGCCGTCGGCCTGGAGGGTCACTTCAATGTGGCTGCAGTACCCGGCAAGAGCCTCGTCCACCGAGTTGTCCACCACTTCATACACCAAGTGGTGGAGGCCGCGCGGGCCGGTGGATCCGATGTACATGCCCGGGCGCTTGCGCACCGCTTCGAGACCTTCAAGGACGGTGATGTCGCTCGCACCGTACTCCTTGGACCCCGAGGGTGTGTCAGGCTTGTGGGCGTTCTCCTTCGCGGGATCTACTGCCAAGGTCTCTGCATTGTCGTTAGCCACAGGCGCTTTCGACTCCTCCGTGTTCGATGGTCGCCGGCCGTCACCGCACCAAGGAAGCACGTCCGTCAGGACACACCACAGGGATACGGCAGCCGCCAACAGGGACGTCACTGCTAACGCCGGCTACTTCGTGATTGGCGGATCCGCTGTTGCAAGTGCTGTTCAGCGGAGCCAATCAACGTTCACCGGCGCCCAGTTGTCTATCCCGATTCTATCGTGACTGAGCGCTCTTCCTTGCAAAACCCGGCCCTTATGCTCAGGAAACTAGCTCTGGGAGGCCGCTGGCCCCATCTGCAAGCCGCCAAAACGGCACCCTCTAGGGAGCTGTACAGTCCGGGGAGGTTTCTCGCCCCTGTGCGCCGTTCACGCAAATCCGCTGACCCGGGTGCCGATGAAGTTACCCGTAGGTATCCCGGGGACCCCGCCCATTGACGCTTCGGCCGCCCTTGCGCCAGCTCGGCGCGGTGGGCGCGAGTACTTGAATGGACGTCACCACTCCGTCTCCGAGTTCCCTTCGGAACATGTCCAGGAGGCTGGTGCTCAGGAGCCTGAGCTGCGTTGCCCATGCAGTGGAATCGCAGCGGACATGGAGCGTGGTGTCCGTGAAGCTCTCCGGAGTGCAATGCGCGGAAATCTCCGGCCCCACCAAGGCATCCCACTCTGCCATCACGGAGCCGACGGCCACTGGAGTTGTCCAGCCCCGTTCGGCCACGAGCCTCCCGACGACTTTCCCCAGGCCAAGCGGATCCCGGCCGGTGCCGTGGAATTGACTGAATCCGCGGGTGTCGCGGACCCCTCTGCGTTTAGGAGCGGCGCCCGTCCGCGGGGCGGCGCGGCGGATTTCGCCCCGCGCGGCGGCCGCTTCGCGCATCCGGTTCAAAGCTGATTGGGCAGCGTCAATCTCGTCAGGGTCCCTGCCCGGCTGGCGTCCGCCGGGGCTATCCTTCTCCATCAATGCCTCCGGGCACAACCTTTACGCGTCGCCCCGCCAGTTCCTCGGGAATGTCGGCGTCGACGGCGGCCGTCACCAATACCTGCTCGGCGCCGGCCACTATTGCAGCCAGTTTACGCCTGCGCTGCACATCCAGTTCGGCAAACACATCGTCGAGGATGAGGATCGGAGCGGAACCGCCGGTGCGGGTGTCATCGAGCATGACGTAGTACGAGGCCAAGCGCAGGGAGAGGCACATGGACCAAGTCTCACCATGGGAGGCATAGCCCTTGGCCGGAGCTTGGCCCAGAACCAGTTCCAGTTCGTCCCGGTGGGGTCCGACCAGGGAAATCCCGCGTTCCAACTCCTTGCGGCGCGAGGCAGCGAAGGCCTGGACGTAGCGCTCAGTGAGTTGATCCACGGACAGCAAGCGGAGGTCCTCCACCCCTTCCGAACCTTCAGCCGGCCGCTCGGCGGGACCGCCGTCGTCGTCCAAGACGCCTTGAATGGTGGAGCGGTAGACCGCGCCGGCCTCTTTGGATCCATCCGTCAGTTGCGCGTAAGCGCTCTTGAGATGAGGTCGGAGCCGTTCCACGAGTTCGAGCCGGGCGTGCAGGAGTTCCGCACCGGCCCGCGCCATGTGCTGGTCCCAAACATCGAGCGTCGCCTCGTGCCCGGTGGTGAATTTTCCGGTGCGGGCCGATTTCAAGAGGGCGTTGCGCTGTTTGAGCACGCGGTCGTAGTCGCTGCGGGTCGCCGCGTGCACCGGCATGAGGCTGACCAGCAGTTCGTCGAGGAATCGACGGCGATTGGACGGATCGCCTTTGACCAAGGCAAGGTCCTCGGGTGCGAAAAGCACGGTCTGGCAAATGCCCAGGATGTCGCGGGCACGTACAGGATTTCCGCGGTTGATCCGGCCTCGGTTGGCACGGCCGGCATTGATTTCGAGCTCGACCACCGTCGATTGTTCCCCGCGGACGAGTTTCGCCCGGATCAACGCGCGGTCCGTGCCGAAACGCAGGAGCGGCGCATCCGTGCTCACGCGGTGCGAACTCAGGGTGGCCAGGTATCCGATGGCTTCCATGAGGTTCGTCTTGCCGATGCCATTGGACCCCACCAGGACGGTGACACCGGGGCCGAGCTTGAGGTCAACCTGCGCGTAGCTGCGGAAATCGGTCAGCGAAAGATGTTCGAGGTACACGCGTGCTGCTGGGCGACCGGGGCCTATTTGGCCGGACGGGTGGCGTGGCCGCCGAACTGGTTGCGCAGCGCGGACACCATCTTCATGGCCGGCGAGTTGTCTTCGCGGGAGGAGAAGCGGGCGAAGAGCGCGGCGGTGATTGCCGGAGCGGGGATCGCGTTGGCAATCGCTTCTTCAACGGTCCATCGGCCCTCGCCGGAGTCCTCGACGTAGTCCCCGATGGATGCCAGGCCCGGATCTTCGTCCAAGGCTTTGACCATGAGGTCCAGGAGCCAGGAACGGACAACCGTGCCTTTTTGCCAGGCACGGAAGGTGCCGGGCAGGTCCTTGATGATGTCCTTGGCCGCAAGCAGCTCGTACCCCTCGGCGTATGCCTGCATCAGACCGTATTCGATGCCGTTGTGGACCATCTTGGCGTAGTGGCCCGCTCCGACGCCGCCCACGTGGACGAAACTGTCGGCACGATCGCCTTCAGGGCGGAGCGCGTCGAATACCGGCATGGCCAGTTCGATGTCCTCATCCGCGCCGCCTGCCATGAGTCCGTAGCCGTTCTGCAGGCCCCAGACGCCGCCCGAAACACCGCAATCGGCGAAGCGGATGTCCTTGGACGCCAGGAAAGCCGCGTGTTTCTGGTCTTCGGTGAAGCGTGAGTTGCCGCCGTCGATGACCATGTCCCCGGCGGAAAGCTTCTCGCCGAGTTCGCCGATCACGGCATCGGTGATGTCGCCGGAAGGAACCATGACCCAGACGAGGCGCGGCGTCGGAAGGGCAGCGATCAGTTCGTCAACGGATGCGACGTCGGCGATGTCCTGATTGCGGTCGAAGCCAGTGACTTCGATTCCGCCCTTGCGCATGCGTTCGCGCATGTTGAAACCCATTTTTCCAAGGCCGATCAGTCCGATGTGCACAGTGTGAACTCTTTTCTGCGTTGGTGTTTTTGGTATTGACCCGACTGGCTCGCACTTGTTGTCGTTTCGGGGCCCAGAACGACAACTATTGCTAGCTAGTTGGGGAGGCGGACGGGCATCACGAGGTAGCGGTAGTCGCCCTTGTCATCGCCGTCGGCGTCAACCTGGGCGGTGATCATCGCCGGCTTGGGCGCCGTGGTGAAGGAGAAGCGCACGAACTTGGTCTCGATCACGCTCAAGCCTTCCACGAGGTAGTGCGGGTTGAAGGCCACCGTGATGTCTTCACCGCTGAGCTGGGCTTCGAGTTCCTCGGATGCCTGAGCGTCTTCGCCGGTACCGGCGTCGAGGTTCAGCTGGCCTTGGGTGAACGCCAGGCGAACCGGCGTGTTTCGTTCGGCGACCAAGGACACGCGGCGAACGGCTTCCACGAGTTCCTGCGTTTGGACCGTTGCGTGGATCGGCGTGGAATCCGGGAACAAGGACCGGATCTTGGGGTAGTCGCCGTCGACGAGCAAGGAAGTGGTGGTACGCCCGCCGCTTTCGAAGCCAATCAGCCGGCTGTCGTCATCGGCGAGGGCGAGATGGATGTCGCCGCTGCCACCGAGGGTTTTGGCTACTTCGTTGAGAGTCTTCGATTTCACCAGGGCACTCGTGGAAATTCCCGGGGTGACGGGCTTCCACGGCACTTCGCGCATGGCGAGGCGGTATCGGTCCGTGGCGAGGAGGGTGATCATGTCATCCTCGATCTCCATCCGGACACCGGTGAGGATCGGCAAGGTGTCGTCCCTGCTGGCCGCGATGATGACCTGTGAAACGGCCTGGGCGAAGGCGTCGCCGGGCAAGGTTCCGCTGATGGCGGGAAGCGCCGGAAGCGGGGGGTATTCGGATTCCGGCATCGTGGCGAGATGGAAGCTGCTTCGACGGCACGTGAGGGTGACCTTGCTGCCATCGGTTTCGATTTCGACGGGAGCCGAGGGGAGGCTGCGGCAGATGTCGGCCAAAAGGCGCCCGGAAACCAGGATGGTTCCCTCGGCGGTGATGTCAGCTGGAATCTCGAGACGGGCGGAGGTCTCGTAGTCAAAGCTCGAGAGACTCACTGTTCCGGCTTCTGCCTTGAGCAGGAGACCTGAGAGTACCGGGACGGGCGGCCGCGGAGACAAGGACCGGGCTGTCCATGTGACGGCTTCTGCCAGGACATCCCGCTCGACTCTGAACTTCACGGAAGGGTGCCGCCTTTCATTGCTGCTGCCAGTGTTCCACCGGAAACTCCCCCAGGAGCCCCGAAATCCGGCGCCCGGAACCCGAAGCTGCCGGGTCCGCGGTGAGCGAACTACAAAGCAGCGCCAAGGATGGACGCGATGCAGACAGCTTAGCCGGAACTTCGGGCATTAACCCATCCCCGGCCTGCCGGCTTGTGGTTCGAGGCAGCCACGGGCTGCGTCGATGGGCGGGCGGAAGGAGATTGTTATTTGAGGGAATTCATTTTTTTGGGATTAGTAGTGTTAATAACCCCTGTGGAAACTGTGGATAACCGCCTCTGGACCCGCAGTTCCGCGGTTAAGCCCTGTTCACGATATGTGGGTGACAGGGGTTTTAAACAGGGTGTGGACGTGGATAACCCCCAGGGCCGTTTTTAACGATCCACAGACGGCTTAAGGGTTTTAAGCCCATTAACCGTGCTTGTCCCCTTAAGTATCCACAGGCTTATCCACATGTGCCTGTTAATAAGGTATGTAGTACCTCGAGGAGTGAGTCAGGAATCGCGTTGTTGCTGCTTGATGCGGTTGGTCAGCTCAGTCACCTGGTTGTAGATCACACGCCGCTCGGCCATCAGTTCGCGGATCTTGCGGTCCGCGTGGATCACCGTGGTGTGGTCGCGGCCGCCAAGCTCCTGACCGATCTTCGGCAGGGACATGTCCGTGAGCTCGCGGCACAAGTACATGGCGATCTGCCGCGCGGTCACCAAGGTGCGCGTGCGGGACTTGCTGCAAAGCTCTTCCATGCTGAGCTTGAAGTACTCGGCCGTCTGCTTCAGGATCTGGTCGGCCGTGATCTCCTGGGCGCCGTCGTCGGTGATCAGGTCCTTCAGCACCATTTCGGCGAGGGCCACGTCGACGGGCTGGCGGTTGAGGCTGGCGAACGCCGTGACACGGATCAGGGCGCCTTCGAGCTCGCGGATGTTGCTGGAGATCTTGGAAGCGATGTACTCCAAGGCGTCGTCGGGGGCGGACAATCCCTCGCTCTGGGCCTTCTTGCGGAGGATCGCAATGCGGGTTTCGAGTTCCGGCGGCTGGATATCGGTCAGCAGGCCCCACTCGAACCGGGACTTCATGCGGTCTTCGAACCCGGCAAGCTGCTTCGGCGGGAGGTCCGAGGTGATGACCACCTGCTTGTTGTTGTTGTGCAGGGCGTTGAAGGTGTGGAAGAACTCCTCGAGCGTCCGGTCCTTGCCCGCCAGGAACTGGATGTCGTCAATCAGGAGCACGTCGACGTTGCGGTACGTGGTCTTGAAGCTGGCGCCTTCGTCATCGCGAATGGAGTTGATGAAGTCGTTGGTGAACTCTTCGGAATTCACGTAGCGGACCCGGATCCCGCTGTAGAGCCGGCGGGCATAGTGGCCGATCGCGTGCAACAAGTGCGTCTTGCCGAGCCCGGAGTCACCGTAGATGAACAGCGGGTTGTAGGCCTTGGCCGGTGCTTCCGCGACCGCGACGGCGGCGGCATGCGCGAAGCGGTTGGAAGAACCGATCACGAAGGTGTCAAAGACGTACTTAGGGTTGAGCCGGCCGAATTCGTGCGAAGTACTCGGCGGGGTGGGCTGCGGCTTCAGCTCCACGGCCAGGTCGTTCTCAGAAGAGAGTTCGACGGCGGGGGCCGGCTCTTCGTGGATGGGAACCAGATCCGTGTCGACATCGATTGCACACCGGATGTCGTCGGAAAAGACGCTGCGGAGGGCGTCATCGAGGGCGTCCTTGACCTGCGTCTGGAGAACCTCGCGGGTCAGCTCGTTGGGTACCGCGACCAAGAGGGTGGAGCCGATCAGGCCCTGCGCCTGGGCAAGGATAACGAAACCGCGCTGCCGGGGTGTGACGCGATCGTCTTGTTCCAGCAGGCTCAGCACCCGCCGCCAGGAACTTCCGACCGTGTTGGCGTGGTTGGCTTCGTCTACCGTCATCAATTGGTTCCCTCGAGTGCTTGCTTGCCTGGATTGCGGCAGCCGAAGGTCCGTGGCCGATCAAAGGGCGTGGATTCCGAACCGAATCCACAGGGTTATGCACAGTCCGTGGATAATCGGCTACTGAGACACTCTAGGGGATGGAAACTCCAGAAGATAGCTGGGAAGAAGCTTGTGGATAATTACACTGTTGTGGTTCTGAAACGGGGTCTGTGAGCCACTTCATCCACAGGCTGGCGGGGGTACTTAGCCACAGCTGGGGATAGCGGGCTCCGCGGCTTCCGGTTTGACCTGGGGGGTCTTTTTGCCCTAACGTTGTGAAGTCCTATGTGTCCGCTTTTTGACCACCCGCACCTCCGGTAAATCCGGGCGTTGGGCGGCGGCGGATACTCAATAAACTTAGCGTCGGCCAGTTCTTCCCTTTTTGATCGGGTGGGCGCACCTTTGATCCACTGGAGTAACTAACGTGAGCAAGCGGACTTTTCAGCCGAATAACCGCCGTCGGGCCAAGAAGCATGGCTTCCGCCTTCGTATGCGCACCCGTGCCGGCCGTGCCATCCTGGCCGCCCGTCGTGGCAAGGGCCGCGTCGAACTGTCGGCCTAAATAACTGACTCGTCGGTCAGCCTTCCAAGCGAGTCAATAGGTGCTAGCCACCCGTAACCGTCTGCGGACTTCTACCGACTTTTCAACAACTGTACGTTCCGGCGTCCGCAATGGACGCCGGAACTTAGTGTTATATACGGCACCTATCGGTGCCGGAGAACCGAGCCGCATCGGCTTCATCGTTTCCAAAGCTGTCGGGAACGCTGTGACCAGGAACCTCGTTAAGAGGAGACTGAGAGAAGCAGGTGCATTGTCTTTGAATAGGCATGGCACGGGTCTTGCTGTTGTGGTCCGGGCTTTGCCCGCGGCTGCGACGGCGAGCTGGGACCAGCTGCTGACGGATTACAACGCCGCCTTGGCGGCAACCACGAAACGGCTCGGCGGATCCTCTCCGCGGGTTGTTTCGCCCACCCAGGGCACCACAACGGAAGGGACACCGCGTGCATGAGCTGAGCTCCGCCGTCGTCCGCTTCTTTAGAGTCGCTCCGAGGATCCTCGGAACATTTTTGTGGGAGCTGCCGCGCAACGTCCTCATCATCTTGCTGAAGACGTATCGCAGGATCATTTCTCCCTTGTACGGCCAGGTGTGCCGGTTCTTCCCTTCCTGCTCGGCGTATGCCCTCGAAGCGGTGACGGTACATGGTGCCGTCAAGGGAAGCTGGCTCGCAGTGCGGCGCCTTGCGCGTTGCCACCCCTGGAACGCCGGCGGTGTGGACCACGTCCCCGCCGGACATCGTCACTGGCCCGAAGGCCGGACGCCCACAATTGTTGTACTGAACAACCCGGACCAGTTCCTGGCTGTGTGGTCTGATGAAGACGGTCGCCGCACAGCGGCCTGAGGAAATAGGGAAAACGTATGGACATCTTTGGAACAATTCTGGCCCCGTTCAAGTGGCTAGTGTCCGCAATCATGCTGGGGTTCCACGACGGGCTGAGTTTCATCGGCCTGCCGCCGGAGAACGGCTGGACCTGGACGCTGTCCATCATCGGCTTGGTGCTGGTGATCCGTGCCGCCCTGATCCCTGTCTTCGTCAAGCAAATCAAGGCCCAGCGAGGCATGCAGCTGCTTCAGCCTGATCTGAAGAAGATGCAGGCGAAGTACAAGGGCAAGACCGACCAGCTCTCCCGCCAGGCGATGGCGCAGGAACAGATGGCGCTGTACAAGAAGCACGGCACCAACCCGTTCTCGGCTTGTTTGCCCATGCTGATCCAGATGCCGTTCTTCTTCGCGCTGTTCCAGGTGCTTTCCGGTATCAGTGCTGCGAAGGAAAGCGGCCAGGGCATCGGTGCTTTGAGCCATGAGCAGGTTGTGCAGTTCGATGCATCCAGCATCTTCGGCGCCCCGCTCTCCGCTTCGCTGCTTCACGGCGGCGGTGGCGGCGACCAGACGGTCGTGTGGGTCCTCTCCATCGTGATGATCCTGGCTATGACGGCGTCGCAGTTCATCACGCAGAAGCAGATCATGGCCAAGAACATGTCCGAAGAGGCAATGGCCAGCCCGTTCATGCGCCAGCAGAAGATGATGCTCTACATCCTGCCGCTCGTCTTCGGTGTGGGTGGCATCAACTTCCCGATTGGTGTGCTTATCTACTGGACCACCACCAACTTGTGGACCATGGGCCAGCAGTTCTTTGTCATCCGCCGCATGCCGACTCCGGGTTCCCCCGCGGCGAAGGCGCTTGCTGAACGTCGCGCAGCCAAGGGCTTGCCTTCCCACCCCCTCCTGGGCGGTAAGAAGGACGCAGACGTCGCTGCCGAAGTGGCCGCCGTCGAGGTCAAGGCACAGCAGCGCATCCAGCCACAACGTAAGAACAGGAAGAAGAAGTAATGTCTGTTGAAAGCACCGAAGAGGCAACGGCCGCTGCCGCCCAGGAACCGGCAGAAGCCACAGAAGAAACTTCCGAAGAAGGCACTCCTGCCGGCAAAGGCACTTCCGTGAGCCGCCTCGAGGAAGAGGGGGACGTCGCCGCAGACTACCTTGAGGAACTCCTCGACATTGCCGACATCGACGGCGACATCGACATTGAGATCCGCAACGGACGCACCTACATCTCCATCGCGGCTGAAGACGACTCCGAGGGGCTTGAGAGCCTGGTAGGCCGCGACGGCGAAGTGCTCGAAGCCCTTCAGGAACTCGCTCGCCTGTCCGTGCTGTCGGCGACTGAAAACCGGTCCCGCCTGGTGCTCGACATCAACGGCTACCGCAAGGAACGTGCCGGCGATCTGCAGCAGATTGCCGAAGACGCCGTCGCGAAGGTCAAGGAGACCGGCTCCTCTGTCGCACTTGAACCAATGAGCGCCTACGAACGCAAGATTGTGCACGACGCTGTCGCGGACCTCGGCTTTGTATCCGAGTCCGAAGGCGAGGGCGCCGGCCGCCACATTGTGGTTTCGGCCGACTAACGGATCATGGTTGAAATTACGGCAGCCGAACTCCAGGCGGCAGAGAAGATATTCGGTGACCGTCTTGGTCTCGCCCGGCGGTACGTAGAACATCTGGCGACGTCGGGAACCGAGCGCGGGCTGATTGGCCCGCGCGAGGTTCCCCGCCTGTGGAGCCGGCACGTTCTCAATTGCGCGGTCATCGAGTCGGTGATTGCCCACGGAAGCCACGTTGCAGATGTTGGTTCCGGCGCGGGGCTTCCGGGCTTGTGCCTGGCGATTGCACGCCCCGATCTTGAACTCACCCTGATCGAACCCCTGGAGAGACGGGTCATCTGGCTTCAGGAAGTAGTGGACGACCTCGGGCTGGGCAATGTCACCGTTATGCGCACCCGGGCCGAACTCGCAGTGGGAATGGTCGACGCGGACGTTGTCACGGCGCGGGCTGTCTCTGCGCTGTCCAAGCTCGCTGGCTTGACCATTCCCTTGCTCAACGGCAAGGGTGAAGTGGTTGCGATCAAGGGCCGCAGTGCTGCTGAGGAGATCGAGCAAGCAGCAAAAGTGATCCGCAGGCTCGGCGGCGTGGAAACGTCTGTCGTGGTTTGTGGGCAGGAGCTGCTGGAAGAACCCACCACAGTGGTGCGGATTGTCGTTAACAAACAGGGGAAGATCGCTTAGCTTCGGCGCTGTGTCCCGCGTGTCCCCGACTGAGCGGTTAAGCTAGAGAACGGCAGCTAGAGCCGAATGAGAGTGAGAGTGTGACAGTGGGCAGTAGCGAAACCTCCACCCAGCGGATCCCGCCATTTATTTCCTTGGGGTCGGCTCGGGCCATGGCTGCACCCTCGGCGTCCTTTGAATCGGCACTGATGCGCACGAATTCGGTTGCGAACGCCGCTGTTTCACGTGAAACCCTGATTGCCGGACACGACAACGTCATGGACTCCATCGACGACTCCAGCCCTATTGCGCGCCAGCTCGCCAACGAGACCCGACGCCGCGAACGGCTGCTGGGGCGCGAGCTCCCCAAGCCGGAGAAGACACGGATATTTACCGTGTCCAATCAAAAGGGCGGCGTCGGTAAGACCACCACCACCGTCAATATTGCGGCCGCTTTGGCTTCTGCTGGACTCAATGTCCTGGTGATCGACATCGATCCCCAAGGAAATGCATCCACCGCTCTCGGCATTGAGCATCACGCCGACGTCGACAGTATCTATGATGTGCTCATCAACGATCTCCCGCTGCGTGACGTTGTGGCTCCTTGCCCTGATATTCCCAATCTCATCTGCGCCCCGGCAACCATTCACCTCGCGGGCGCCGAAATTGAATTGGTTTCCCTCGTGGCACGCGAGCAGCGCCTTAGACGCGCAATCGATGTGTATTCGAAGGAACGCGCAAAGAACGGTGAAGGTCGCCTGGACTACATCTTCATCGACTGCCCGCCCAGCCTGGGCCTGCTCACGGTCAACGCCTTCTGCGCCGCCAGTGAGGTACTCATCCCGATCCAGTGCGAGTACTACGCACTGGAAGGCCTGAGCCAGCTCCTTAAGAACATCGAAATGATCCAGAAGCACCTCAATGCTGATCTGGTCGTTTCCACCATCCTCCTCACCATGTACGACGGCCGCACGAACCTGGCCGCACAGGTGGCTTCCGAAGTCCGGCAGCATTTCCCGGACCAAGTTCTCGGCGCCGTGGTTCCTCGCTCCGTGCGCATCTCGGAAGCTCCGAGCTACCAACAGACGGTGATGACCTACGATCCGTCATCCAGCGGCGCGTTGTCCTACATGGAAGCCGCCGCCGAAATCGCCGAGCGCTAGACTTCCTTAATCACTGCAATATCCTTGGCGGGCTCTATTCTTGCCATTCCACCGGAGGGACATACTAATGAGCGAAAAGCGACGAGGCCTGGGTAGGGGTCTTGGGGCTCTCATTCCCAGCTCCGCTTCGGCCGGTGCATCGGGCAATGGCGTTCCGACGTCCCGCCCTGTGGACCTCTTCTTCCCTGACGCACGCAAGACCCCGGAGGCGGTGGATGCTCCTGAAGTGCTTGAGACTGAGGTAGCGAAGAGCTCGCCTTCGCGAGGCTCTTCGTCCAGGAGCACGACGGCGGCAAAGGCTCCTGCTGCGAAGTCGCCCGCTGCGAAGGTCACCGCCGGTGAAGAGCAGGCCGCGTCCGAGCCTGCCGAGGCTACTGCCGATGACGCTTTTTCCGAGTCGGTTCCCGCGGAATCGTCCGGGGTCGAACTGGTCGAGGTTCCGGGGGCGCGCTTCGCCGAAATCCCGGTCGGGGACATTCATCCCAACCGCAAGCAGCCGCGTAGCGTCTTCGATGAGGACGACATGGCGGAGCTGGTTCACTCCGTCAAGGAAATAGGCGTCCTCCAGCCAATTGTTGTGCGTACTTCAACCGAAAAGGGTGGAGAACCGTACGAACTAGTGATGGGTGAACGGCGGTGGAGGGCTGTACAGGCCGCCGGGCTCGAAACCATTCCCGCGATCGTTCGCGACACCAATGATGATGACCTCCTGCGCGATGCTTTGCTGGAGAACCTGCACCGCAGCCAGCTGAACCCTCTGGAAGAAGCAGCTGCCTACCAGCAACTGCTGGAGGACTTCGGTACCACTCACGAGCAGCTGGCCGATCGGATCGGACGGTCCCGCCCGCAGGTATCCAACACCCTTCGCCTCCTCAAACTTCCTCCCCTCGTGCAGCGACGCGTTGCCGCCAGCGTACTCTCGGCCGGCCATGCTCGCGCATTGCTCGCTCTTCCCGACGCAGCCGCGATGGAGCGTCTCGCGCAGAAGATTGTGTCTGAAGGAATGTCCGTACGGGCAACAGAGGAAGCAGTGGCGTTGTACCAGGATCCTACTGTGCCGCCTAAGAACAGCATCCCGCGCCCGAATGCGCGCCATGAGCGCCTCGACTACCTCGCGTCTTCTCTTTCCGATCGGCTGGATACCAACGTCAAGATCACCCTCGGGGCACGAAAGGGACGAGTCAGCATTGAGTTTGCAAGCGTCGAGGATCTGAACCGCATCATGGATGTTTTGGCGCCCGGGGATGAAGGCTAGCCGCTCGAGTTCTCCGGAACTGGGGTTTGCTTCTGAGGAGGCAGGCCCCATTTTCATTTGGTGGTGCTCGTGGGTGTGCGGACATCGGTGGATTCGGTGGCGATCTTGATCGTAGTTGGAGCGCTGTACTCATGCGGCCGGGTTGAGGGATTTCCGCTGTGGGCGCGGCAGTACTGCACGCTTTCCCCTGGAGTGTCCGTCGCGACCAGCCGCTCCGCTCCGTGTTGTCACTTGTGTTTCACGTGAAACGCGTCGGGCTGGCGCATAAGCGGGTAGGAGGCGGTCTCGTCCTTTGCCCGCTGCACTGAGCCGATTTGGGTCGCTTCGGCAGACGAACATTTAAGTGCTCCGTTGAAGCGCTTCCGCTTGAATTCGCTGGAACATGCCTTCGTGACAAGAATGTCGAGGCCAATTGCGCGCCGGTTCGGGGTTGCCGGTTCCCTTTGCGAGTACATATCTTCGCGATTCACGTGGACAACAGGGCTCGTTCTCCCTCTCCCGACCGTCGGCTGGATCTCCTATGGCTGAGCTTGGTCTCCGACTGTTGAGCTTCGAGCTTCGCTCGATGCTTCGTTGCTGCCCTTCCCTCGTGTTTGGCGACAAGGTGCCGCGCTGGGGCAGCATCTGAAGAACCTTCAACCTAGACTCTGCGCCTGCACTGCGCCAGACCTTGGGCTGAATTGCAGTCGGTAATGCCCACATAGTCGGGGCGTGCTGGTCCGCGCATGTTGAGTCAAGTTGGCCAGGTTCTCTGCGCCTCGCTGAGGTGAAGATGTTTCACGTGAAACAGCCGGCGCAGACGCGTGCGCCCCGGGGAGACCTGATATCGCCTTCGCCTGAACAGGTCAGTCCGTCAGGCGGCACGCAGAGTAGGCAGCCCGCGCAGTCGGTTTCACGTGAAACGTAGGACCGCAGGCTGGGCCAAGAGCGCTTCAAGGCTTGCGCTTTGGTATTTGAGAGTTGACTCGCAGTACGCAACCGAAGTTGGCAAACCGGCTCAGCGTGACGCCTCCGAAGCCGCCGCTTGCTTGGGCTGCATCTGTCCACTCAGCGTTCAGAAGGGGATTTCCTGCATTCGGATACGCCCATCGGTTCACCACGGGACGCGGCTAAGGTTGGAGATACTGAAGGAAAGTTGTCTCTAGTTGGGATTGGCTCAGTGGCGATTGGCTCCGGCCATGCCGTGCCATCATTCGCTCCGAAGCGTCGAACTTGCCATCTTCCACCTGACCCCTCCCGGCAGTCCAGTTGTGCAGAGTCGCGTTAGGAGAAACAAGTATCGACTACCCCGACGCGTGCTGGCGGTTGCTCAAGATCACTACGCTCGCGGATCCGTGCGACTGAGTGCGGCGTGCGTTAGGTGGTGTTTTGGGCGTCTGGAACGCGGAATTGGGAGGAGCTGGTGTCGGCGCGGTGGGAACCGCCAAGGGCGGGGAGCTATCCGCGACTGTGCAGCGTTAGGTGGAGGGCTTGCCGATTGCTCGACCTGGTTGCCGTCTCGTCTCGGGGACTGCGAGGGATTGCGACCGCAGATCTCGGACCCAAGCGATGTGAACTCTTATGCTGGCATCTGCGACATGAGGTCAAGGCCCCGACCTCCGGTACTGCTCCCCTGTTGGCTTGAAGGTTGGGTTGGTACCTATTGGAGCGCTCCGTGATCATCGTGGACCCCGGCGGCACTGATGAGCCTGGGTCGAGTCCCAGCCGGCCGCCGGGATTGTTGCGTCTTCGATGCAGGGGCTCGCCCAGGATCGTGAGCGAGCGTCCCAAGGCGTGGGGTGGGAGCTGACCCGCGCCCGCCCCGGTAACCGGACGGTTGACTTGTAGACGTGGCATCGGCCGCGGTGCTCGTTTGGAATGAAGCTGTGAGCAGAGGAATATCCACCACGGTCGTCGCGCCACGTTCATCTTCGGCGCTTTGACCGGGCCTCCCCTTCCCGGCGCGGCTGTGGTTCGGGTGTGAGTGATCTTTGGTTCGTGCGTGCCCGTGCGATGAGATTGCTCCGAGCCAAGCTGGATAGCGCGCCACTCGTTGAAAGGGAGAGATCCGCACGGCGGCCCGCCGGATCTGGATTCGCATGCTCTCGTGTCGCGTGCACCGTGAATCTCGGAGGCGGATCGGCATTCTCGGCGCACGTTGAGCGCGCGAACCATTGCTCGTTCACATCGGCGTTCGAATTGTAGAGGTGTGGAGACATTCGGATGGGTCTCTCGGCTGGTCAGCGTCGGAACATTGAGACTGCGGCAGTCCGGCACTTCAACAGAACGGTTGGCACTATCGACGGTCCTGGACGTCAACGGGCGTACAAAAGCGCGGCTCGGTCCGGGAGTCGCTCCGTAAGCGGGAGACCAAGCATGGCCCTTGCGCGATGCTCCCACCCCCTCGACACCTACGGACCGCTGTTGAAAAGTCTGAGGGCAGCAGTGGATATCGTTGTGGATAACTTTGTTGATAAGTCGACCGGGCTGAGCCGTCGTGAGTCCCGGCTCCCCGGCTGATTATCCGGCTGCTGCTGTGACGGGCGTGGTGTTTGCGCTCTTCAATGGCTCTGTTTCACGTGAAACAAGATCATCGTGTTCAAATTGCCCGATTTCACCTGGATTTGGCCGGATTTTCGCCGATTTTCGGGCCTTTCGAGGAGTTTCAGACCCAGATCGAGTCTGATTTCGAGTGTCAGGCTGAGCGGCACCTTGGTTCTAACTAATGGTGGTCCGCACCACGTTCGGGGAGCTGCACAGACGGACTCTTTTCCCCGGTGGATATCCCTGTGGATAACTATGTGCATAACTTTGGAGCGGTCGGTGGATATCCTTAGCAGTCTCGATGCGGCTGCTGTCGAAGGTCGGTGCCATGTTGTACACAAGTGTCCTTATCCGATCAGCAAACTCTATGCTCACGACTATTCCTGAGCCTAACGTGAGCGTGTTTCGGCCCAAGCTCTTGTCATGTTTCACGTGAAACTGTGACCGTCTCGCGCTACCAATAGCGGGGCTCTCTCGGGCCTGAAAGGGAGGGCAGGCGCAGGCTGCCTTTCGGCAGACGCACACCAAGCCGCCCGAGGGAGAAGCAGCCGTTTAGACTACGAGGCTTTAGTCCTGACATCCAGCGGACCGCACACTCTCCTGCCTTGGGAATGGTTCATTCATGGCGAGGGTATGCCGGCGATCGCGGCGCCGATCCGCAAATCACGTGTGTACTGGCTCGCGACTTTCAATTGATTCTGAAGTAGCGGCCTTCTGCGCCCCGCGGAACTTGAGTCACTACATCAAGGCATATAGAGCTGTTGGCCAGCCGGAGCCCCGCAAGTCGGGGCCCACCGGCTGGGCAAACACTCGACAAGGGGAAGCGTCGCCGGACGTTCAGCAGTCCGTATCCTTCAGGACTCACTCCCTGGGGTTACGAACTCTTCCTCGGTGCGTGTGGACTCGCTTTCGCTTTGGAGCAAGCCGGGAGGCGCGATCAGCACCGCACGCGCCAGCCTTTCCAATATTCCAATCCTCCAATGCCTGCACGTTTGAGTGAGGAAGGGTCCAGACTCGCGAAGGTGGTTTGGGGGCTGCATGTTCGGATTCGATTCGGCGCCCATAGTCCTTTCGCGTCTGGATGATCGTTCCGGGGGCCCGCGTTGATGGTTGACTGGCTTCGTAACACCACGTCAGTAGGTGTGAGGTAGGAACTGGGTCTGCCGAAGTCCGGGGCAGTAGCTCAATGCGAGCGAGCTGGGCGCCGGCCGTGGCGCCGTGATTCAGGACGAGACACCGTGGCCACGCTCATCGGTGCAGGGGCGCCAGTGTCGTTTCGAACCCTGTTCCGACAAGCTTCCAACATGGGAGCTGTGGCTTTAGGCTCCGTTGACTGGGTCAACGAGGCGCATCCTAGGTCCAATTGGACCCGGACCACTGCTCGTCGACGCCCCCGACGTGGCTATCGGGCGCTGCATTTGAGAACCTGACCGCCACGATCGGACCCTATCCCCCATCAGTTCCGGTTCAATCGCCCGATGGACGCCGTAAGGGAAGTTGGTGGTGATGGGGGCCGGCCAGCCTCCCGAGCACTCCTGTGCAGAATGCAGTACTGGCGCCCTCGCGCCCTGCCACGGTTGGTTGTCGGTTCTGATGCTTGGAGGTTGATTTCATGGCGCCAAACTCTACCCCCTGGGCGGCGCTTGGGCGGACCCACATTCCGACCTGGCCCCCGAACGCGCCTGGGGCCGTCAACCTGACCAGCTCACAATCTACGTCGTGTGGACGCCGGGGGCGTCAATCGCCGTTCTTCCAGGGCTACTGAGACAGATGTGTCGACGCAGCGTCGGGCCGCAGAGCCAGGCGGCCAGGGACAGATCTCGGCACGCGTATCGAATCGTGTCGCAACGGTGGCTCATCCCGATCAGTATCCAGTCGTTTTGGGCCTTTCCCTGCCCGTCTCCAATACGAAGAATCACTACGTCCGAAAGCCCTCGATGTCCCCGCATGGATGATGGTGCGGAATTCATAGCGCGGAACCTCAATCGCAAATTCTGAAACAACTGAAATTAATTGAAAGCGGTCCCTTTCTGGAATACAACGTGTAAGTTTGACGCGACGAAGCAGCTATGCCTCACGGTCGTCGTAGCCTCGACAGACTTCTAACGACCAATTCTCGGAAGCAAGAACATCGGCGGGTGCTTCGTTCAGCTGCTATCTCCAGGAATGTTGCTCGAGAGCCCGAATCCCGATGAGCACGTGAGTATGAAGGCCCGCACGGGGTTTCACGTGAAACGTGAGGCACGGAGAAGTGTCTGCGGACACTCCCCTGCTAGACAGAGAGGGTTGGTCAAGACCGGCCACCTTCGCTAACCGGAGGCGACTCGAAGGCAGCCGGCAAGATGCACCGCTCGCCGGAGTCAATGGATCCGAACCCAGGCGGAGCTCAGCGTCGCCTCAGTGCCGACTGGCAATTCGGCATGTGCCCGCGATTCGTGCAAGGGCGCAGGATTGCCGAGGTTTCATGTGAAAGCCCGCTGCCTGCATCGACGCTTTTCGGGTCCAATGGATGCAAACACGAGTGTGTAGTTCGAAACCAATCAAGCAGGTGGCCATGTTTCACGTGAAACGATGCGCTTGCTGAGCGCGCACAGGAACTCATCTGGAACAGATTTCAGAAACGCGATCCACTCGGAGCTCTACGATCGGCCAGCACTGTTTCACGTGCAACAGCGGAAGCTCCTCGGAATCAACCGCGACTGACAAGAAGCGCACGTGCGCGGGTGCGTCTTGGACCGTGTTCCAGGCCACGCCTGCCTGCAATTGGGCTGATCCCAGCCGGGTTCCGGTCCGCCTGATTTCTCCAGCCTGTCCAAGTCGTTACCAAGAAGAATCGCTCACTTTGAATATGAAAAAGGTTCACAAACAAAGTGGTCCAGGCGAAGCCTACAGTAGGCCTTCCATCTGCCTACCAATACCTCCGGCAATCACCACTATCACCACTAGCAGGGTGCAGAAGACCCCCGGGACAGCGTACTCGAAGGCACGAAAAGGCCGGTGGTCCTCGCTCGACAGCGAGGACCACCGGCCGAATCAGAAGCGACCGCTATGCGGGCGCCGTGCGACCTAGGACAGTACGGATTCAAATTCCTTTTCGAAGAACTGCTTCGGCTTGGCGCCGATAACCGTGCTCTTCACTTCTCCCCCACTGAAGAGGTAAACCGCAGGAATCGACGTGATGCCGTATTCAGCGGCGATAGCCGGGTTGTCGTCGACATTCAGCTTGACGACGTCAACCTTGTCTCCGTATTCAACCGAGATCTCGTCGAGGATGGGACCCAACTTACGGCACGGGCCGCACCATTCTGCCCAGAAGTCCACGATGACCGGCTTTTCAGCGGCCAGGACGTCGGTGCTGAAGCTGGCGTCGGTAACGTCTTTAGCGTTGCTCATAATTCTTTCCCTTCGAATGGATGGCTGCCGTGCCGATTAGGCGTGCAGGTCTGCAAGATAGTGCTCGACGTCCAAGGCCGCGACACAACCGGAACCGGCAGCCGTGATGGCCTGGCGGTAGGTGGGGTCCACGACGTCGCCGGCGGCGAAGACGCCCTTGATGCTGGTCTTGGAGCTGCGGCCGTCGACGGCGATGGTGCCTTCAGGGGCCAGCTCCAGTTTTCCCTTTACGAGTTCCGTGCGGGGATCGTTGCCGATGGCCACGAAAACGCCGGTGACGGCGAGTTCGGACTCCGTGCCGTCAACGAGGTTCTTCAGCTTCAGGCCGGTCACCTTGGCCTCCCCGATGACGTCTTCGACGGCGGTGTTCCACACGAAGTTGATCTTCTCGTGGGCCTGGGCACGATCACCCATGATCTTGGAAGCCTTGAGGGTGTCGCGGCGGTGTACCACTGTGACGGACTTGGCGAACTTGGTCAGGAAGAGTGCTTCCTCCATGGCAGAGTCGCCGCCGCCGATCACTGCGATGTCTTGGTCCTTGAAGAAGAAACCGTCACAGGTTGCACACCAGCTCACGCCGTGGCCGGAAAGGCGCTTTTCATTCTCCAAGCCGAGCTCACGGTATGCGGAACCGGTCGACAGAATGATCGCGCGCGCCTTGAAGGTCTCCCCCGTGGCGATGGTCACGGACTTGATGTCGCCGTCGAGGTCCAGTTCGGTGACATCCTCAAACAGAATTTCAGTCCCGAAGCGTGCCGCCTGCTTTTCGAAGTTCTCCATGAGATCAGGTCCCATGACGCCTTCGGGGAAACCGGGGTAGTTCTCGACGTCTGTTGTGTTCATCAGTTCGCCACCGGCAGTCACGGAACCGGCGATGAGCAGCGGGTTCATGTTGGCGCGGGCCGTGTAGACGGCCGCCGTGTAACCGGCAGGCCCTGAGCCTACGATGATGACATCACGTACGTTGGACGCGGTGTTTTCTGCGTTGCTCACTGGTGGGTGAACCTCTTCCTTAGTCGATGCACCGGATCCTTGCGGCCGGCCACATGGCACAACCCTCTGTCGGCGCGGAATATTCCGATGTTCCCGGGGACCCTAATATCCGCCACCATTCAGGGTACCTTCCGGCGACGCGGGGCATGGAAGCGCCTGCGCCCGAAGGCGCCTCCCGCCGTCGGCTACTGGACCTTGATCTCCGCAAGGCGGAGGCCGAACCCGTAGCGTGTCTTGGGCGCGGTCAGCTTGGGCAGGGATTTGATGGAGATGATTACGTACTGTGCCGTTACAGGGGAACTGAGCGGCATGGTGAGCTCCGGTGACGTGAAGCTGTTGGTGCCCACCAATTTGGCGCCGTCCATGGCCGGACGGTCGTTCGTGTAAACGTTGATGTTTCCACCGGACGCGCCCAACTGGCTCAATGTGACGGATGTCACTTGCGAGGGGGCCTTGAGCTTTACGAGCAGCGAAACTCCATCAGGAGCGAGTCCACCCCAGTCCGCAGTGGCGAATTCCATGTCCGACCAGTAACTCGCGGCATTGCCGTCGTAGGCTTTGACCAGGTCTTTGTCGTAGGTCGCGGCGAACTCGAAATCGCCCATGCGAGTGACTCCGTCGATGGCCGGAGGCGCTGCGACCGGAGGTGCAGATGCACTGCTGCTCGGCTGTCCACTTACTGGTTGGGACGCTGTGGAGGAGGGCTTGGCCGCGGGCGACCCTCCGGGGATGAGGTTGCCGAGGTTGGTGACAGCCAGAATCAAACCCACGATCAAGACGGCGGCAAGGACTCCACCCACGAGCCAACGGAAGGAACGGGGCTCGCGGACTGGTTCCTCGTCGTAGTATTCGTCTTCGTCAAGGGGTTCTGCCTGCTCACGCGCAGTCGCCGGGAAGCTTGATGCTCCTCGGCTGTATCCGCCGGTAGCGGCTGCCGCATCCCGCGAAGCTCCCGCCCCCCGGGAGCCGGCGCCCTCATTGACAAAGCCGTAGTCGTCTTCGGACCACAGAGATACTTTGGATTCCTGGGAGGGGTTCGCGGAGGTGGGCGCCTGGGGGGTGGACGCCGGAACAGCCTGCGTGGCGGGCGCCTCTTGGATTTGCTGCGGAGCGGTCCGGCTCGACTCACCCGTCCGGGTGGACTCGCTGGCCGAAGGGGATCCAGTCCTCTCCGAAGGCGCGGCTTCGCCGTCGTCGCTGTTTGCCCTTCCGGTACCCTTCACGGCGGCCGCGGCCGCTGCTGCAGCCGCCCCTGCACCCGCTGCCGCAGCAGCGATGCGGGAACCGATGCCCCCAGAGGCCGACGCCGGCCGGCCGGCGGGCATGGGAGGAACCACCGGGCGGCGGGGGTCAGCAGGTGCTGGGGCAGACGGCTGTGGTTCGCCTGCGGGGGTGGGCTCGATTTCGGCGTAACTGATGTACTCGGCGTCGTGCTCTTCGTCGTCGTACAGTCCGTCGTAGGTCTCGGGCTCGTGGGATCTGGCCTGGCCGAAGATCTCGCTGCCGAGGGTGTCCGTGAAGAACGGTTCGACGTAGGGCGGGTTGGTGGCCACGACGAGATCCAGCAGGTCAGGAGCGCTGCTGTGGTTGGTGATGAGGTACGTGGTGCTGTCGCTGACGCCGAGATCGAGGATCTGGACATGCCCGGGCCGTTCCCCAGTGGCTACCTCGCGGGCGCTTTTGGCAACCTGTTCGGCGTTTCCGGGGCCAGCCACGAGGATACTGACAGGCCTGTTGAGGACCTGGTCCACGCCGTCGAGCACCAGGTCCTGGTCGTGCGAAGTCAACACGGTGGCTGTGACTTTGTAGCGGCCGCCAAGCACTGATCCGACATCGATCGGGTGGGACACGGGTTCCTCCTATGACTGTCCGGAAGCTGCGGGTCCTGAATACGGGATCCGGCCAGCCGGGTGACCCGTGGTCTGCAACTACCTGTATTAGCTTCTGATCCTAGCTGATTGGGCCCTTCCGGCTCCCGGTTTGCGAGGATGCGTCACCTTTTGCGGCGGGGTCGACCACGGAAATATGGGTTGTTTCCCAGCGTCCCCTGATAGGTGCGGCGACCAGGCAACGGGATGCCCGGGCGGCCTGCGGCCCCTTGCGCGGTGCTGGGGAGGTGCTCATCCGGCAGATATGACTTCTCGACGTCGGACCACGCGTCCGCTTTTTCCTTCCCTTCCGCAATGCCCCCATCGGCAAGGTGGTCAGGATCGTGGCCGCCATCCCATCCGTCCTTGGAGGGGATTGTTTGCAATGCTGGACCGGCGCGGAAGGATGCTGCGTCGAACTCGCCCGAGATGCGCGGAATGAGCCCGGTGTCGTCGGACACCGTGGCGCGGACCGCCGTCGGGCTCTGCTTTCCGCTCGCGGACGCCGTCTTGGCAACCGGAACGCCCCGGCCGAGCCGGCCGAGGACGGGCCGGAGCAGATCGCGGAGCTCGCTGACGTGGAAGACGCGCAGCAGGAACAGGTATGCAAGCAGCATGACGGGCCCGACGACGACCACCGTCACCAGGGCGGCAGGCCTGCTGCTCCAGGCGAACCCGTCAGCGTGGTAGCTGCCCAGGAGCCACAAAGCCAAGGCGCCGGCGATCGCCGAGCCCAAGGCGGCATAGCCCATGCGGATGTACGAGTTCGCGATCCGGGGGCCGTCCACATGGCCGAGGAGGCGTCGCAGGAACCAGACGCTGATGACCACGGACAGGATGTTGCCCAGCGTGTACAGGACGGCGATCGCGAAGATGATCTGGCCCACCGGCAGGAACTGGATGATGAACGCGCCCACAATGTTGAGCAGGGCAAGCATGAGCTGAATGTAGAACGGGGTCCGGGCGTCTTCGTTGGCGTAGAAGACGCGGGACATCATGAAGTTGGCGCTCATGAACGGCGTGCTGAGCGCGAGGATTGTCAGCGTCTGGGCGAGCATGACGCCGTCCTGTGGCTTCCCGCCGGAGAAGAACATGCCCAGCGGTCCGGCGAGGGCGAACAGGGCCAGTGCGCCGAAGACAGTGGCGACGGCCATCGTCCGCAGTCCGTGCGAAAGTGCTTCGCGCAGCTGGGCTTTGTTGCCAGCCTGTGACGCGTGGGCCATCCGGTTGAAGAGTACCGTGGCGAGCGACAACGCAATGATCGAGTGCGGCAACAGGTACAGCTGGCTGGCTACTTCCAGGACCGCGTTACCGGGGAGGGTTGCGGCCGCAGGGTCCTGCGCGTGCTCCAGGCGAAGCCGCTCGGAGCCAGGAATCGTGGCGATCCTCATGACGTAAAGGAAAGCGAGCTGCCCGACGGCGGCGGTCAGGAGCGTCCAGACGCTCAGTTTTGCTGCTTGGCCCAGTCCCACGCCCCGCCACCCGAAGCGGGGCCGGAGCCCGAGCCGCAGGCGGATCACCGGGACGAGGAGTATGGCCGTCTGCGCGAGCACGCCGATAGTGGAGAAGCCGGCGATCAGGAAGGTCTGGAACGGTCCCCAATTATCCAAGGTGTGGGGGTTGGTGTTGTTGGCACCAAGGATCCAGATGAACATGCCCAGTCCGGCGATGGCCACGACATTGTTCAGGATCGGCGCCCACATGGCGGGCCCGAAGGCGCCGTTGGCGTTGAGGATCTGGGTCAGCAGAGCGTACAAACCGTAGAAGAAGATCTGCGGCAGGCAATAGAACGCGAACGTTACGGCCAGGGATTTCTGCTGTGGTGAATAGCCCTGGGTCGTGAGGTCGATGACCATGGGCGCGGCCAGCGTGACCAGCGCCGTCAGCGTCAAGAGAACCAGCACGGCCAAGGTCAGGAGCCGGCTGATGTAGTCCGCGCCGCGGTCCGGGCCCTTGCTGGCCTTGATGATTTGCGGGACAAGTACGGCGTTGAACACACCGCCTGCCACCAGGAGGAAGATCAGGTTGGGCAGGTTGTTGGCGTTGATGAACGTGTCATTGACCGTCGATCCCAGCCCCAGTGCGGCGCCAAGCATCCAGGTTTTGGCGAAGCCGAGGAACCGTGAAACGAGCGTCCCGGCGGCCATGACGGCGCTGGAACGTGTTTCTCCGGACTGGACTGACTGGGTTGGTTTGGCGGCAGACATTGTCATTATCGTCCCACGAGCCGGGCTGCCTGTTGCGTCAAGACTGGATAAACGGCCGCATTAGAGGTGTTCGGGGAGGACTTCCCGGGCAAGATCGGCGATGCGCCGCTCATTGGGAAAGGACAACTTGCGGGCCAAATCCTGGAGGGGAACCCAAGCTGCATCGATGGCCTCTTGGTCGGGATCGTTCTCGATGGTCAACTCCCCGCCCGTGGCGCGCAGGAGGAAATGGTGCACGGTTTTGTGGACGCGGTGCCCGCTCACGGTGAACCAGTAGTCGATGCTGCCCAGGGGAGCAAGGACGTTGCCTTCGATTCCGGTCTCTTCGGCAATCTCGCGGACGGCTGCTTCCTCGTTGTTTTCCTTGCCCTCCGGATGCCCCTTCGGAAGGCACCACTCGAGCCGGCCACCCCTATTAAGGCGGGCAATGATCGCAACCCTCAGTTCGCCGTCGGACGTGTCTACGACGACGCCGCCGGCGGAGACTTCTTCCACCGTCGGAAGGGCAGCCTGTGCCGGGTGCGGAGCGGGCGCGACGTGGGCACCAATTGCCGACGGCAATGGTGCGTTCGTCCTCCTGCCAGGAGCACTCGGGATCGGGTTGGCCATGAAGTCCACTCTAACGACTCTTGCCCGTTGGTGATGACCGGGACATGGACTGAGGGTGACGTGCGGATGGCGTTCGGCGGTGATCCCGGTGCCGTCGCCACGCAATCGCAGCGCAATGACAAAGGATCCGGTGGGATGGCGCTGGGAAATCTGACAAGCTTAAGGAACTATGGCGCGAGTATTGGACAGTTCCTCAGTTAATTTCCAGATGGATCCAGTGGTCCTGGACCTCGGACAGCGGTTTGTGGACGCTGGATTCGAACTGTCGCTGGTGGGCGGGCCGGTGCGGGACCTCTTCCTGGGCCGTGTCTCGCCGGACCTGGATTTCACCACTGACGCCACTCCGGACCAGACCCTTTCCATCATCAAGAGGTGGGCCGACAATTTCTGGGAGATCGGCCGCGACTACGGAACGATCGGAATGAAGAAATCCGGCTTCCAGATTGAGATCACGACGTATCGCGCCGAGGCGTACGACGCCGATTCCCGCAAGCCCGCGGTGGCCTTCGGCTCCTCGCTGCTGGAGGACCTCCTACGCCGCGACTTCACCATCAACGCCATGGCGCTCCGGCTGCCTTCCCTGGAACTCGTGGACCCGTTCGGCGGTGTCCGCGACCTCCATGCCTCGGTCCTCGCCACGCCGGGATCACCCGAATCGTCGTTCTCCGACGATCCCCTCCGCATGATGCGCGCCGCCCGCTTCGCGGCGCAGCTTGGCGTTGCAGTGCACGACGACGTGCGCCTCGCCATGTCCGGGATGGCCGAGCGAATCAAGATCATTTCCGCCGAGCGCGTGCGCGAGGAGCTTGTCAAGCTTATTAATGGTGCGCACCCGCGCGCGGGCATCGACCTCCTCGTGGAGACAGGACTGGCCGAATTCGTCCTGCCCGAGGTCTCCGCGCTGCGCCTTGAAGCCGACGAGCACCACCGGCACAAGGACGTCTACCAGCACTCCCTGCAGGTCCTGGAGCAGGCCGCGTCGCTCGAGACGGGCCCGGACGGCCCTGTGCCGGGCCCGGATTTTGTGTTGCGCTTCGCCGCGCTAATGCACGACGTCGGGAAGCCGGCGACGCGCCGTTTCGAACCGGGCGGCGCAGTGAGCTTCCGCCACCACGACATGGTGGGCTCCAAGCTGACGGCAAAACGCATGAAGGCCCTGCGCTTCGACAACGACACCATCAAGGCCGTGGCGCGGCTTGTGGAGCTCCACATGCGTTTTTACGGCTACGGAGACGCGGGCTGGACCGATTCCGCCGTCCGCCGCTACGTGGCAGACGCGGGCCCCTTGCTGGAGCGCCTGCACCGATTGACCCGGTCCGACGTCACCACACGTAACCAGCGCAAGGCGGAGCGGCTCTCCTTTGCCTACGATGACCTTGAGCAACGGATTGAGGTCCTGGCCGAGCAGGAATCGCTCAACTCCATACGGCCGGACCTGGACGGAGCGCAGATCATGGCTTTGCTGGGACTCAAGCCCGGACCTGTCGTTGGCCGCGCCTACAAGTTCCTCCTGGAGGAACGCATGGAAAACGGTCCGCTGTCCCAGGAGGAAGCCGAGTCCAAGCTCCTGGCGTGGTGGACCGAGCAACCCGAGTCCGCCGTCGAACTTTCATCGGAACCAGCCGTCGATGCCATAACAGGCACCGCCGAACTAGAGGAGTCCTAAGTGAACCCTGCAGCCAGGCCCTCCCGGCCACAGCTCTGGATCATGCGTCACGGCGAGACGGAATGGTCCAAGAGTGGCCAATACACCGGTTTGACGGACCTCCCCTTGACGGTGGAAGGCGAGCAGCAGGCCGTGGAAGCTCGCAAGATCCTGGAAGGCATCGACTTCGACCTGGTCCTGACATCGCCGCTGCGCCGAGCCCGGCGTACCGCGGAGTTGGCGGGCTTCCCCGACGCCGTTCATGAGCCGCTCGCTGTGGAGTGGAACTACGGCGACTACGAAGGCATCAGTTCGGACCTCATCCGCAAAGACAACCCGGACTACCTCATCTGGTTCGACGGGGTTCCCAACGGCGAGACTCTCGACTCCGTGGCAGCCCGTGCCGACAAGATCATTGCACGCGTCCTCGAGTCTGGAATGGACAACGTCCTGATTGTGGCGCACGGGCATTTTTCCCGCATCCTCACGGCCCGCTGGCTTGAATTGGATGCCCGGGAAGGTCGCCACTTTGTCCTGGGGACAGCCAAAGTTTGTACCTTGGGATGGGACAAGCGAACGCCTGCGATTCTTCGCTGGGGACTGTAAGAAGAATTAGTTTATAAAATCTTTGTAATTGGCTGGTCAATCGCGCGATTCATGGTGTAACTTTATTTTTGATCCCAGAGCGATCCGCCGGGATTGAGGCGTGCGCTACCCAGTCAGTCAGCTGCGGTAGTGCCAAAGCAGGCTGTGTCGCCAAACAGAAAAGGAGGTTGGGAAAATGATTACTTTGACTAGCGGATGGAAGATGACCGTTGCTGGCACCCCGGCCTTCGCTGCTCGACGCCGTTTTCGGGCTTAACTCCCCCTGATGTACTTCCTCCCCTGATTATTTGGGGCGGTTCACGGTGCAATCAGGCTCCGAGTCGGGCCTGCCATTGAGCGGCATCACGCGATCGACGTGGTGCGCAGTCTCCTCATAGTTCGGAACAGCTTCTTGTTGGGGACGCCTGCCCCTGGATACCACGTACTGGAACTCGATGCTCCGGTACTCACACGGTGTTCGGAAAATCCGCTTAATCCACCCTTCATTGCCCGGCATTCACGCGCCTAATTCCGCCCCTGCTTTTTTCGAATTCAGGGGGCTTAATTGTCATGCCCGAATTCCGGCAATTCTCTTCAATGATGAAAGGAGGTGAACCCTTGGCCAAGCGCCTCAAGGACCTGATGGTCTTCAACAGCAAGCCGGTCGTCAAAGACAAGACCCTCTTCAACGGACAACTGCTGGACCAACGCCGGGAAGACGTCTACGTCGTCCTGCACCAAATGGGCATCATCCGCTGAGTGTCCCCGCCACTGCACTTCAGGAGGGACTGATGGCACACATCGGACCGTTCGCCCCGGAAGCCCACGCGGCAATGCGTGGGCTTCCGCCTTTTCTCCTGGAACCTGTCCGCCGCGCCTGAAGGTAAGCTCGATTCCATGCAGGAGACGAAGCCGCACAGCGAGGAAAAGCGTGCCCGCTTTGTGGTTCCCAGCCGTAGTGATTCCTTGCTCAGGAACTTCACCGAATTGATCGGAGGACCCCTCGGGCGGCGGTCCTCCCCCGGGGTCGTCTCTCCGGGGTTCTTCACGGTTGAACGGGTCCTGATCATCCTCACGATCGTTGCGGCACTCCTGTCGATCATGATCAAGGGCTATTGCCGCGTCAACGGCTGGCACACCCCCCAGCAGTTCTACGCCACGTGCTATTCGGACTTCCCTGAACTTTTCAGCAGCCGCGGCCTTGCGGATGGAGTGTTTCCGCTCTTCGACCAGAAAACCCTCTTCGAATATCCCGTGATCACGGGGCTCATAGTGGGTGTCACTGCATGGCTCGTACCAGGGCACGGCGCCAGCCCCGAACGGATCCTTGGCTATTTCGATGTAAATGCCACCCTGATTGCGGCCATGTGGATCGTGGTGGTTCTGGCCACAGCGCGCATCGATCGGCGCCGGCCTTGGGACGCTGCCATGGTTGCGCTGGCGCCTGGAATTGTGCTGGCGGGAGTCATCAATTGGGACATGTGGGCCGTGGCCCTGCTCGCGGTGGGGATGTACTTTTTCGCAAAGGAACGTCCCGCCCTGGCCGGCCTGTTCATCGGTTTGGGGACGGCCACCAAGCTCTACCCGCTGCTCATACTGGGCGCAGTCTTTCTACTCGCGCTACGCAGCGGCCGGCTGCGGGTCCTCTTTGTGACCACCCTGTCCGCCACGGCAGCCTGGCTGGCGGTCAATATCCCGGTCGCAGCCGTCAACCCGTCAGGTTGGCGCTACTTTTTCGACTACACCCGTGATCGCCCCGCTGGATACAGCTCGCCGTGGTTCGCCTACAACCTCGTTGCGGAACGGCTTCAACTTGTCCAGCTGGGCCCCGAAGCCATCAATGCCTTGGCGATGGACATGTTCCTCGTTGCCTGCGTTTTGATTGCTGGATTGGCATTGACGGCGCCACGGCGCCCGCGGCTGGCACAATTGACGTTCCTGATTGTGGCGGCCTTCATCCTGAGCAATAAGGTCTATTCCCCCCAATATGTGCTCTGGCTAGTACCGTTGCTCGCTTTGGCCAGGCCCCGCTGGCGCGACTTCCTGCTCTGGCAGGCCGCAGAGGCATTGCATTGGACCGCTACGTGGATGTATCTGGGCCAGACGACCAGCGGCGGGGCCGCACAGAACAACATCGATATGCCGTACTACGTCATGGCGGTAATGCTACATATGGCTGCAACGGCATATTTGATGTTGCGGGTTGCGTGGGACATCTGGGAGCCCCGGCTGGATCCCCTTCGGGTCCAGGGTGCGGACGACCCTCACGGTGGTGTGTTCAACGGGGCCAAGGATTGGTTCCGGATAGACCTCAAGAGTCCGGCGGCATCAGTGCTGCCCTGGCGGCGCGTTGCCTCGAACTCCGTGGAGGAACAGTCCGGCCTCGACGCTCAATCCAGGCTCGCCACCCCCAATCCTTCCCAGGACTCAGTGCCCTCCAGGCACGGCGAGGCCGAACGCGATGGCTGAGGTCGCCGTCGTCGGCTCCGGACCGAACGGCTTGGCCGCCGCAGTAGTCATGGCCCGCGCGGGCCTGGCTGTGCGGGTGTACGAGGCCGCCGAGACGGTCGGTGGGGGAACTCGGACAGCTGAACTGCTGGAACCCGGGCACGCCTACGACGTGTGTTCCGCGGTCCATCCGATGGCCTTGGCTTCGCGTTTCTTCCGGGATTTCGAGCTCGAGCGGCGCGTGGAGCTGCGTTTGCCGGACGTCCAATACGGAACTCCGCTCGACGGCGGCAGGGCGGCCCTGGCGTATCGCTCGCTGGAGCGGACCGCTTCTGAACTGGGGACTGACGGAGCTGCGTTTGTCCGCTTGATGGGACCGCTGGTGGAGCGGATCGGCGGAGTGCTGGACGTGACGCAGAACCAGCTCATGCGGATGCCGGCGGATCCGGTGACGGCGTTACGACTGGGGTTGGCGACCCTGGAGCAGGGTTCGCCGTGGTGGAACCGGCGGTTCACCGGGGATGCGGCTCCCGCGCTCCTGACGGGGGTCGCGGCACACGCTGTGGCTCCCCTGCCTTCGCTCGCTGCGGCGGGGGCTGGACTCCTCCTGGGTGCGTTGGCGCATGCCGGCGGGTGGCCCATTCCGGTTGGGGGCTCTGCGGCCTTAGCGGATGCCATGGTCCGGGATATCGAAGCCCACGGCGGGGTGATTGAGACCGGCGTGCAGATCGATTCCCTGGAGGAGCTGCGTCCCGCGAAGGCGATCCTGCTGGACGTTGCACCGCCTGGACTGCTGCGTATGGCGGGTACGGCGCTTCCCGATCGCTATAGGCGGTCGCTGGAAACATTCCGTTTCGGGAATGCAGCGTGCAAAGTGGATTTCATCCTGTCCGGGCCGGTGCCCTGGGCAGCTCCGGGACTGGCCGGCGCCGGGACCGTGCACGTGGGCGGCACGCGTGCCGTCATGGCCGAGGCCGAAAACCTGGTAGCTGCAGGCAGGCATCCCGAGAAGCCCTACGTCCTGGTGGCCCAGCCATCCATTGTGGATCCCGGGCGCGCTCCCGCGGGGCGGCACATTCTCTGGTCCTATTGCCACGTTCCCAAAGGATCGACCGTGGACATGGCCGGAGCGGTCATCTCCAGGATCGAGGAATTCGCGCCGGGATTCCGCGACGTGGTGGTGGGCTGGAAAACGACGACGGCGGCAGGCCTGGCCGACTATAACGCCAACTATCAGGGCGGCGATTTCAGCGCGGGGATCATGGACGTTCGAGGGCTGCTGCAGCGTCCCGTGCTATCGCCCGTACCGTGGCGGACGCCGCTTCCGGGCGTATACCTGTGCTCATCGTCCACGCCCCCAGGGCCAGGAGTGACAGGAATGCCCGCGTACCACGCTGCCAAATATGCCTTGAAGGACATCTTCGGACTGCGGTTACCCGGGCTCGGCCTGGACACCTAACCCCCGACGCTCGCTCACGTATGTGCCGGTTTTCCCCGACGCTCGCTCACCTATGTGCCGCTTTCCGCCGACGCTCGCTCACGTATGTGCCGAACCGACGGATCGCTCGGGCGTCGGCAAATGGGCCGTCATATGTGAGCGGGCGTCGGCCTAGTTGGCTGCCGTGAAGCGGGCGCGGCGATGGGCCGGGCTTTCGATTTCGTCCAGCATGGCGACGGCGTAGTCCTGGGTGGAGATGGTGTCGCCCGCTGGAGAATCGTTGGCAATGGAGTAGATTCCCGTGCGCTCACCGGGCTGGATGACGGGCGCGGGTGCGAGTACGGTCCAGTCCAGGTTCTCGGGAGCTTCTTTGACGGCGGCGAAAGCCGCGGCCGCCGTGGTTGCCTCGGCCCTGTAGACCTCAGGGAAGTCGGGCGAATCGAGGAGGCGGACGCCGTCGATCTCCAGCGTACCTGCGCCGCCGACGATCATGAGGCGCGTGCCTTCGGCGTTGGTGTAGGCGGTGTCCATTGCCGCAAGCCATTCTCCGTGGTCGCCGCCGGTGCGGCTCGGGCCGGTGGCGAGAATGACGGCGTCGTGCGCTTTGGCGATCGCCGCGAAACTCTGGCCATCCGCTTGATCGGCGGCGAGGGCCTTCGCTCCGGCAACCTCTGAACCCTTGCGGGAGATGGCGGTGACTTCGTGGCCGCGGGCGAGGGATTCGTTGACGATCTGGCTTCCGACCATGCCAGTTGCGCCGTACACTGCGATTTTCATGACTCTCCTTGGGTTGCTATCCTTGCAATACCAAAACGGTATCTAATTGATACTGATAGCTTCAAAGGAACTTAGTTACCGCATGGATACCAAGCAGCTGCCAGCGAACATCCTCGACCCGGATTGCCCGTCGAGGGTCATCTTTCAGCGAATCGGTGACAAGTGGGCCTCGTTGGTGGTCCAGGTCCTCGCAGACGGCCCCATCCGATTCTCGGAGCTTCGCAAGATGGTCCACGTGGTGACGCCAAAGGTGCTCACGCAGACTCTTCGCACCCTGGAGCGCGACGGTCTCATCACCCGGACTGTCCACGCGCAGGTGCCCCCGCGCGTCGACTATGAACTGACCGAGCTTGGAGCTTCCTTGCTCGAGCCGCTGACCCTTTTGCGTCTCTGGGCGGAGGACCACGTGCCCAGCATCCTCAAGGCCCGCGATGCCTATGACGATGCCCAGGACGAGGCGGTCATAGGGGGCTGATCCTTCCGGAGTTGGGCTGTTGCACGCCCACCCCGAGGCGGCCGTCCCGCATGTTGGCGACGGAGTCTGTGAGCGGCAGGAACTCGGTGTCGTGCGTGACCATGACTGTCGCTGTCGCGAATTCGTCCGTGACCCGTCGCAGCAACCGCACGATCGATTCGCTGCGCTCGTGATCCAAAGCTGCCGTCGGCTCGTCGACGAGCAGCACCCGGGGCTGTCCCATGAGCGCCCTCGCGATGTTCACGCGCTGCCGCTGGCCCCCGGAGAGCTGGTGCGGCCGCTTGTTGAGCGAAGGCCCGAGCCCAACGACGTCGAGTAGTTCCGTGGCGCGCTTGCGCGCCTTGGCTGCGGGCTTCCCCCGGAAGTGATCGCCGATGATCAACTGCTCGACGGCCGTCAGTGACGGCAGGAGATTGGGTTGCTGGAAGATGATGCCCACTTTTTCCCGGCGCAGGGAAGTCAGTTCGGTGTCCTTGAGTCCGGCGGCATCCATGCCGTCGATGATGACGAGCCCGGAACTCGGCCGGACCAATGTTGCCGCCACGGCCAGGAGCGAGGACTTCCCTGAGCCGGACGGCCCCACGAGCGAAAAGAATTCGCCGGCGTCCACGCGGAGATCCACGGCGTCCAGGGCCTTGAGGGTGGAGTCACCGTCCGGGTACTCCAGGGTGACGTTGACCAGGTTGAGTACGGGATTCATTGATATTCCTTTCGTGGAATATTAAGTGTGCGGAGATGACCTAGTTGCCGCCGAGGGCGATCAGCGGATCCACTCGGGTGATGCTGCGTACGGCAACCGCTGCACCGCCAATCCCGAGGATCACGATGCCGGCAATCGGGACGAGCGTAGTCAGCGGAGTTACTAGGAACGGGGCAGCCTTGGAAGCGAAGAAGCCGCCCAGCACGCCAAGGCCGCCACCCAGCCCCGCCCCGGCGAGCAAGACGATTCCCGCTTGGACCAGCGCGTCCCGCACGACGTAACCGGACGAGGCACCCATGGCCTTGAGCACTGCAATGTCGCGCGTGCGCTGAACGGTCCAGACGGTCAGGAAGGCCACGATGACAAGGGCCGAGATGCCGTAGAGGAAAGCCTGCATCATCATGAGGGAGCCGTTTTCGCTCTTGTAGGAGCCGAGGGCCTGGAACGAGCCACTCGGGGTGGCGCTGACAGTGCCGGCCGCCGCATTTGCGGCGTCGGGGTCCACTGAGGCGCCGGCTTCGTACGTGATCGTGAGAACCGTTCCGATGGATGCCCCGGCAGGAATATGTGCGAGTTTCTGCCATGTAGCCAGGGAGGTCCAGACGACTCCTGTGTGGGAGTACCACTCATCCTGAGTGACGGCGGAAATCGTCAGGACGGTACCGCCCACGGTCACCCGGCTCCCGGTACGCAGCGAGAGTTCCTTCGCCAAGGACTCTCCGACCACCACCCCGCCTTCCTTGACCGCCACAGGCGAGATGCCGCCGTCGGCCCCGAAGACCGCGACGTTTGCAGTGCCCGAAGCATTATTGGAGGAATCCAAGGACTGGAACCGCGTCTGGCTGATACCCATGGCTTCGGCAGAAGCAACACCCGGCCGGTTCCGCCAAGCCTCGAGCTGTTGCTTGGAGACTTCCGATTCCGTATAAGACGCCTTGGCCTGGCCCCCAGCGGGCGCGCCGAAGGCGATTTGCTGCGCCGGGAGGCTCGCGATGGCCGACGTCGACTGATTGCCGAGGCCCGCGGTAAGCCCGGAGAGCATGACGAGGAGGAGTGTGATGAGGGCGACGACGCTTCCCATGAGGGCGAAGCGGCCTTTGGCGAAGCGGATGTCGCGCAGGGCGAGAAACATGGAATTCCTTTGGTTCGGAGGCGGTCTTCTGGTCCTGTTTCAACTGTCCGGGTAGTCGGCGCGTGAAGCATCGGGAACTGGATGGACTCATCCGATCGCCTTGGTTGACCCGCGGATCAACCGTTTGGTTGATTGGGCCCGGATGGCGCGGAATCGGGGCAAAAGTGTCGGCGGGCGAGGCTACGCTGGAGGGCATGCAAGGAGACGATTCACGGCAAGCCACTGCGCAGCCCAAAGCCACTGCGCAGCCCAAAGAGACCGCGCAGCCCAGTGGCTCCGCCGTGATTTTGCGCGTCTTGCGCGTCAGCTTGCACGTCGGTTTTGCGGTGCTTCTGTTGGTGGCGGTCATCAGGCTTGCGGTCGCGGGACTTTCCCCGTTCGCCACCGGGGCCGGCCTCGGTCTTGCGCTGCTACTGGCTGGTGTCTATCTCGCGGGGACGGTTCTCGAAAAAAGGCACGCCGGCAATCCTGAGCGCTTCGATCCGCGGCCTTACGCGCGCTGGTGGCTCGCCGTCGTCGGTATCCTGTGGCTGTTGCTCATGCTCATCAGTCCGGACTTCGCTTGGATAGCTTTCCCGTTGTTCTTCCTGCAACTGCATATCCTCCCGCGACGTTTCGCCCTGCCCGCCATAGCGGCCAGCACCGCACTCCTGGTCGCGGCCATGTGGTTCCATAACCGTGGTGCCGGGGCGGATGCCTTGCAACTTGCCATGGTCCTCGGGCCTGTTTTCGGCGCCGCCTTCGCGGTTGTCACCGGCCTGGCGTATCGGGCGCTGTACGTCGAGGCGGAGAACCAACGACTCGCCGCTGAGGAATTGCGCCGCACCCGGGCCGAGTTGTCGCGCAGCCAGCACGAAGCCGGTGTGCTGGCCGAGCGCGAAAGACTCGCCCGCGAAATCCACGACACCCTGGCGCAGGGATTCTCAAGCATCGTCCTGATGGGGCGCTCGGCGGAGAAGGCCCTCGACGCCGGTGACAACGCCGCGGCCCGCGACCGCCTCCGGACAGTCCGGGAGACCGCAGCCGGCAACCTGGCGGAGGCCCGCAATTTTGTCCGCGGACTCGGGTCACCGGAGCTGGCCGAGTCCGGGCTGGCAGACACACTCCGGCGCCTGTGCACCAAGACCGAGGCCGAGGCCGCCGCACGCGGGGCCACGTTGCGTTGCCGCTTCGAGCTCCAGGGGGCGCCGGTGGCGCTTCCCAGCCCTTACCAGACCACGTTGTTGCGCGCGGCTCAGTCTTCCCTGGCGAACGTGTGGGCGCACGCCCAGGCGAGCACCGCCGTCGTCACCCTGTCCTTCCTGGACGCCGAAGTGACCATGGACGTGTTCGACGACGGTGCGGGCTTCGATCCCGCAGCGGCCGCTGCTGCGGCAACACGCGGTGACGGAACCGGCGTCGGGCTCAAAAGCCTGCGCGAGCGGCTCGCTGCCCTGAATGGAACGCTCGACGTCGAGTCGGCTCCCGGAGAGGGGACAGTGGTGGCAATCCGGCTGCCGCTGGGTACTGGCAGCCCGGCTTCGGTGGCGTCGCCATGAACAACAACATCAGGGTCTTGCTCGTTGATGACCATCCCGTGGTCCGTGCGGGACTCCGGGCCATGCTTGCCGACTTCGAAGGAGTCCAAGTCGTGGCGGAAGCGGCCGACGGCGGCGCCGCATTGGCCGAACTGTCGAAGCTCCACACCCTCGGCGAACCCGTGGACGTGGTCCTCATGGACTTGCAAATGGGTCCGGGGATGGACGGCGTCACCGCCACCGGCAAGATCAAAGCCGGTGAAGCCGGAACTCCCCCGCCGCCGGTCCTGGTACTGACGACGTACGACAACGACGCCGACATCCTCGCCGCGGTAGAAGCCGGTGCCAGCGGATACATGCTCAAAGACGCGCCACCGGAACAAATCCGGCAGGCCGTCGTATCTGCCGCAGCGGGTCAGACGGCCCTTGCACCCGAGGTCGCCGCGCGGCTCATGGGACGGATCCGGAATCCGGTGCACGCCCTGAGTGCGCGTGAAGTCCAACTCGTAGAGCTCCTCGCCACCGGGATGAGCAACCGTGCGATGGCGAAGCAACTCTTCATTTCCGAGGCCACGGTCAAGACCCATTTGGTGCACATTTACGGCAAGCTAGGTGTCGATAACCGGACGGCGGCCATCGCGGTGGCCACCCAGCGCAGGATCATCCGGAGCCAATAAGTTCGCGCGTCACTGAACGCCGGAACCATCACAAAAGCGCAACGTGCTGTGATTTGTATCATCCATGTCGGCCCAAGAAGGCATAATGGCGCAAATGGGGAGAACCAAGAATCTTGTCCTGGGGCTTGCCGCCCTGCTGATTGCCGGCTCGCTGTCGGCTTGTGATGACGGCCGCTCGGGAGCGGAGGGCGCTGCCAAGCAGCTCGCCTCATCCCTCGCAGCACTCGACGTCGGATCGCTCGCCGTTGACGGCAAGGATGCCGCGGCGGCAAATGAGCAACTCAAGTCGGTATTTGCGGCCCTCGATCCTGCCAAGCCTTCCGTTGAAAGCGGCGCGGTGAAGCTCGACGGCGACAAAGCGTCGGTCCCGCTCAACTTCACGTGGAGGATCGGAACTGCGGAGTGGAAATACACCTCCCAGGCCGCACTGAAGAAATCCGGCGACAAATGGGCCGTCCAATGGAGTCCGGCGCTCCTGGAGCCGGACCTGAAGGACGGCGAAGTCCTGGACAAAACGGTCACTCCTCCGGCCAGGGCAGAAATCCTTGGTGCTGGGGACGCTAAATTGATCAGTTACCGTCCCGTGGTTTACGTCGGCATCGACAAGACCATGATCGGATCCGCGGATCCTGCAGCTTCGGCGGCGAAGCTCGCGCAACTGGTCGGCGTGGACGAAGCCGCGTATGTGAAACAGGTCCAGGCGTCCGGACCACAGGCTTTCGTCAGCGCCATCACCTTGCGTCAGGACGGGCGGACGATCACGGACCAGCAGATTGCTGCGATTCCGGGCGCCCGCGGCATTCCCGATTCCCTGCCTTTGGCACCGACACGCACCTTCGCCCGTGCTGTGTTGGGTACTGTCGCCGAGGCAAGCGCCGAACAGATCCAAAAGGCCGGGGGTTCCCTTAAGGCCGGAGACGTCGTCGGGACCGGCGGCCTAGAGGAACAATACGACAGCCAGCTGCGCGGCCAGGATGGTGTCTCCATCAAGGTCCGGCCGCCAGGCATGACCGACGACCAGATCAAGGCAGCCAAACCGGACCCCCGCCGGGTCCTTTTTTCGGTCGGTACGAAGCCCGGCGATCCGTTGAAGACCACCTTGGATCCGCGTCTGCAGCAGCTCGCCGAAGACACCTTGGCGGGCGTTGGGCCGGCTTCGGCCATTGTGGCGCTCCGCCCCTCCACCGGCGCCGTCCTCGCGGCGGCCTCCGGCCCTGGAAGCAACGGCTACAACACGGCAATGCTGGGCCAGTACGCGCCGGGTTCCACGTTCAAGATCGTTGATTCCCTCGCCTTGATCCGCAATGGAATGACGCCGGATTCCAAGGTTGAATGCACGCCGACCATTACGGTGGACGGCCGCACCTTCAAGAACGCGGAAGGTTATCCGGAGTCCTCGCTCGGCTCTGTTGCATTGCGGGACGCTTTTGCGCATTCGTGTAACACTGCCTTCATCAGTTCCCGGGACAAGGTCAGCCAGGCCCAGCTCGAATCTGCGGCAACTTCATTGGGGTTGGCAGTCCAAGCCCCGAAGCTGGGGGCCGACGCCTTCCTGGGCTCGGTACCGGGAAACGCTGACGGCACCGAGCATGCAGCTTCGATGATCGGCCAAGGCAAGGTGCTGCTTTCCCCGCTCGCCGCGGCCATCATGGCTGCCTCGGTAGCCCACGGCGCGCCCGTGTCGCCCCAACTCGTTCTGAACCCCGGCGTAGTCCCACCCTCCGCGGGTGCCACCCCGACGGCGTCCGGCGCGCCGTCGTCGTCCTCCTCAGCCGCGCCAGCGTCTCCCGCGGCCCCAGCGTCCGACAAGCCGGTTACCCCGGCGGAGGCAGCCGCGCTGGGCGACATGATGAGGGCCGTGGTGACCTCCGGTCACGCCGGTTTCCTCGCGTCGGTGCCGGGGCCGCCCGTTGGCGCCAAGACCGGGACGGCCGAATTCGGAAACGACAACCCGCCCAAGACGCACGCCTGGATCGTTGCAGTGCACGGAGACCTGGCCGTGGCAGTGTTCGTGGAAGACGGCGGGCTCGGCGCGACAACCAGCGGTCCCCTGCTCAAGTCGTTCCTGACCGCGGCCGGCTGACGCCCGCAGTATTTCGGCACGATATGTGAGCGAGCGTCGCCGGAAAGGGCGATATATGTGAGCGAGCGTCGCAGGGGGATGGGCGCCCTCTGGACACCATTTCCCGACGGGGGCACACTTAATTCATCGCTTGTTGAATTAGTTGCATCTCGCGGGAGCGGCCATGGACCAGCCTGATACCACCACATGCGTCATCGTGGGCGGGGGTCCGGCCGGGGTGATGCTCGGACTGCTGCTGGCCAGGGCCGGCGTCGAGGTCACCGTCCTCGAAAAGCATGCCGACTTCCTGCGCGACTTCCGCGGCGACACCGTCCATGCCTCCACCATCCGACTCCTGGATGAACTCGGGCTGGGCGAGGGATTCCGGGCCTTGCCGCAAAGCAAGCTCGGCAATTTCAAACTCCCCGCGCGGGGCAAGGAAGTGACCCTGGTGGACTTCGATCGCCTCAAGCCACCCTACGATTACGTAGCCATGGTGCCGCAGTGGGACCTTTTGAACTTCCTGGTGGACGCCGCACAGCAAGAGCCGCAGTTCACGCTCCGGATGAACACGGAGGCCACAGGCTTGTTGTACGACGACGGCGGGAAGGTCGCCGGGGTGGCGTACCGCACCCGGGACGCGGCGTCGGGAGAGGAAACCGGGACCGGGGAGCTTCGAGCGATGTTGACGGTGGCATGCGACGGCCGTAGTTCGGTGCTCCGGCAGAAGGCAGGACTGGTCCCCCGCGAGTTCCCCGTGCCCTTTGACACGTGGTGGTTCAGGCTCTCCCGGGGCGCGGACGAACAGGGACAATTGGCCTCGATCATGCCCCGCTTCTCCGGCACCGATGTGCTCCTCAGCCTGACCCGCAAGGACTTCTACCAGATCGGCTACATCGCGGAGAAGGGCAAGGACCCGCAGATGCGTTCCGAGGGGGTCGAGAGCTTCCGTGCCCGCGTGGCCCGCATCCGCCCGGATCTGGCGGACCGCGTGGATGAAATCAGATCCATGGACGATCTCCATTTGCTCGATGTGAAGCTCAACCGGATCAAGCCATGGCACAAACCGGGCCTCCTCCTCATCGGAGATGCCGCCCACGCCATGTCTCCCGCAGGCGGTGTCGGAATCAACCTGGCCATCCAGGACGCCGTGGCCGCGGCCCAGCGCATCGCCCGTCCGTTGCTTCAGGGCACCCTTGGCGAGGCGGATCTCGCTTCGGTGCAGAAGAGGCGCTGGTTCCCCACCGTGGTGATCCAGAATGTGCAGCTCCTCATCCAGAAGGCGGTCTTCGGCCCGGCAGTGAAAGGGCAGTTGGTGGGCCCGCCGGCTCCCGTGGTCTTTGTCCTCCGCCACGCTCCCTGGTTCGGAAAACTTCCAGCCCTCATGATCGCCTTCGGGCCGCGGCCGGAGCACGCCCCGGACTTTGCGCGCCGGAAGCCCGCAATGAACCGGAAACCGGTGTGAGCAGGGGTCGCCGCCCGGGACAAGTAAGCAGCCGGGACGCGGTTCTCCGTGCCGCCAGCGAACAGCCCTACCGGAAGGGCGGCGACTAAGGAGTCCCCCGCGGTCCGTGGGAAGATTGGGCAGTGGCCCATATTGACGTTTCAGGCATCGACTACTTCCTCTCCGACGGCACCCAACTGCTCAACGGCGTGACCTTCAAGGTCCCGGACGGCAGCAAAACAGCCCTGATCGGGCCCAACGGAACGGGAAAGACCACCCTGTTCAAGATCATCGCCGGCGATCTCACGCCTGACGAAGGAGTGGTGGGCCGTTCGGGCACCATGGGCATCATGCGGCAGTTCGTCGGGCAGGTCCGCGATGAATCCACCGTGCGCGACCTGCTCGTTTCCGCTGCGCCGCCGGCCCTCGCCGCGGCCGCGAAGGCGGTCGAGGACGCCGAGCTCGCCATGATGGAGCACGACGACGAGCCCACCCAGATGCGGTACGCCCAAGCGATCGTGGACTGGGGAGACGCCGGAGGGTACGACGTCGAGACCGTCTGGGACGAGGTCTGCATGGCCGCTCTCGGCATCCCCTTTGACCGCGCACAGCACCGCCCGGCGTCGAGCCTTTCAGGCGGCGAGCAGAAGCGGCTGGTGCTGGAGGCGCTGTTTTCGGGACCGGACCAGCTGCTGCTCCTCGACGAACCGGACAACTACCTCGATGTTCCGGGCAAGCGTTGGCTCGAAAGCAAGCTCAACGAATCCAAGAAGACGGTCTTCTTCATCAGCCACGACCGCGAGCTGCTCAACAACGCCGCCGGCCGCATTGTGACGCTTGAACCCGGCATCAACGGCGCCGGCGCCTGGGTGCACGGTGGCGGTTTCGGCACCTATGTGGACGCGCGTATCGACCGCAACGCGCGCTTCGAGGAACTCCGCAAGCGCTGGGACGAGGAGCACCTGAAGCTCAAGGAACTCGTCATCATGTACAAGACCAAGGCCGCATTCCGTTCGGACATGGCCAACAAGTACCAGGCCGCCCAGACGCGGCTTGCCAAGTTCCTGGAAGCCGGACCGCCCGAAGCCCTGCCGCTGGAGCAGAACGTGCACATGCGCCTCAAGGGAGGCCGCACGGCCAAACGCGCCGTGGTGGCTGAAAAGCTTGAACTCACGGGCCTCATGAAGCCGTTCTCCACCGAAATCTGGTTCGGCGACCGCGTGGGCGTGCTCGGCTCCAACGGCTCAGGCAAGAGCCACTTCCTGCGGCTCCTAGCCGCCGGCGGCACCGACCCGGAGCGGGAGCACTTGCCCGTTTCCGACGTCGAGATCGCCGAAGTTCCGCACGAAGGCACCGTCAAGCTGGGTGCGAGGATCCGTCCGGGATTCTTCGCGCAGACCCATTCCCGTCCGGACCTCCTGGGCCGGACACTCCTGGACATCCTGCACAGGGGCGACGAACACCGTTCCGGGTTGGGCCGCGAAGCCGCCTCCGGCGCGCTCGACTCCTACGGGCTGGTGGGCTCGGCAGAGCAGAAGTACGAGTCGCTTTCCGGAGGGCAGCAGGCGCGCTTCCAGATCCTGCTCCTCCAGCTGTCCGGCGCCACGCTCCTGCTCCTGGACGAACCCACGGACAACCTGGACCTGCACTCGGGCGAAGCCTTGGAGCGTGCCATCGACGCGTTCGAAGGTACGGTCCTGGCTGTCACGCACGATCGCTGGTTCGCGAAATCCTTCGACCGTTTCCTCGTCTTCGGATCCGACGGCAAAGTCTACGAGTCCGCCGAGCCGGTTTGGGACGAATCCCGGGTAGAGCGGGCGCGCTAGCCCCGGACCCCGGTTCCAAGCCCCGACGCTCGCTCACTTTTGGACGCCTTTTTCGGAACGCTCGCTCACCTTTGGTGCCCTTCTTCGGAACGCTCGCTCACCTCTAGTGAGCGAGCGTCCGCCTGAAACGCCTCAAAAGTGAGCGAGCGTTTGAGCCGTTCGGCACACAGGGCGATTTCTGCGCATAAGTTCCCGCGCCAAGCTCCCATATGATCACAAAGGATGATTGGCACACGACCTCGAGGACGCCGCGATTAAGCGGGCAGGGCTGGAATCGGCCGGCCGGGTGATCGTGGCCTGCACGGGAAGTAAATGGAATGCACAGGCCGTGGCTTTGGTTGCAGCCATGGACGCGGTAGATGTCATTGTGACGGACCGGAAGCCAAGCACTGAAGAACGCACCCTACTTGAAAATCTCTCCGTGGAAGTTGTGACCGTATGACCACCAGCACCCGAACCGCTCCAAACGTCAAAGCCGCAGCAATCGCCACTTTCCTGGTCTTCGGCATGAACGGGCTGGTCTTTGCCAGCTGGGCGGCCCGCATACCCGCCGTCACCCAGACCCTGCACCTGAGGTCCGGACAGATGGGCACCCTCCTGCTGTGCACCGCCGTCGGGTCCCTTGTGGCGCTGCCCTCCGCGGGATGGGTTGTCGGCAGGATCGGAACGGCCAATACCGTCCGCGCAGCCGGACTGCTGGCCGCCTCAGCCGGAGCCGCTGTCGCGTTCTCCTTGATCGCCGGTTCGGTGGCGGCGACCGCAGTGGCCCTGTTTTTCTTCGGCGTCGGGATCGGCTTGTGGGACGTGTCCCAGAACATTGAGGGGGCCGACGTCGAACACCGGCTCGGGCGAACCATCATGCCGCAGTTCCACGCCGCTTTCAGCGGGGGCGCCTTTGCGGGTGCGCTGATTGGTGCGTGGCTTTCCGAGATCGGGGTTGGACTTCCGGAGCACCTTTTGGTGATCGCCGCCGTCGTCGTAGTTCTGACCCTGACCGCGCCGCGTTACTTCATGCCCCACGAAACCACGGGAACAATGCCCGACCGCGGCGCGCCCCCTGCCAAGGGTCCGTCGGCCTGGCGGGACTCCCGCACCCTCTTGATCGGCGTGGTGGTGCTCGGAGCGACCCTCACGGAAGGCGCCGGGAACGACTGGATCGCCAAGGCCTCGGTGGATGGCCTGAATACATCCGAATCGACGGGTGCTCTATTGTTTGCGCTCTTCGTGGCCGCGATGACCCTGATGCGTTTCCTTGGCGGCCGCGCGATCGACAGGTTCGGACGTGTAGGCGTGCTCCGGGTCAGCATGGCCGCCGCAGCAGTGGGCTTGGCTCTCTTCGTTTTCGCCGCCGACCTCATCCTCGCCGGGGTGGGCACGGCCCTTTGGGGTATCGGCGCAGCCTTGGCCTTCCCCATGGGCATGTCCGCTGCTGCCGACGATCCAAGACACGCAGCCGCACGCGTTTCGGTGGTCTCGACAATCGGTTATGTGGCGTTTCTGGCCGGGCCGCCGCTTCTGGGATACCTGGGCGACCACACCGGCATCCGCATGGCCCTGCTTGCCATCGGGGCGCCGATCCTGATTGCCCTGTGGCTGGCAGGTGCCGCGAAACCTTTGGCGAAAAGCAACTGATCCCCACCGCCACCCTCGCCTCGCAAGCTCGGCCAGGGAACCCTGGGCGGCGTGGGCCCCTGCAGTTGTTGTCGTTATGAGGCGTCAAAACGACAACAACTGCGAGTCAGTTGGGCGGTTACGTCGCTGCGGAGCGCTTGGGTGGTTACGGCGCTGAGGTGGCGGGTGCTGAAGGGACAGCGCTCGGCGATGCCCCGTTGGTGGGAGCGCCGCTCTGCCGGTTGCGGCCTTGGCCGCCCTGGCCGTTGAAGTTCTGGAACTGGCCGCGGCCGGGACGTGCCTGGCCCGCATCCATTGCCTTGGTGACGCCGACGCCGGCAAAGAACCCGACGGCAACCAGCAGCACGGCAAGGAGGATCTGCGTCAGGCGACCCATCTTGAAGCGCTTCTTGGGCACGAACGGCTCCGGCGTCTGGGGTTGGCCCCAACCCTGTCCAGTGGGTTCCTGTCCGGTGGCCTGCAGGACCGCGGTCGGCTGTCCGGCGTGGGGCTGTTGGGTGTATGGCTGCTGGGGCTCCGGCGGGTTTACGGGACCGGGCTCCGGTGCTGAATAGGACATTTTTGGATCTCCTGTTGGCTGTTTCTTTTAGTTGCTGGAGGTGGAACTGTGGGCGGTTATTCGTACCGCAGGGCGTCGATCGGCCGTAGCTTCGCCGCCTTGTTGGCCGGATAGATTCCGAAAACCAGGCCGATCGCCGCGGACACCATGAACGACAGCCACACGGTCCACCACTGGACTTCGGGTTGCGTTCCCAGCAGGGGGAAGGCGCTGCCGATGTAGCCCGCGGCAATTCCCAGCACCCCGCCGATCAGCGAAATGATGAGCGATTCGATCAGGAACTGGCTCACGATGCTGCCCCGCGAGGCTCCGATTGCCTTGCGGATGCCGATTTCGCGGGTACGTTCGGTGACGGTGACGAGCATGATGTTCATGACGCCGATTCCGCCCACCAGAAGCGAAATGCCGGCCACGGCACCCAAGAGGATGGTCAGCGTGGCCGTGGTGGTGGTGGCTGTCGTGAGGATCTGCGCCTGGTTGCGCACTTGATAATCGCGGTTGGCGGAGGTGACGTTGTGCCTGGCATCGAGGATCATCTGAACCTCGTTCTGGGCCTGGTTCATCACGTCCGCTGACTTCGCCTGGACAGTGATGGAGGCGAGCGAGGGCGAGTATCCGGTGAACTTGTCCTGGGCCGCACTGTAGGGGATCACCACAATGTCGTCAGGATCGTTGAGGCCCGAGGACCCCTTTTGGGCGAGGACACCGGAGACCACGAAGTTCTGGCCGTTGAGGGCGATCGTCTGCCCCACGGCCGAGGCCACCGAGCTGCCCACCAGGTCCTGCGCAACGGTATTGCCGATCACGGCCACTGCGGTGCCGTTGCTGGCGTCACCGTCGCTGAAGTAGGACCCTGCCGCGAGCGTGTCGTTCGAAATGGAAAAGTACGACGGCGTGGTCCCCACGAACGTTGCGATCGCGTGGGTTGCGTCCTGGTAGGTACCCGTGACGTTCTGTGCCGTGACCACCGGCGCCGTCGCGGCGACGTCGGGTGCCATGACGGGATCCGTCAGCGCGGCCATGTCCTGGAGCGAGAGGTTGGTGCCACGGGACCGCGGACCGGTGACGGCTTGTCCGCCGCCTGCTGCGCGGCCGCCCGCCGTCGTCTGGCGGCTCACGGTCAGCACGTTGGTTCCCAGCTTGCCGATCTGGGCTTTGATGGCGTTCGAGGTTCCGGCGCCCACGGCCAGCAGGACGATGACGGAGGCGATGCCGATCAAGATGCCCAGGGTGGTGAGGATGGAGCGCATCTTGTTGGCCATCACCCCGGTCAGGGCGAAGCGGACGGATTCGGCGATCATCATGCCGGCACCGCCGTCGCTACAGGATGCGCATTAACGGCGCGGATCCTGTGGTCCTCGATGATGTGCCCGTCCTGGAACCGCACAACACGGTTGGCCCGCGCCGCGACGTCCGCCTCGTGGGTGATCATCACGATGGTCCGGCCGTTGGCGTGCAAGGACTCAAAGAGATCCAGGATTTCGTGCGAAGACTTGGTGTCCAAGGCTCCCGTAGGCTCGTCGGCCAACAGCAGCACCGGGTTGGTCACGAGCGCCCGGGCGATGGCAACACGCTGTTGCTGTCCACCGGAGAGCTGTGAAGGCTTGTGGTCGGCCCGTTCCGCCAACCCCACCGAACCGAGCACTTCCAAGGCCCGCTCGCGCCGTTCCTTGCGGTGCACTTTCGCGTAGGCGAGCGGCATGGAGACGTTGTCCACGGCCCGCGTGCGCGGTATGAGGTTGAAGTTCTGGAAGACGAAGCCGATTTTCCGGTTGCGGATCTGCGCGAGCTGGAATTCGTCCAGGGTCCCGGTATCGATGCCGTCCAGGTGATAGGTCCCCTGGGTGGCGCCGTCGAGGCAACCGATGATGTTCATCATGGTGGACTTTCCGGAGCCCGACGCGCCGATGATGGCTACGAAGTCGCCTCGGTCAATGGAGATGCTGACGGAATCAAGTGCCCGTACTTCGGCCTCCCCTTTGCCATAGATTTTGCTCACGGAGTCCAGTTGGATGACAGCGTCGTTCACGGCTGCTTACCCGCCGTTTCCACGTGTGCCACCGTTGCCGCCGGTAACTCCGGCGCCGCCTGTGCCACCGAATCCACCCGTTCCGCCTAATCCGCCCGCCCCGGTTCGACCGGTAGTGCCGGTGGTGTCCAGGGTGGAGGAGATGGCCGGGAGTTCAACCTGATCCCCGGCGCTGAGTCCGGTGAGCACCTGGGTGCGGCCGTTGTCCGTGATCCCGGTGGTGACGGTCACCGCCGTCGTGGTCCCGTTCTTCATCACGTTGACTGTCTGCTTGGTTCCGGTGGTGGTGATGGCCAGCGATGGCACCGCCAAGGCGTTCTTGGCAGTCGCCGTGGTCACGGAGATGTTTGCGCTCTGGCCGAGCCGGAGGTTAGCCGGGGGGTTCTTGATGGAGATCGTCACGGGGTAGCTGACCACGTTGTTGGTGGTTGTGGCGTTCTGGGCGATTGCCGTGATGGTACCGGTGACCGGTGCCGCGGAGGGGTCGGTCTTGAGTGCCGGGAAGGTGAAGGTGGCCGAGTCGCCGGTCTTCATGGCGGCAATATCGGATTCGGCGAAGTTGGCGATGACCTGCAGGTGCGCGGTGTCGCTGATGGTGATCAGCCCTGAGGACGATGTGCTCGCGGCGCTTGCGGAAGTGCTGCTCGAGGAACCGGAAGCTCCGGAAGAGCCGGACCCGGAAGACCCGGAACTGCTTCCGGCGTTGCCTCCGACCACAGCGTTCACGGCGGTGACAGTTCCTGAAACCGGAGCCGCGAGTGAGCAGGACGCGAGGTTCTTGGTTGCGGTGTCGACTGCTATCTGGGCAGACGTGGTGTTGGACGTGGCGCCTCCGCCGCTCTGGGCGGAATTGAGGGCCGTCGCGGCCGAGGCGATCTGCTCTTTGTCCTTGAGGGCCGAGCTGGCTTGTTGGTTGGCTGCCTGGGTCAGTGCTTGGTTGTCCTTCGCCAGCTGGGCCTGTGCCGCGCTGAGCGCGTTCTGCGCGGGCTGGCTGTTGGGCTGGGCACTGGCAGCGGTCTGGGCCGCAGCGACAGTCGCATTGTCATTGTTCACGGCTGTCTGGGCGGCGGCCACGGCGCTGGCTTGCTGGCTCGCGTCCAGGTTGGCCGTTTGCTGGGCGTTGGCCAGGCTCTGGCTCGCCGAAGCTACCTGGTTGTTGGCTGAAGCCTGCTGTTGGTTTGCCTGCGCCGCGGCAGAATCCAGCTGGGCCTGGGCAACCGCCAGGGCGTTCTGGGCGTTCGTCGGATCAATGGTGACCAGCACCTGCCCGGCCGTGACCTGCTGACCGGTCACGGCGGAGACCGTGGCGATCGGCCCGGTGCAGTTCTGGGCGTTGATGACCGTGGTGCTTGCGGGCGAGACGTTTCCGCTCGCCGTGGAGACGGCGGAAAGGTCCACAGCGCTGACCGCGACGGTGCGGGCGGTGGTGTCGGCTGCCGTTTGCGGCACACCGTTCAGTACGAAGAAGGCGCCGGCGGCAATGCCGATGACGGCCACCCCGATGCCGCTGTTGATGAGTTGAGGCTTTGAGAGCATGCCCGAAGACTATGGTCGCTGTCTTGGAGCATGCCGAGTGCTACCTGATGGTTTACCCTATGTGACATTCTGCTTTCCGTGCCGCTTGCGACGCTTGCGGGGAAGAGCGACCCTTGCCATCCCACATCCTAACGAGCCCGCCGATAGGCTGGTGGGATGCGAAGCATGCTGCGATGGGGACCAGGACGGATAGCGCGACTCGATCGGGCAGCGGTCCGGGCGGTCTCGCGGTGGCCTGAGGGCCAGCACGACACCGTTTTGAAGAACCTCTCGGAGGCCGCTACCAAGGGCAAGCTCTGGTTTGCCGTCGCTGGCGTCTGCGCGGCATTTCCGGGCAAGCCCCGCAACGCAGCGATTCACGGCCTACTGGCCCTTGGTGTTGCGTCGGCCGTCACCAACCTCGGTTTCAAGACGCTGCTTCCGCGGGCGCGGCCGCTGCCCGAGCATCTTCCGGTCTTCCGTTTTGTCAACCCGCAGCCCACAAGCTCCTCGATGCCTTCCGGCCATTCGGCCTCTGCCGTGGCATTCACGCTTGGCGTCGCGCTGGTGAATCCCCGCCTTGGTGCAGTTCTGGCCCCTGTTGCGGCGGGTGTGGCATATTCCCGGGTTCATACAGGCGCCCACTGGCCCTCCGATGTGGTTCTCGGCTCGGCGATCGGCGCCGGAGCGGCCCTCCTGACCCGAAAATGGTGGCCGTCCCGGCCTCCCGTTCCTGCCACGGAGCGTTCACCGGCCGACGCGCCCGCTGTCGGCGACGGCGAGGGGCTGAGCATTGCGGTCAACGCCCTTGGCGGTTCCTACTCGCCTGAGACCGAAACCGAGCTTCGGGAGATATTCCCCAAGGCGTATATAAGCATCATTTCCGATGGCGATGACGTGGCTGCCGAAATCCAGGCCGCGGCAGGCCGGCCCGGGACGAAGGCTTTGGGCGTGTGGGGCGGCGACGGAACCGTCGGTACCGCAGCGGCGGCCGCCGTCGAGCACTCGCTGCCCTTGCTGGTGCTGCCCGGCGGAACACTCAACCATTTCGCACGTGACGTTGACGCCCGGTCCCTCGAAGGGGCCCTCAAAGCCGCCAAAACGGGAGCAGCAGCATGGACGGACCTGGGCCATGTGAGCGCGGGCCGCGGCGTCGATGGCAAGGACGAGACCACTGAGCTCATCATGCTCAATACGGCAAGCGTCGGCGTTTACCCCAACTTGGTGCGGCGACGCGAACGGCTGCAGCCCGCCTTGGGGAAGCCCCTCGCGGGACTTGTCGCAGGCCTGCGCACCTTCGGTGCAGCAACGCCGACCACCCTCCGGATCAACGGTGTCCCCCACAAGTTATGGATCCTCTACTTGGGCCGCGGCCGCTACTACCCGCGGGACCTCGCGCCATTGACGCGTCCCGTCCTTGACGATGGCGTCCTGGACATCCGCATGGTCACGGCCGATGAGCCTTTTGCACGGCTGCGCCTCCTGTGGGCGGTCCTCACCGGAACCGTGAGTACATCCAAAGTGACCCACCTCAGCGAAGCCGCGGAGTGCAGTATTGAAGCGATCGGTGAGCCACTCGTGATTGCGGTCGACGGCGAGCCGTTGCCCGGTGTGTGGACCGCGGAGTTCACCGTGAAGCGGCGGGCCCTACGGGTGTATTCGCCGCTTTCCTAGTGCTTTCCCAGTCCCCGGGAAGGCCTGGCCGCAGCGGGCATCATCCATAGGGACTACCCTGACCGGCCCCTGAATCATCCCTGAGACCGGCGAATTCCGCCGTGCCGGTGGCTAGCGTTGTACCTACAGTCACCACACAGCTGCAGCAAGCGGAGGGAACGCTTCCATGATTGAGGCAACAGGGTTGAGGAAGGTCTACGGCGCAAAGACAGCCGTGGACGGAATCAGCTTCACCGTACAGCCCGGGAAAGTCACGGGCTTCCTTGGCCCGAACGGCGCCGGCAAGTCCACCACCATGCGCATGATCATGGGTCTCGACCGCCCGACGTCGGGAGACGTCGTTGTCAACGGCAAGCATTACTCCCAGCACAAAGCCCCGCTCCACGAGGTGGGCGCTCTGCTCGATGCCAAGGCGGTGCACACCAGCCGCAGCGCGTACAACCACCTGCGCGCCATGGCCGCCACCCATGGGATTCCGAACTCGCGCGTTGAGGAAGTCATTGAGATGACAGGCCTCACCGCGGTTGCCAAGAAGAAGGCCGGAGGGTTCTCCCTCGGCATGGGCCAGCGGCTTGGCATCGCCAACGCGCTGCTCGGTGATCCCCAGACGCTCATCCTCGACGAACCGGTCAACGGACTGGACCCCGAGGGCGTCCAATGGGTCAGGAACCTTGCACGCTACCTGGCAAGCCAGGGCAAGACCATCTTCATTTCCAGCCACCTCATGTCCGAGATGGCCCAGACCGCGGATCACCTCATTGTGATCGGTCGCGGCAGGATCATCGCAGACACCACGGTGGATGCGCTGATTGAGAGCCAGTCCCGCAAGCGCACTTTGGTCCGGACCTCGGAGACAACGCGATTGTCCGAGCTGCTGGCCCGCGACGGCGTCCGGGTGGAGCAGAACGAACGTGAAACCCTGGAAGTGTACGGAGTCGAGCCGCTCCGCATCGCCGAACTGGCCCTCGACAACCGGGTACTGGTTTACGAGCTCACTCCGCTCACGTCGTCGCTGGAAGAGGCCTACTTCCAGCTGACCAAGGACGAGGTGGAATACCACTCGCACATCACCGGCGGACCGGCAGCACCAGTCGGGCCCCTGGACGGAAGCCCCGCCGGCGTCGGCGCCACATCCGCTGCCACCATGGAAGGGATCCAGTCATGAGCACCACCATCAACAAGAAACCTGCGGACCCGTCAGCCGGGACCGGTGGCGTCACCTTCCTCCGGATACTGAACTCCGAATCCATCAAGTTCAGGACCCTCCTGAGCACCAAGCTCCTGTTGGTCCTGACCTTCGTGGCCATCGTCGGCATCGGCCTGTTGTCCGCCCTGGTCCGCTGGAACTTCATCAACCAGATGGTCGAAGTCGGCCGGCAGGGTCACAAGGAAACGGTGCAGCAAGCCGTTGCCTCCTTCCCGCCCGGATCGGGGTTCGATCTTTACAACCTGCCGAACGCCGGACTCAACATCGGCATCCTCGTCCTAGGTTCCCTGGCCGTACTCTTCGTTGCTTCCGAGTACGCCACCGGCATGATCCGCTCAACCATGAACGCCGCGCCGGGCCGGCTCTCCACCTTCGGTGCCAAAGCCGTGGTCCTGGTTGTGGTGTCCTATGTCCTTTCGGTTGTGGCCGGCATCGTGACCTTCCTCCTGGCGTCGCCCATGTTCGCCAACTTCGGCCTTGACCTTGGCTGGAGCACGGATGGTGTCCTCTACAGCGTCTTCACCGGTGGCTTGTACGTCGCCGGCGTTGCGCTGATCGGCCTCTCGCTCGGAACACTGCTGAAGAACTCTGCGGGCGGCATTACCGTCCTGGTGGGCATCATGTTCGTCCTCCCGTTCGCCGGGCAGTTCCTCAGCTTGGCACCGGGAGACTTTTGGAAGTACGTCCCGCAGTACCTGCCCAGTGACGCCGGGGGCCGCTTCTTGTCGATCGGCCACGCGGACGGCATCCTTGACCCATGGGCGGGCGGCCTCGTGTTCCTTGGCTACGTCATCTTGTTCATGGTTCCGGCCCTCATTGTGCTCAAGAAGCGCGACGTCTGATTCGCGATCGTCTGATTGGCAAGCCGGGGACGCCCACTCCAGGCAAGGCCACTAGGCTCAAGCCATGAGTGAAGAGTTGCCAGCACAGGACGCGTCGGCCCACGTGGCCGACGCGTCCTTTGCTGAAATCACGCTGCGCCGCCGTGGCAGGATCCGCCGCTATCTCTTTGAGCACCCGCGGGTCACGGACGCGGTGGTGGTGCTTTGCTATTCGCTGCTGGCACTGCCCACATTCATCAACTCCATTGTGGATGGCAAGTGGTTCGCCGCATTTTTGCTCGTTGCAATTGCAGCCATCCTGTTCCTTCGACGCCGCAATCCGCTGAGTGTCACGGCGGCCGTTGCGGTCCTCGAAGTGGCCGTGACGCTGTTGAATCCCTGGGGTTCGAATGTCTCCGCGGGATTGTGGTTCGCGCTGTACGCCGTGGCCGTGGCGAGGACCCGGAGATACGCGTTGACGGTGTTTGGCGCGGCGAGCCTGCCGCTGACCCTCGTGTACCTGTTCATGTGGATCAGTCCGGCGACCCCATCCAACGGAGAGGCGGTTCCGGAGAATTTCCACCTCATCAGCAACATCGCCGCCGCGGTCAGCATTTTGTTGTCCAACCTGATCGCCACCGGCATCGGCATTTCGGTGCGGCAGCGGCGTGAGCACGAGAGCGAAATCAGGGCCTGGGCAGCACGCACGGCCCGCTTGGGTTCCGTCACCGAACGCAACCGGATCGCCCGGGAGATGCACGACGTCGTGGCCCACTCCCTCACTGTCATGATCAGCCTCTCGGACGGCGCCGCCGTCGTGGTCAAGAAGGATCCTGAGCGCGCGGGAGAGGTGCTTGGCGAACTGTCCCGCACCGGCAGGGCCGCGCTGGCCGACATGCGCCGCGTGCTCGGCGTGCTGCGCGACGACTCAGCCCGCCCGGCGCCTTTGGAGCCGTTGGTTTCCGGGCACGACCTGAGCAAGCTGCTCGATGGATTCCGGACGGCAGGGCTGCCGTTGCACTATTCACACACGGGCCCGGCCCTTCCTGAAGACCCGGCGTTCCAGCTCACCGTCTACCGGATCGTGCAGGAGTCCCTGACCAATGTGCTCAGGTACGGGCGTTCCTCAAGCCACGTGGATGTGAGGATCGTGCGTGAGGGCGACTCGGTCACCATTGAAGTGCTCGACGACGGCCGGGGCTCCCGGGATCCGGGCACCGAAGAGGCGGCTTTGGGAACGGGCCAGGGCATCGCGGGGATGCGTGAACGTGCGGGAATTTATGCTGGAACCGTGGATGCCGGTCCTGGAATACACGGCGGGTGGCGCGTCCATGCGGAGCTGAACTGGAATGGCGACAAGGGGAAATCATGACTGACAATGCTCCGATCAGGGTTCTGCTGGTGGACGACCAGCCCCTGCTGCGCATGGGGTTTCGGCTCATCCTGGAAGGCGAAGACGACCTTGAGGTAGTGGGCGAAGCCTCCGACGGCGCCGAAGCAGTGCGGAGGGTCGAGGAATTGGAACCGGACGTGGTGCTCATGGACGTCCGGATGCCTGCCGTGGATGGAATCGAAGCCACACGGCGGATCACGGCCTCGGCATCCAACGCCAGGATCATCATCCTGACAACTTTCGACCTCGATGAATATGCCTTCTCCGGCCTGCAGGCAGGGGCTTCCGCATTCCTGCTCAAGGATGTTGCACCTGCCGAGTTGGTCCAGGGCGTCCGGCTTGTGGCCAGCGGCGACGCCGTGGTGGCTCCGAGGGTCACCCAGCGGCTCCTGGAAACCTACGTCCGCGGGGGTCGTATGCCCGGCCAGGCCATAGCCCAGCCCCGTGATCCGCTGCTCGACGAATTGACGCCCCGCGAAACCGAGATGCTGGAAGCTATCGCGGGAGGGCTGTCCAACGCGGAAATCGCCCACAAGTACTTTCTGTCCGAGGCCACGGTCAAAACCCACGTGCGGCGGATCCTCACCAAACTGCACTTGCGCGACAGGGTCCAAGTGGTGGTCTACGCGTACGAAACAGGACTCGTGATCCCGAGCAACCCGGACTACTAGGACTGCCGGTTCGAGGCCGCGTCGTCCGTCGCCGAGGCTAGACTCGGAGCCATGCCTTCGAACTCCGCTGCAGAACACATCCAGGACCTTGGCGCGTATGTGGGCGCATCGCCGTCGAGCTTCCACGCCGTCAACGAGGCCGCGCGCCGGCTCGATGCGGCCGGTTTCGCGGCCCTTGATGAACTTCAGCCATGGGAAGGCGGAGCCGGCAGTTTCTACGTGATCCGGGACGGAGCCCTCATCGCTTGGGTGACGCCCGAAGGCGCAACTCCGACCACTGCATTCAACATCCTTGGCGCCCACACGGATTCTCCATCCTTCAAGCTCAAGCCCAAGCCGACGACGGGAAAGTTCGGCTGGCTCCAGGCCGGCGTCGAGGTCTACGGCGGCCCTTTGTTGAACTCCTGGCTGGACCGTGAGCTTCGGCTCGCGGGGCGGCTCGTGATGCTGGACGGCACCCAGCACCTCACAGCTACCGGACCGCTCCTGCGCTTTCCGCAGTTGGCCATCCACCTGGACCGGGCCGTCAATGACGGCCTCACGCTCGACAAGCAACAGCACATGAACCCGGTGTTCGGCCTCGGCGATCCCGATTCCGCGGACGTCCTGGCAATCCTGGCGGACTCCGTGGCCGGGGCTTCCGTGGATCCCGCGCAGATCGGCGGCTATGACATCGTCGTCGCGGACACCCAGGCGCCTGAGCAGTTCGGCGCCAAGGGCGAGTTCTTCGCGTCAGGACGTCTCGACAACCTCTCCTCGACCCACGCCGGGCTTGCGGCACTCATCGCGCACGCAGCCGCGGGTGCGCCAGCCGGGGGGCCCATCGCGGTCCTGGCCGCCTTCGACCACGAAGAAGTCGGCTCCGCCTCGCGCTCCGGTGCCTGCGGACCCATCCTTGAAGACATCCTCACCCGGATCTCCGACGGATTCGGCGCGACGGTGAGCGAACGGCGCCAGGCGTTGTCGGCGTCGTTCTGTGTTTCCGCGGATGCCGGCCACGCCGTCCACCCCAACTACCCCGAGCGGCACGATCCCGCCAACCGGCCCATCCTCAACGGCGGACCGCTTCTCAAGATCAACGCCAACCAGCGCTATGCCACGGATGCCACCGGCGCGGCATTCTGGGCCCGGCTCTGCGGCGAGGCGGGAGTCCCTTACCAAGAGTTCGTCTCCAACAATGACGTCCCGTGCGGCTCTACCATCGGTCCCCTCACGGCTACCCGCCTGGGAATCCGGACGGTCGACGTCGGGGTGCCCCTTCTGTCGATGCACTCGGCACGCGAGCTGTGCGGCGTTGAGGACCCCCGCCACCTGGCCACGGTGGCGGAGTTGTTCTTCCGGACGGCGATTTAGCCTGGCGTCGGCCCTGCTCAGGAAGCGAGGCTCACTACGAGGTTGATGGTGGTTGCCAGGATCCCGACGCCGAAAACGTAGGCGAGCAGGCTGTGCCGCAAAGCGGCGGACCGCATTGCCCTGGTGGTGATCGACGTGTCCGAGACTTGGTAGGTCATCCCCAGGCTGAATGCCATATACGCGAAATCCGTGTATTGCGGCGGTTCTTTCTGGTTGAATTCGATGCCTTGGGGTGGATCGGACGTGTAGTACACCTCGGCATAGCGCAACGTGAAGAGGGTGTGCACCAGGAGCCAAGACGCCGCTGCACCAACGAGGGCAAGCAGGGCGAGCATGAATTTGTCGAATCCGTGCGCGTCCTTGGCGCCGATCATCACCAGCACGACGGCGGCGAGCGAACCGACGGCGGCACACAGGATGAGGAGGTCGGCGGTGGAGCGCCGTGGATCTTCTTGCGTGGCATGGCTTCTCGTTTGTTCGGCTTTCATGGGGGTGATGACGGCCCAGACGAAAACGTTATACACCGCAGCGGCCACCGCCCAGCCCGCGGCAGGCGCGTAGGTCCACTGACCCCATATTCCGGTCGCTACGGCCGCAATGACGCCTGTGACGATCATGAGCCAAAACCGCAATTGCGAACGTTTGGCTCGGGCAGACTTCGGGCGGTGGTTCTTTGCTGGGGCGTTCATAGTCAGATCATGGCACGGGGGCCGGCACGCCCCGGCGTCACGCCACGCAGACTTTTAGCGTCCGGCGTCGAGCTGCGACCCGGAAATCCGGGGGATCCCGACGTCGGACCGTCCAGAAAGCTGCGCAGCGTGACGGCTTAGCTGCCTTCGACGGCTCAACTGCCAGACCGGGGCGCGAACATGATGACGGCGACGCCCAGGATGCAGATCATGGCGCCGATGACGTCCCAACGGTCCGGGCGGAATCCGTCCATGAGCATTCCCCAAGCCAATGATCCGGCGATGAACACTCCTCCGTATGCTGCGAGGACACGGCCGAAGTGTGCGTCAGGCTGGAACGCTGCGACGAAACCGTAGATACCCAAGGCTGCGATACCGAGGCCCGCCCACCACCACGGTTTGGCCTCCCTGACTGATTGCCACACGAGCCAGGCCCCGCCGATCTCGGCGACTGCCGCGAGGATGAAGAGTGCGACGGATTTGAGGACGGTCATGGGTTCAGTCTGCCTGAGCCGCCAAAGTTATCCACATAGGCGAGGCAAGCCGTTCCGCGCAGCCGACACGCCGAATAGGCTTAGGGGCGGGAAATGGACTAAGATATTGAAGTCTGTGCTGCGCCCTGCTTCCGCTTCTGGAAGCGGTCAGCAGCACTGTTCATCGCAAATGAACCTCCTGTTACGGAAATGCCGTAACCGCTTAGCCCAAAGGAGGTGGGTTCACATATGCGTCCTTACGAATTGATGGTAATCATCGACCCCGAGGTCGAAGAGCGTACCGTAGAGCCGTCGCTTCAGAAGTTCCTCAATGTCATCACCACCGATGGTGGAACCATCGAAAAGGTTGACATCTGGGGCCGCCGTCGCCTCGCTTACGACATCAAGAAGAAGTCCGAAGGTATCTACGCTGTGGTGAACTTCACCGCCAAGCCGGAAACCGCCAAGGAACTTGATCGCCAGCTGAGTCTCAACGAGACCATCATGCGCACCAAGATCACCCGCCCCGAAGAGCAGAAGGTCGTTGCTGAGTAATTTCAGCTCCAGGCTTTCATTCTTTACCCCGCAGGAACGAACAAGGAGGCAGTAGATGGCAGGCGAAACCACTATTACGGTCATCGGTAATCTCACCAATGACCCCGAACTGCGGTTCACACCGTCAGGCTCGGCGGTAGCGAACTTCACCATCGCTTCTACTCCCCGGACCTTCGACCGCCAGTCCAATGAATGGAAGGACGGGGAAACCCTGTTCCTCCGCGCATCGGTATGGCGCGAAGCAGCCGAAAACGTCGCCGAATCCCTCACCAAGGGTATGCGCGTGATCGTTTCCGGCCGCCTGAAGAGCCGTTCCTACGAAACCAAGGAAGGCGAGAAGCGCACCGTTATCGAGCTCGAAGTCGATGAAATCGGCCCGAGCCTGCGTTACGCCAACGCCAAGGTCAACCGCACCCAGCGCTCCGGCGGTCAGGGTGGCCAGGGCGGCTTCGGCGGCGGCAACAACAGCGGTGGCTTCGGAGGCGGCGCTGGTGCAAACCAGGGCGGCAACTCCGGCGGAACGTGGGGCGGCGGCCAATCCGCACCGCAGGAAGACCCCTGGGCTACCCCGGGTGTCAGCAATGCGGGTGGATGGGGCAACGGCCCGGATTCCGAACCTCCCTTCTAAACACTCATTAAAGTTCGACGCCGGAACCCGCCGGACGTGCCGCGAGGCACCCGGGTGGCGACCGCCGTCGAGCACCACCATCCCGTGGATCCATTCCACGGGCTCCATAGAAAAGGAGCTCCACGATGGCTAAGGCTGAACTCCGTAAGCCCAAACCAAAGTCCAACCCCTTGAAGGCCGCTGACATCACTGTCATCGACTACAAGGACGTAGCATTGCTGCGCAAGTTCATCTCCGACCGCGGAAAGATCCGCGCCCGTCGCGTCACTGGCGTCACGGTGCAGGAACAGCGCAAAATCGCCCAGGCAATCAAGAACGCCCGCGAAGTTGCTCTGCTGCCTTACTCCGGCGCTGGCCGCGGCTAAGGAAGGGATTAACTAACATGGCAAAGCTCATTCTGACCCACGAAGTAACCGGTCTCGGTGCTGCTGGCGATGTTGTCGAGGTCAAGGACGGTTACGCACGTAACTTCCTGCTGCCCCGCGGCTTCGCCCTGACCTGGACCAAGGGTGGCGAGAAGCAGGTTGAGTCCATCAAGGCTGCCCGCGCTGCTCGTGCCCACGCTTCGGTTGAAGCTGCACAGGCCCAGGCTTCTGCGCTTTCTTCCAAGAAGGTCAAGCTCGTAGTGAAGGCCGGCGAGTCCGGTCGTCTCTTCGGCACCGTCAAGCCGGCTGATGTCGCTGCTGCAGTTGAGGCCGCTGGCCTCGGCTCCATCGACAAGCGCAACGTTGAACTGCCGAACCACATCAAGTCCCTTGGTTCGTACCAGGCCAACGTCCGCCTGCACGAGGACGTTTCCGCTGTCATCGACCTTGAGGTCGTTGCAGGGAAGTAATCCTTGACGTAGCAAGAAGGACCCCCGTCTCCGGTTCCCGGAAGCGGGGGTCCTTTGCTTTGCGCTCGCACCGCCGGTGATAGCCTGCAGCGGTGAACCTTGAAACGATGCGCACCAGGCCCTTCTCGCAAGTGGATGTCTTCACCGACGTGCCGTATTTCGGTAATCCGCTTGCCGTGGTCGTCGACGCCGAGGGGCTCGGCACGGAGCAGATGCAGCACTTTGCCAACTGGACCAACTTGTCTGAGACCACCTTCCTGCTGCCACCGAGTGATCCTGCGGCCGATTACCGCGTGCGGATCTTCACTGGCAGCGAGGAATTTCCGTTCGCGGGCCATCCGACTCTCGGCTCGGCGCACGCGTGGCTGGCGGCCGGCGGTGTCCCGAAGCAGGAAGGGACGCTGGTCCAGGAATGCGGCGCAGGCTTGGTCAAGGTAAAGCACGACGACGGCCGCCTTGCCTTCGCTGCACCGCCGCTGACCCGTTTCGGGCCGGTCGGCGAGGCAGCCACGGAACAGTTGGTTGCCGGACTCCGACTGCCCCGAACTGCGCTCTTGGATGCCTCGTGGCTTGTCAACGGCCCGCAATGGATCGGTGTCCTGCTCGAATCGGCCGAACAGGTCCTCGGCCTTGAACCCGACCTTGCGGCGTTGGGGGATCTGAAGGTTGGAGTGATCGGTGCCCATGAACCGGGTGCCGGCGTCGATTTCGAGGTCCGGACGTTCATTCCCGGAGATGCCATGGTGGAGGACCCAGTGACCGGAAGCTTTAACGCGGGAGCGGCCCAGTGGCTGATCGGCAGCGGCCGGGCGCCTGAGCAATACGTCGCCGCGCAGGGTACGGTGCTGGGCCGGGCAGGACGCATCCACGTCAAAGCGGAAGACGGCGACATCTGGGTGGGCGGGAACTCGGTGATGTGCATCCAGGGAACAGTGCGGCTGTAGCGGGGGAATAAAAGGGGAGGGGGCACAGTTTGGGAGTATAGATGCAAACGCATGTACTCTGGTTTGAAGCCATCAAACCGACCAGCAACAGGAGATCGCCATGGAGACCCGCCGCATAACCGTCCTTTCCGCCGGACTTGGCGTACCGTCGTCGAGCAGGCTTCTTGCAGACCAGCTCGCCGCATCGGCCAGGCGCCAGCTGGGCGATGCCGGGTACGAGGTACGGGTGGACGTTGTCGAACTCCGGGACCTGGCCGTGGATATCGCCAACAATTTCGTCACCGGCTATGCAGCGCCGCGCCTTGCGGAGGTGATCGCCGGCGTCGAGGATTCCGATGGCATCATCGCCGTCACGCCCGTTTTCAGCGCCTCCTACAGCGGGCTTTTCAAGTCCTTCATCGACGTTCTGGACCCGAAGTCCCTGGACGGCAAGGCAGTTCTTCTCGGCGCCACGGGCGGCACCGACCGGCACCAGATGGTGCTCGACTACGCCATGCGTCCGCTCTTCACCTACCTTCGCACCCGGATCACCCAAACGTCCGTCTTCGCCGGACCCCAGGATTGGGGAAACACCGACGACGGCGCGTCGCCGCTATCGGTCCGCGTGGACCGGGCCGCGGGCGAGCTTGCCCGGCTTCTGAGCGGCGAACAGCCGCACCGCAAGGCGGACGCGATGGAATCCCTGCCTTTTGAACAACTCCTCGCAGGGATCACCGCGGGACGCTAGCGGAGCCTCGGCTGCTAGTCGTCCAGTAGCTCGATGAACTCCAGGGCCTGCTTCATGCTGATGTCGGAATGCTTGGTCAGGGCCAACGCTGCCGCTTCGACATCCCCGCTCTTGGCCAGGGTGCGGATCCGTCCGTAGATCTCGTCATTGAGCATGTTGCTGCTCACCTCACGCGTGACGTCACCCTTGCTGGCGATCGCCCGGTAACGGTATGGGAAGCGCTCCGGCTCGTCGTCGTCGGGCAAGAGGTCTTGCGGAGCGGGCTCGGGCCTGCGGAAGGGCTGCGGGTGCGCTGCAAGGGCGCCGACGGCGTCCCGTGAGGCGCGCAGGCCTTCTCCGGTGGCGCTGAGGTACAGCTTGATGGCAGCCATGGCCTGGCCTTGGGCGATCAGGGAATACAACTGCCGGTGCTGATCCTCGCTGAGCTTTGCGGCGGCCTCGCGGGCCAGCTCCGCAGGGTCCACGGCCGCCTTGCCTGCGGCGGCATTGTCGCGAAGTTCCGCTGAGCGGCGGGAGAGCACGCGGCTGATCAGCAGCACGCCAACGACGACGGCCACCAGGATCAAGACCGGAATGAGTAGGGATGACATGCGCTAAAGCCGATCTATGTAGTTCTTGGCGGTCAACAAGTCCGAGTGGGTTTGCTGGCGCAGGAGCTTGATGGCCTGAATCTTCTGCCCACTGCGGACCATGCCCTGCAATTGCAGGGCCAACTGTGGATTCAATTGCCCGTTGGGAAGAACGGGACCGTTGTAGCCGGCCTGGCCGACGCCCCGGCCGGCCCCGGCTTGCGCCTTCAGCGCAGCCCGCGCCTGGCTGTCCTGCTGGGACTGTTGCTGCGCGTTTTGGCTCGGTCTTGTGGATGCATCGATGCGGGCCCTTGCCGCCGTCGCCGCCTGCACTTGTGCGGCCTGGTGGGCTGCCGAGCGTGCGGCCAGCTCGCGTTGATAGCGCTCGGCGTCGGACAGCCCTGAGTTGCGTGGCTTGAATGCCGCCGTCAGGCCCCAAACCACAGCCACAAGGATGACAACGGGCATTGCGACCAGCAGTACATCCCCCACGGTGAAACCCATACCTAGAGCTTATGTCAGAACGCAGTTATCCACAGCACATTCCTGCTCCGGCATAGCTTCTGAGAGCCGGCTGTCAAATTTCCGGAGCTATTGTGGGGAGTATCACATTTTTGGAATATTTATCCCTCTTTGGGTCAATGAAGGAGGGGCGGAGCGCGGATGGAGCGAACCCGGCCTGTGGATGATCTGTTGAAGAAAATACTTTTAATCCACATGGCATGAAGAACGTTTTCCCAGCTCAGGGGCTACTTTCCGGCAAAAGAATTTCTCTTTCCACAGGGTCATGCACAGACTGTGCACAAGCAGGGGTGTGTATTCCACACTTTATCCACAGGCCCGGCTTGGTGCCTCGGAAAAGCAGGGCTAACGTGGCTGAGTACCTGCTTTAGGTACTTGGAAAACCCCTGTTTCTTGTGGACGGCACCTTGGTGCCGTCGAAAAGCAGCGCGCCTGCGGACCTGTCTGTGGATAAGTTGTGGAAATCTCGGGGAAACCAAAATTGTCGGTGCCGTACGGAACAGTTTGGACCAGCCGGCATAAACGGCGCGGTCGGAGCAACCCACACCCCGGGTATTCGCCTACCGCACCGCCGGGAACAGTTATCTGCGCGGTACAAAATGGAGGACGGCTTGTCAGTTACGCACTTGGATTCGATCGAGGGCGGCCGGACATCGGACGCCAGCCGCAAACCTCCCCAGGACATTCCCGCTGAGCAATCAGTTCTCGGCGGCATGATGCTGTCCAAGGACGCCATTGCCGACGTCGTGGAAATCGTCCGCGGCCATGACTTCTACCGCCCGGCCCACGAGACCATCTACGAGTCCATCATCGACCTCTACGGCCGCGGCGAACCTGCCGATGCCGTCACGGTGTCCGATGAGCTGACCAAGCGCGGCGAGATCAACAGGATCGGCGGCCCTGCCTACCTGCACGAGCTGATCCAGACCGTGCCCACAGCGGCCAACGCCGGCTACTACGCCGAAATCGTGGCTGAACGCGCCGTCCTGCGCCGCCTCGTCAACGCCGGCACCAAGATCGTCCAGATGGGCTACGGCCAGGACGGAGAGGTCGAAGACCTCGTCAACCAGGCCCAGGCCGAGATCTATGCCGTGGCCGAACGCCGCACCGCGGAGGACTACGTGGCGCTCAAGGACGTCATGGAATCCACTGTTGACGAGATCGAGGCATCCGGCCACCGCGGGGAGGGCATGACAGGGGTCCCTACCGGGTTCTACGAACTCGATGAGCTCACCCATGGCCTGCACCCGGGCCAGATGATCGTCATCGCCGCGCGCCCCGCCGTCGGTAAGTCCACGTTCGCGCTTGACTTCGCCCGTTCCGCCGCGATCAAGAACAACCTCGCCACCGTGATGTTCTCCCTGGAAATGGGACGCAACGAAATCGCGATGCGCCTGCTGTCCGCGGAAGCCACCATTGGCCTTCAGGACCTGCGCAAGGGCACCATCAAGGACGAGCAATGGTCCAAGATCGCCACCACCATGGGCCGTATGAACGATGCGCCGTTGTTCATCGATGACAGCCCCAATATGTCCCTCATGGAAATCAGGGCCAAGTGCCGCCGCCTCAAGCAACAGCACGACCTCAAACTGGTGATCCTCGACTACCTCCAGCTCATGAGCTCCGGCAAGAAGGTGGAATCCCGCCAACAGGAAGTCTCCGAATTCTCGCGTGCCCTCAAGCTGTTGGCCAAGGAGCTGCAGGTTCCGGTCATCGCGCTCTCGCAGCTCAACCGTGGATCCGAACAGCGCCAGGACAAGCGGCCCATGGTCTCGGACCTCCGTGAATCCGGTTCCATCGAGCAGGATGCCGACATGGTCATCCTGCTTCACCGCGAAGACGTCTACGACAAGGAATCCCCGCGCGCCGGCGAAGCCGACATCCTCATCGCCAAGCACCGTAACGGTCCCACCAAGGACATCGTGGTTGCCTTCCAGGGGCATTACTCCCGCTTCGCCAATATGGCGGGCGAGACTGGCGGAGGCGGGTTCTAGGCTCCGTTGAGCAAATGATCGGGCATCCGGTTTCCGGGAGCCCGTCCTCGGATCTCCAGGAGTTCGCGGGCGTGGGCGTGAAGGCGCCGGTCCTCGTCGGTTTCCGGCACCCAGGGTGGGATCGGCACGGACGTGCCGGTTTCGTCCCTGGCCACCATGACCGTGAGGCAGTACGTGGTCAGGTTCATCTCACGGCTCTTGGGGCTTCCGGAGCGAACATGGACGGCAATGTGCATGCCTTTGTGGCCTGTGTAGACGAGACGGGCTTCTACTTCCACCACGTCGCCGATCAAGAGCGGCCGGTAGAAGCGCACGCCCCCGGAGAACACCGCCACGGTGTCCTTGCCGCAGTACCGGGAAGCGCAGACGTAGGCGGCCTCATCAATCCACTTCATGACGATGCCGCCGTGGACCTTTCCGCCCCAGTTCACATCGGTGGGCGCCGCCATGAAGCGGAGGACAACGCGCTCGGCAGTGCCGGCGTCGGTATATTCCTGCGCGTTCATGGCTTCGACGATCTTTTCCCGCACGGCGATCCGGGCGAGGGCGTTGTCGCGCTGCTCGACTTCCTCCGGCGTCGAGGGCTTGAACTGGGGGACGGGTACCGGGCGGCCGTCGGGACCAACCGCAACGAAGATCACCAGGCACTGGCTGCGCATCGTGGCCGGCCCGCCCTTGGGGTCGCCGGAGGACACGATGGTCCGGATGTGCATGGAGGAGCGGCCCGTGTAGACGATGGTCGCTTCGACCTCGACCATGTCTCCGCTGTTCACGGGGTCGGCGAAATGGATGTTGCCCACATAAGCCGTGACGCAATAGGACTTCGCCCAGCCGACGGCTGCCGCGTACGCCGCCTTGTCCACCCACTCAAGGACAGTGCCGGCGTCGACGGACCCGCTGTGTCCGACGTCGGTGGGGGAAGCAAGGAACCGCAGCGTGACGGAGTGGGAGGGAAGCTCGCTCATGACGAGAGTGTATCGACGGTGCCGATACTGATGCGCCGTATGACGGTGCCGACCGGGCTCGGCAGCGTCTGCGCCCCCCGCTAGGCTGGGAAAGTGCCCCAAACAGCGACCCGTCCCACCGCGCCCTCCACTGCCCGCGAGATCCTGCGCCTCGCTGTCCCTGCCTTTGGGGCGCTCATCGCAGAACCCCTCTTCCTCCTGGCCGACTCCGCCATTGTGGGGCACCTTGGCGTCCCTCAGCTGGCCGGAGTGGGTCTGGCCTCCACCCTGCTGTACACCGCCGTCGGACTTATGGTCTTTCTGGCATATTCGACGACTCCCGCTGTGGCGCGGGCCATCGGAGACGGAAAGCTCGGCAAAGCGCTGGCCGCAGGGCGCGACGGCGTCTGGCTGGCCTTGCTGCTGGGCACAGTCCTGGCCGTGGCCGGCTTCTTCGCGGCCGGGCCGCTGCTCGGGCTGCTTGGAGCCAACGGCGAGGTGCGGGCCTACGCCGTCGACTACCTGCGCTGGTCCATGCCGGGACTCGTCGCCATGCTGCTGATCTTCGCTGGGACGGGGGTCTTGCGCGGACTGCAGGACACCCGCACGCCGTTGGTGGTCGCGACGGCGGGGTTCGCCGTGAACATCGGCCTTAATGCCGTCCTGGTCTACGGGCTGCATTTGTCCGTGGCAGGGTCGGCCATCGGCACAAGCATTGCCCAGTGGGCCATGGCTGCCGTCTATCTGGTGATGGTGGGACGGAATGCCTGGCGGCACGGCGTTTCGCTGCGCCCGGACTGGCATGGAATCCGCACGATGACCAGGGTGGGTTCATGGCTCATGCTCCGCACTCTCAGCCTGCGTCTGGCTATCCTCGCCACGGTCCTGGTGGTCACTTCCCAAGGGTCCGTGAACCTCGCCGCCCACCAGCTTGCGATGACCATTTTCTCCTTCCTCGCCTTCGCCCTGGACGCCTTGGCGATTGCCGCACAGGCCCTCATCGGCAAGGAACTCGGAGCTTCCCACCCGGCCCGGGCGCGGGAACTCACCCGCACCATGATCCGCTGGGGCGTGGGCTTCGGTATGGTGACCGGCGTACTCCTCGCGGTGGCCGCTCCGTGGGCGGGCTTCCTCTTCACCACCGACGCCGGCGTTCAGTCCGCGCTCACAGCGGCCCTGTGGGTGCTCGCCGTCGGACAGCCCCTCGCGGGGTACGTCTTCGTCCTGGACGGCGTGCTGATCGGCGCGGGAGATGCCCGCTACCTGGCGATTGCCGGCGTCGTGAACCTCGTGGTCTATCTGCCGCTTTTGGCGGCAGTCCACCTGACCAGGCCCGACGGCGCGGCGGGGCTCGTGTGGCTCTGGGCAGCGTTCGCGCTGGGCTACATGATGGCCCGGGGGGTCACTCTCGGGGTGCGGGCCCGCTCTGACAAATGGATGGTCCTCGGTTCGCACTAAACTGGACTGGTGACTCTCCCCGCCTCTTCAGCGACTTCATCCACGCCTACAGCAGCTGGTCTCTGGAAGCCCGTACTTCTCCGCGCCGGTACTGCGCTGGTGTTTGGAGCCGTGACCGTCTTCTGGGGCTCGCCCTCCGTTCACGTTCTTGCCTGGGCTACCGGACTCTACCTGCTCGCAACCGCGGGCGCCGCGTTCCTGGCCGCGAGCGTTCCGGCGGCCGCGGCCGTCGTCGTTGGCCTGGCAGGGGTGGGTGCTCTGATTACGCAGTCCGACGCAGGTGCCGGACTTTCCGCGCTCGTAGGATTGCTGGTGCTCGGGGCGTTTGAGCTGGTCCAGGGATTCCGGCAGCGCGGAGGGCACGTGCTTGCCCGCGACTGGATCATTTCCGGTGTGGTGGGCATCGGCACCGCCGTTGCACTGCCGTTCTTCATCAGCCTTGGAGCCCACGCGCTTCTCGGTGTTGCCGGCGGCGGCGCCATCATCTCGGGAGTCTTGTGGGTGCTGTCCGGGCTGAGCCTGCGGCACGATGGGCGAACGCCCTCCGCTGAGGCCGTAAACTAGTAGTCGTACGTTCTACCCTGCGTAGAACTCTCAAGGCGCACACGGCGCCAGCACCCACATTGGAGGAATGACCTTGGCTGACCAGAAACCAGGAGAGCCGCGCAAGATGCGGACCTCGGTGAAGGGACCGCTGATGTTCTCCGCGTTCTGGGGCGTCGTGATCTTCTTCGCCGTGCTGATCTTCGCCTCCGGCGGCAGCGCCCGCACCCCGCGCTTTGACCTCGCCTTTACCGGTGCCGGCATCGCCTTCATTGTGAGCCTCGTCCTTTCTGCGATGCTTTCCATGAGCCACAAGGAAAACGCCGAACACCTCGGCAAGGGCTCGGGCGTCAACCTGAGCTCCAGGAAGCCGGGCCAGGGCCACGGTTCCGCGGCCCCCCACGCGGGCAGTGAGACGGAAACCCCCGACGCAGACTAGGCCGTCTTGGTCTGCGTCACGCCACGCAACTTTTTGCCGGCTGGCCGACGCAGCAACCCCGGAAACCCGCGGCAGACCGCGGGCGTCACGCCCCGAAAAGTTGCACGGCGTGACGCCCGCCTACTCCGTACCTGAGGCTTTCCGTGCCCGGTAGGCTGCCACGTGCGTCCGGTTGGCGCAGTTGCCGGTGTCGCAGTAGAGCTTGGATCGGTTGCGGCTCAGGTCAAGCACGACGGCGTCGCAATCCTCCGCCGCGCACACCCGCAGGCGGTCCATTTCCTTGCTGCGGATGACGTCCACGAGGGCCATGGCAGCTTCCGTGCCCATGCGTTCCGCGAGGGGCGCTTCGGGGGTAGTGGCGTGCAGGTGCCAATCCCAGTGGTCGTGCTTGACCAGCTGCGGGAGTGCGCGTGCGTCTGCGAGGAGCTGGTTGACGGTCTTTGCGGCCGCGTCCTCATCGGACGTCCACAGCGAAGCCAGCTGACTCCGCAGTCGCTTCACGCTGGCCAATTCCGCCTCGGTTCCCTCCCTGGTCCCCGTGAATTCTTCCGCATCGAGGAAGGCGTGGAGTTCGGCGACACTCGCAAGGGCTTCGGTGCCGTTTGCGGCCGTATTGATCAAATTGACCACGCTTCGAAGCGCCACTTCAGTGTCAGGTGCAAAAAGCACTTTGACTCCTTACATCTCTCGGGAGTAGTGTCAGCAGCGTAACCCATTTTACTCCTGACAGGAGGCTGCTGTGTCAGCTGCAACAAACCGGGCTGGTGCTGCGGGCTTCATGGCGTCGGGCCTGGGGCTCGCGCTCTTTTCCTCGGCGGTCTTCGGCTTGTCCGGCTCGTTTGCCAAGTCCCTCCTGGAAACCGGGTGGACCCCCGGCGCTGCAGTTGCGATCCGGTTGAGCGGTGCCTCGCTCATCCTGACGATCCCGGCCGTCGTCGCTCTCCGGGGCCGTTGGCACCAGCTCAAGGACAACTGGCTCACCATCCTGCTATTCGGTGTGATTGGCGTTGCAGCATGCCAGCTCTTCTACTTCAACGCGGTGTCCAGGCTGTCCGTGGGGGTCGCGCTCCTGCTCGAATACCTCGCGCCAACCATGATCGTCCTGTGGCTGTGGGCAGCCAGCCGACGCCGTCCGAGGGCCCTCACCGCCATTGGAACACTGCTTTCCCTCGGCGGACTTGTCCTGGTGCTTGATCTCACCGGCGCCGTGAAGGTGGACTTCGTCGGCGTCCTCTGGGGCATGGCCGCGGCCGTCTGCCTGGTCATCTACTTCTTTATCACAGCCAGGCAGAACGACACGTTGCCGCCCATTGTGCTGGCCGCCGGCGGCCTTACGGCAGGCTCAGTCCTCATCTGGATTGCCGGTGGGACCGGCCTGGTGTCCCTGACTTTTGCCGCCGAAGATACGCAACTCGGACCGTGGACCACGCCGTGGTGGGTTTCGATCGCGGGCCTCGTCATCTTGTCCACCGTGCTGTCCTACGTCACGGGGATCATGGCGGCACGAAGCCTCGGCTCCAAGGTGGCATCCTTCGTCTCGCTCACGGAAGTACTGTTCGCAGTCGTGTGGGCGTGGCTGCTGCTGGCCGAGTTGCCGGGGGCCATCCAGCTCGTGGGCGGGGCACTCATCGTGTGCGGAGTAGTCCTCGTGCGAATCGACGAGCTCCGCGCGGACAAGCGTGATGCCGCGGAGCCTGGTGAAGACTACGCGTCGCTGCAGCTTGACCACGCGAACGACGTCGAGCCGGTTCCATCCGAGAGGGCGCTCTAAATACCGGCCCACGATTGGAGACCGGGGCTTAGCATGTTGATATGTGCCGGAACATCCACACCCTCCACAATTTCGAGCCACGAGCCACCTCCGCGGAGGTGGAAGCCGCAGCCCTGCAATACGTGCGCAAAATCAGTGGCACCACCAAACCGTCCAAGGCCAACGAGGAAGCCTTCGCCGAGGCGGTCCACGAGATCGCGCATGTCACCCAGCATCTGCTCGATTCCCTGGTGACCCATGCGCCGGCCCGCAACCGCGACGAGGAAGCAGCCAAAGCCAGGGCCCGTGCGGCCGTCCGTTTCGGAACGGCCTAGATTCCCAAGCCGGTTGGGCGCCGCCGCTACTTTGCAAACGAGCGCAATCGTAGCGAATTTGCGACCACCAGGACCGAGCTCGCAGCCATGGCCGCGCCGGCGATCATCGGGTTGAGCAAGCCAAGGGCGGCCACGGGGATACCGATGGCGTTGTAGAAGAACGCCCAGAACAGGTTCGTCTTGATGGTGGAGAGCGTCTTCCGGGACAGCTCGATGGCTTGCACCAGCTGCCCGAGGTCGCTGCCCATCACGGTCAGATCCGAGGCCTCGATGGCCACATCCGTGCCCGAACCCATGGCGATGCCAAGGTCAGCCTGTGCCAGGGCCGCGGCGTCGTTGACCCCGTCGCCGGCCATCGCCACGGTGGAGCCCTGGGACTGAAGCTTCCGTACCGCGTCCACTTTGCCTTCCGGCAGGACCCCGGCGAATACGTCTTCCGGGGCGATCCCGACGGCGGTGGCCACTTGGGCGGCGACGGCGGCGTTGTCTCCGGTCAGCAGCAGGGGGCGGATCCCGAGTTCCTTGAGCTTCGCGATCGCGGCCGCCGAACCGGGTTTGACGGTGTCCCTAAGCGTGACTATTCCAGCGGGCTTCCCGTCCACAGCAACCCAGATGGCGGTAGCGCCACCTGCTTCCTCAGTGGCCAGTGCCTGGCGCTGTGCATCGTCAGGGAAGATTCCGTTGTGTTCCAGCCAGCCGGTCCTGCCGGCCACGACCGTCCGCACGGCGCCATTTCCGGATCCGTTCAGCGCAACCATCCCCCGGACTCCGCCGCCCGGGGCGGAACTGAAGTCCTTCACAGCGGGGAGCGGGCCGGCGTCGGGCATAGCGGACTTGGCGGCAGCGGCAATGGCGTGAGCGATGGGGTGCTCGGACGCTGCCTCGACAGCGCCGGCGAGAGACAGGACGTCGGCGGGGGAGTGGCCGTTCAAGGCCAAGGTGTGTCCGACGGCGAGCTTGCCGCTTGTGACGGTTCCGGTCTTGTCCAGCAGGATGGCGTCCACAGTGCGGGTATCTTCAAGCACCTGCGGGCCCTTGATGAGGATGCCGAGCTGCGCGCCCCGGCCGGTCCCGGCCAGGAGGCCAACGGGTGTCGCGAGCCCAAGCGCACACGGGCAGGCAATCACGAGCACCGCCACAGCGGCCGTGAACGAGGCATTGAGGTCCCCGCTCAGGGCAAGCCAGAAGACGAAGGTAACGACGGCGATGACCAGGACCACCGGAACGAAGACGGCGCTGATGCGATCGGCGAGCCGTGCAATCGGGGCCTTGCCCGTCTGCGCCTGGCTCACCAACCGCCCCATTTGTGCCAGCGTAGTCTCGGAACCCACGCGGGTCGCGCGGACCAGCAAGCGGCCCGAAGTATTGATGGTGGCGCCCGTGACCTGGCTTCCCGGTCCAACCTCCACGGGCACGGACTCACCGGTGACCAATGAAGCATCCACGGCAGACGAACCGCTCGTCACCAGTCCGTCAGTGGCGATCTTCTCACCCGGTCGAACCACGAAGATGTCCCCTGCCACGAGTTGCTCGGCTGGGATCTTGTGCTCGACGCCGTCGCGCAGCACTGTTGCGTCCTTGGCTCCCAGATTCAGCAGGGCCTTGAGGGCATCGCCGGCCTTCGCTTTGGCGTTGGCCTCAAGGAAGCGGCCCAGAAGCAGGAAGGTGGTGACCACAGCCGCAACTTCGAAGTAGAGCCCACGGCCCACACCTCCCATGGTCTCCATGCCGGGGTGTTCAGTGATCGTCGGGTTGGCAAGGAGCTGCCACGCAGAATAGAGGTATGCGGCGAGGACGCCAATGGAGACGAGCGTGTCCATAGTCGAGGCGAAATGGCGCGCGTTGATGGCGGCGGCGCGGTGGAAGGGCCAGGCAGCCCACGTCACCACGGGAAGCGCAAGCGCAGCGGCAACCCAGCCCCATTGCGGGAACTGCAGAGCCGGAACCATCGAGATGGCGAACACCGGGACCGTCAATACGGCCGCGGCGATCAGTCTCGGCTTTAGCTGGCGGGACGCGGGTCCGTGGTGCATGTGGTCTTCGTGGGTGCCCGCATCGTGGTCGCCTGCCGCGGCGGCACCGTGGTCGCCTTGCGCGGCCGCATCGTGGTCGCCTGCCGCGGCGCCACGGGCCACATGCTCTGCGCGCTCGGTCGTTCCTCCCTTAGACGCACGCTGCCGCATTCCCCCCGCGTCGCCACTGTGGTCATGGAGCCACTCGTTGTGGTCGCCGCCGCCGTCACCGGCGCTGGTTTCGCGGATCCAGGCTTTGTAGCCCGTTGCGTTCACTGTGTCCACGATTTGTTGGTCCGTGACATTGTCCGGAACTGTTACCTGGGCTGATTCGAGGGGGAGGTTGACTGAAGCTTCCACGCCCTCGAGCTTGCCCAGTTTCCGCTCTACGCGGGCCACACAGGATGCGCACGTCATGCCCTCGATGTCGAGTTCGATGATGCGTGTGCCTGTTGGGTGGAGGATGTCGTGATTGCTCACATTGGCCCCTAGGCCTCGTTGGCGACTACCAGGTAACCGGCTTCGGCGACGGCTTCGCCGATTTCGGCCGGCGACAATTCCTGGGTGGAGGTGATGGTGACGGTGGAGATTCCGCCGGCATTCAGGTCGATCTCGACATTCTCCACTCCCGCCAGGGACTCAATTTCCTCGCTGACGGCAGAAACGCAGTGCCCGCAGGTCATGCCGGAAACGCTGACGCTCGTCTGGATGGTAGCGGTGTGGCCCATGGTGTGCTCCTTGGTGGTGAGTTGAATGGTGTGGTGAGTGCTTGCGGGGTTACCGCAGCAGGCGCCCGATGGCATCGGCTGCCTCCTTGACCTTGATGTCGATTTGCTCGGCCCGCACGACCGGATCGGACTCGGACGCTGCGCCGACGACGCAGTGCCCGATGTGTTCCTCCACGAGCCCGAGGCTCACTGCATGCAGCGCCTTGGTGACTGCCGAGACTTGCGTGAGGATGTCGATGCAGTATTTGTCCTCTTCCACCATGCGCGCAATACCGCGCACTTGCCCCTCGATTCGCTTGAGGCGCAGCAAGTAAGCGTCCTTGTTGGCAGAGTAGCCGTGCTGGGAATCCGGCTTCGAATCTGCGGATTCCACATGGGCGGGGTTCACATTGATCGTGCTCATACTGCAAAGGTATACCCCCTAGGGGTATAAGGCAAGTACCCCCTGGGGGTATATGTCTGGGGGTATATGTCAGGCATCGGCCCCCGCTACCCCCATGTGCGCCAGTCCTCCGGCCTGAGCGAGGGGCGGCCAAGCAGGTAGCCTTGGGCTGCAGTCATCCCGAGCTCGGTGACCGCAGCCAGTTCGGCTTCGGTCTCAATCCCTTCGGCCACCAGGGCAGCTCCGATCTCGGAGGAAAAACCGACCATCGCAGCTCCCAGGGCCCGCTGTGCCGGATCTGTGTCGATGCCGGCGATGATCCCGCGATCGAGCTTGATGAGGTCTGGCTTGAGCTGCAGGATGTGGCGCATGGAAGCAAAGCCGGCGCCGGCGTCGTCGACCGCGATTCTCAGGCCCGCGCGTCGCAACGGTGCCAGCGCCTCCGCGAGCGGTTCGTAGTTGCCGACCTCGTGGCGTTCGGTGACCTCAAGCACGATGCGTCTCGGAGGGATGGTCGATTCCGTAATCGCAGCTGCCAGCCGGGGGTCAAGGCATACCCGAGGCGAGAGATTTGCCGCGACATACAATCCCGTCGGGAGCCCGGCAGCGGTGGCCAGCGCGGTCCGGAGCGCAAGGATTTCGAGCTCGATATCCAGACCGATCGAGGCGGCTTCCATGAAGCGCGCCTCCGGGGACAACTCCTGGGATCCGCTGAACCTTGTCAACGATTCCGCGCCAACGACACTGCCCGTTTTCAGGCACCGGATCGGCTGGAATGCTGTTACCAGTGAACCGTCAGTGAGCAATTCCTGGATGCGGCGGGTGACCTCTGCACGCGAACGTGCCGCCTCTGGATTCAAGACACGGCAGGTGCCCTCGAATCCGTAGTCTCTGCCGTCCCTGTCGCGCATCGGCCTTCCGGCAACATCAATCAAGACGCGGCGGCCGTCCTGGTGGCGGCACACGGTGACCACACGTGACCACGAGGAGTCACCGCTTTCCCTGGCTTTCCACTCCAACCGGGCGTCCGCGAGGTCCCCGGGGTCGATGACGCAAGTGATGTGCTTTCCCAGCAGTTCAAAAGGTTCGTACCCCGTGATGTCTTTGCAAGCCGGGCTGCTGAACGTAAATCGTCCGTCAGGCCCCGTGGCCCACAGCCAGTCCAGGCTTGTATGCAGCACGGTGTCCATCAAGCGCGAGGTTCGGAACGCCTGGTTTCGTTCCCGCTGCTGCTGCCGCATGAGACGCCACGCTGCCAGCACCACCAGCGGCACCATCAGCAGTGCTAGAAGAGCGGGGAATCCGGTTTGTTCATCGATGCCGCCCCACAGCGGAAGTCCGAAAGCCAATGGCAGGCGGATAGACAAGGCGACCGCGGCCTCGATGAATACGACGACGAGCAGCCACCATCCGGTTGACGCGGAGGCCAGCCGGTTCACTTGGCGTCGCCTGCGGGAAGACGCCCTTTTGAACCTAGGATCGCGCATGAAGGGCATCACCCAATAGTGCCACCATGCCGTGGATCGCGCCGTAAACCGGCAGCGCGTCGATCCGAGGGCACGCGACCAGTACGACGGCGCGTGGCCGCCGCCCAGGGCGCGGCCCGGAAACCCGGGCTTAAACAAAGAGCTCCGGAGTGCGTTATTGGGGGATACGCACTCCGGAGCGGACTTTGGAGCAGGTTCTTTCGGTTCCTGCTGACAATTAGCTTACGTGCCCCAACAGCACTCCGCTACCAATCTGAATAACTACTTTCACTTTACTTTTCCCGACCCCGAATTCGGGGCGCGATCCGGCGTTTGATCGGGTACCCGGCCCCTTGTAGAGCACCATGCGCGGGCCTAGCGTTAACGTTGCACAGGAAGGGGTGGTCCACGTGGAGATCTTCATGTGGTGGCTGGACATAGATCTCAAGAGCAAGGAATGGCTGCGGGAGAACCTGCGTGCCACGGAGCTTCCGCCCGAAGTTCTGCAGTGCATTGCGGATGCCGGCGGCCCACGCGTTGAGGAGCTGGCCGGCGGGCTGAGCGATGCCGACTGGGACTTCATTGAGACGCAGTCCGAGTTCGTGGACTGAGACGGTTTCCCAGGCCGGTTCATAAAACCGTTGCGACTCCCGCGCCGGGATGGTTGCATGGGGTGCATGGCTACCGCAGAGAGTTATGTCTTGGCGATCGGGACCAAAAAGGGACTGTGGCTGGCACGCAGCACAGACCGCAAGGAATGGTCCCTCTCCGGTCCGCACTTCCTCATGAGCGAGATCCCCAGCATCGGGATCGATACCCGCGGGGACAACCCCCGCATCATGGTGGGGGTGCGCTCCGAACACTGGGGTCCCACCGTGGCCCACTCCGATGACCTGGGCGCCACATGGACCGAGCCCGAACAAGGCGCCATCAAATTCCCGGAGGGCACTGACGCCGCACTGGAACGGATCTGGCAGATCTACCCCGACTCCGCCTCCCGGCCGGGGGTCGTCTGGGCGGGTTGCGAACCGATCTCCGTCTGGAAATCCAACGACGGCGGCGAGCACTTCGAGTTGAACCGCGGCCTGTGGGACCACCCGCACCGCAGCGAGTGGGGAGCCGGCTATGGCGGTGCTGCCGCCCACTCGATCGTGGTCAACCCTTCCGGGGAAAACGTGCACGTCGCCATGAGCACCGGAGGCGTTTACCGATCGCTCGACGGCGGAGCCTCCTGGGAGGCCCGCAACAAGGGGATTTCGGCCTACTTCATGCCTGATCCCAATCCGGAGTTCGGCCAGTGCGTGCACAAGATTGCCGCGGATGCCGCCGTCGAAGGCCGGTTGTACGCGCAGAACCACCACGGCGTGTACCGTACGGATGACAACGCTGAGAACTGGATCTCCATTGCCGACGGCCTCCCGGCAGATTTCGGCTTCGTGATGCTCACGCATCCCCGCCGCGAAGGGACGGCCTGGGTGATCCCGATCAAGGCCGATAGTGAACGGATTCCGCCGGACGGCCGCCTTGCAGTGCACCGCACGGACGACGCCGGTGAGTCCTGGAAGCGCTTGGATGTGGGCCTCCCGGACCACGAATACAACGCTGTGCTCCGTGACGCAGCCGCGGTGGATACTGCTGAACCTACCGGGGTGTACTTCGGAACACGCGGCGGTTCGGTCTACGCCAGCGCCGACGAAGGCGAGTCCTTCATCGAAGTGGCCTCGCACCTCCCCGATGTTTTGTGCGTCCGGGCTGCTGTTGTCTCCGGGGTTCTCTCCCCAGATGTGGCTGCCGAACTGGCCGCTGCCTCCGCGGCATCCGGTCTTCCGGCTTAGGACGGACGTTGCCCGACATCACCGTGGTTTTGCCTAGCGTTCTCCAGCCCCTCGCCGGCGGGCAGTCCTACCTGACTACGCCCGCCGACGGAGCTGTGACCGTGGAAAGCTTGCTTGATGCTGTGACCGGGGACTACCCGGTGCTGGCCCGGAGGCTCCGGGATGAAACCGGTTCGCTCCGCCGCTACGTGAATATTTACGTGAACGGTGAGGAGGTCCGGCGTCTGAAGGGTCTGGATACTGAGGTTGCGGCCGGCCAGGAGGTCTTGATCATCCAGTCCGTGGCTGGCGGCTGAGCGGTTCGGGGCCAGGTCAGGCCACTCGCCAGACTGTGCATTCGTCGGTATTGATGGCCTTGCGCAGGCCCGTCAGTTGATCCATGATCCAGACGACGCCGATGCCCGGAGCCGTTTCCTGGACGCTGCCCCTGCGGATGACAACGTCATCGTAGGAGGGTCCGACGGATAGGCGGGCTTCGATCTGGTCGCCACGGTGCAACTGGTCAAGGGCGCGGATTCTTGTGGGGTGGGTTGATACTTCCTTCAACATGGTGGCCTCCCTGGCTGGAGCTGCCAGCGTTTGCCGGCCATTCCAGTGTGACGGGCCAATGTTGCAGGGTGGTTTCGTATGGGTTAGCCGTGGGTAAGACTTCCGTTAGCAAAAAAATCCATTGGCCCCACCCTGTGGATGGGGCCAATGGATCGGGTAGGACGGGGTATTACCTACTTGATGCCGAGTTCCGCCGTCGGGGTCTTGAAGGATTCCCGGGCGGTCATCGCGGAGACCGCTGCGATGACGCAGATGACGCCGGTGAAGATGCTGATCTGGACCCAACCGCCGGCCTTGGTGCCGCCCATTGCGGTGACGATGGTCGGAGCGAAGCCTGCCATGAGGAAGCCGATCTGCGTGCCGATGGCCAAGCCGGAGAAACGGACCTTTGTGCTGAACATCTCGCCGTAGAAGGAGGGCCAGACTGCGTTTGCTGCGGCGTATCCGAGGGAGAAGTACACAACTGAGACCAGGAACATGAGCGGCACGTTTCCGGATTCGAGCGTCAAGAGGAACACCGGCGTCATGATGGCGCTGGCTACGGCGCCGTAGATGAAGACGGGCTTGCGGCCGATCCGGTCAGCCATCCGGCCGAAGACCGGCTGGGTGCCGAGCGCGACGACGTTTGCCGCCACAACGAGCCACAAGGTGATGGTGCTGTTGACGTGGGCCACGTCCTTGGCATAGGCGATCGCCAAGGTGCCGAAGACGGTGCTCACGGCCGAGATGAAGGCGCAGCAGATAACGCGCAGGACGTCGGCCCAGTGCAGCCGGAGGAGGTCGGCCACGGGAAGCTTGGCAATCTGGTTGTTCTTCTTGGCCTCGGCGAACGCAGGCGGCTCATGCAGGGTGCGACGGATGAAGAACGCGACGATGACCACTACGGCGCTGAGCCAGAACGGGATGCGCCAGCCGATGCCGTACTTGAGCTCGTCGGGGAGGGCGACCACGGGGATGAAGACCAGCGCTGCGAGGATCTGGCCGCCCTGGGTTCCCGTAAGGGTCCAGGAAGTAAAGAAGGAGCGGCGGTTGTCCGGGGCGTGTTCCAGCGTCATGGACGAAGCTCCGGCTTGTTCACCGGCGGCCGAGAGGCCCTGGCAAAGGCGTGCGAAGACCAGCAGCGCCGGAGCCCACCATCCGATGGACTTGAAATCGGGGAGGCAGCCGATGATGAACGTCGCACCGCCCATGAGCAGCAGGGTGAACATCAGGACGCGTTGGCGGCCGATGCGGTCGCCGAAGTGCCCCAGGATGATGGCTCCAACGGGCCTTGCCACGTAGGCGAAGCCGAATGTCGCGAAGGACATGATGGCTGCGTTGGCGTCGGCGCTGGGGAAGAAGACGTGCGGGAAGATCAAGGCCGCGGCCGAACCGAAGATGAAGAAGTCGTAGTACTCGACGGCGCTGCCGAGGAAGCTGGCGAGGGCGGCCTTCTTCGGCGTTCCCGCCGTGGCAGTGCCCGGCGTCGTAGACGGGATCGTGTGACTCATGGTGTTCCTTTGTGTGACGGCGATGTCGCATCTGGCTGAAATTTGCGTACCTGGAACGTCGATGTGGGTCCGGCAGCGGCCTCACACTGTAGCCACATTGTGAGAGCTACTTGTGCGATATAGCAATGATGACTGTGAGCGCAGTCACTTGTCAAGATATTTACTCACCATCTAGATATAGCTCTCACGATGTGGCAATCTTTAGGTATGGATGTGAAGGAAGACACAAAAACCGACATGATCGGCAAGGCCCTGGGCCTCCTCGTATTGCTGGGCAATGAGCCCAAGGGGGCAAGTGCCTCGGAGCTCGCCCGCCAGGCGGAGCTGCCGTTCAGCACTACTTACCGGCTGCTCGGATCGCTGACCCGCGACGGATTCGTCGACTACGAGGCCGACGGCCGCCGCTATCATCTGGGACTTCGCGTCTTCCAGCTCGGTCAACGTGTATCAAACCACCATGGCTTTGCCGGCACTGCGCGGCCCATTCTGCAGCGCGTGACGGAGGGGACCGGCGAGGCCACCATCCTCTCGGTCCGGGATGGCCACCACCACCTCACGGTCAACAAAGTCGATGGTCCCCAAATGTTCCGCGTCACGAGCGATCCGGGGCACCTTGGAATGCTCCACACCACGGCAGTGGGCAAGGCGCTTGTTGCCTTCGCGGACGACGACGAGCGGCAGCAGTTGGTGGAAGAGCTCGAGTTGGAGCCGCTGACGGAGTTCTCCATTACCGACCGCGACGCCTTCCGCCTGGAAATCGAGAAGGTCCGGCGCCAGGGCTACGCGATCATGGACGAGGAAAACGAGGTGGGCATGCGCGCCGTCGCGGTCCCCGTCCTCAATTCGCAAGGCGTCGCCTTCGCGTCCCTTGCCACCGCGGTCCCTGTTTTCCGGATGAGCGTGGAGCAGCTGGTGGCGGTGGTCCCGCTGCTGAAGAGCGCTGCGTCCGAGCTCGCCGACCGCCTGCCGCAACGCTAAGGGCGCTACGGCACTCACTTTTGTTCGCGATAAGAACACTAGTGCAATATGTGAACACTTTGTGTAGTCTGATTCATACCGCCTTGCGGGGCAACAGACTCTGGATGACTCAAGGGCATCCAGAGTGGGCCAATCCGCGGGTGCAGTTGTCAAAGGAGCAATGAGCATGAGCAACCGAGCCGAATCCTTCCTGGTGGGCCTGATCGGTGAAGGCGTATCGCCTTCGCTGACGCCGCCCATGCATGAGAGGGAGGCCGACGTCCAGGGGCTTCGCTACCTGTACCGGCCCATCGACTTGCTGGAGCTCTCCTTGCCCGGCTCCGCCGTCGGCGATTTGCTGACCGCCGCTTCCCGGCTTGGCTACAACGGCCTCAACATCACGCATCCATGCAAGCAACTGGTCCTGCCGTTCCTCGACGAGGTTTCCGAGGACGCCCGGCGGCTCGGCGCCGTCAACACCGTCCTGATCCAGGACGGCCGCTTCATCGGCCACAACACAGACTTCTCCGGTTTCGGTTCCGCTTTGGCCAGCGGGCTTCCCGACGCCGGCCTGGAGCGCGTCGTCCAGTTGGGCGCCGGGGGTGCCGGCTCCGCCGTCGCCTACGCCCTTCTTTCGGCGGGCGTCAAGAAACTGGACCTTGTGGACGTAGATCCTGCGCGCTGCGCCGAACGGGCGGCGGAACTCGCCGCCCTGTTCCCTGGCAGCACCGTCACGGCGCGCACGACGGCGGCGCTGCCGCAGCTCATGCCGTTGGCCGACGGTTTGGTGCACTGCACCCCGGTGGGCATGGCCGCGCATCCAGGCCTCCCATTGGACATGTCCCTCGTGGAACCGCGGCACTGGGTGGCCGATATCGTCTACCGTCCGATCGAGACCCAGCTGGTACTCGAGGCCCGGGCCAAAGGGTGCCGCGTGCTCGACGGCGGACGCATGGCCGTGGGCCAGGCCGCCGACGCTTTCCGCATCTTCACCGGCCGCGACGCCGATCCGGAACGGATGCGGGCACATTTCTTGGAGCTGGTGACCGCCGAAGAGTCCACCGCCGAAGAGTCGAAGTCCGGCAAGGCACTCGCCGGAGCGAAGCACTGATGCGTACGGGAATCGCCACCGTCTGCCTCTCGGGCACGCTCAAGGAAAAGATGCAGGCCTGCGCCATCGCGGGCTTCGACGGCATCGAGATCTTCGAACAGGACCTCGTCACCTCGCCGCTCAGCCCTGAGGATGTGCGGAAGATGGCCGCGGACCTCGGACTCGGCCTGGACCTCTACCAGCCGTTCCGCGACTTCGACAGCGTCTCCGAAGACATCCTGCAGGAAAACCTTCGCCGGGCGGACGCCAAGTTCAAGCTCATGTCCCGCCTCGGCATGGACACCATCCTGGTGTGCACCAACGTGGGAACCGCAACGATCGACGACGACGGTCTCCGGGCCGAGCAGCTCGCCCGCCTGGCGGAACTGGCCGGGGACCACGGCGTCAAAGTAGCGTACGAGGCCCTGGCCTGGGGCAAATACGTCAACGACTACGAGCACGCGCACCGCTTGGTGGACGCGGTGGATCACCCCAACCTCGGCACCTGCCTGGACTCCTTCCACATCCTTTCCCGCGACTGGGACACCGCGCCCATCGAAGCCATCACGCCCGAAAAGATCTTCTTCGTCCAGGTCGCCGACGCCCCGAAGCTCTCCATGGATGTCCTGTCCTGGAGCCGCCATTACCGCGTGTTCCCGGGCGAAGGACAGTTCGAGCTGGCCAAGTTCATGGGCCATGTGGCCCGCGCGGGCTACTCCGGCCCGGTCTCGCTGGAGGTCTTCAACGACGTCTTCCGCCAATCCGATGTGGAGCGCACCGCCGTCGACGCGATGCGCTCGCTGATCTGGCTTGAGGAACAAAGCGCCAAGTGGCTCGACTCGAACGCGGCTTCCTTTGCGCAGGGAGGAGCTCCGGGAGGCGCCAGCGGCGACTCGCCCGCCAGCGCTGCCGGCCGGCGTCGTTATCCCATGGAACTGGCCACGCTGCCGAAGGTGGCCGAACCGGCCGGGTTCAACTTCGCAGAGGTCAAGACCGATGAGCCCGCGCAGCTCGAGACGCTCCTGGGCCAGCTCGGCTTCGAATTCGACGGCCGGCACCGGACCAAGGACGTGCAGTTGTGGTCCATGGGGCAAGCACGCGTCATCATCAACGAGCAGGCCCCCTCGCACAGTGAACCCGCCATCGCGGCGTTGGGGTTCGACGTCGACTCCCCTGTGATTGCCTCGGCCCGGGCCCAGCAACTCAAGGCCCCCGTGGTGCCCCGCAAAGTCCAGGCCGACGAGGAAGTGTTCCAAGGCATCGCAGCCCCGGACTCCACCGAGATCTTCCTGTGCCAAGGCAGCCCGGACGGCACCGCGGCCTGGACGCATGAATTCGGGGAGCCCCGCGAATTCGGGGGCGGCCCGGAGAACGCTTCCGCGGGAGCGCAAGCGGTGATCGACCACGTGAACCTGGCCCAGCCCTGGCAGCACTTCGACGAAGCCGTCCTCTTCTACACGAGCGCACTCGCGCTGGAACCGCAACCCTTCGCGGAGGTGCCAAGCCCCAGTGGCCTCGTGCGCTCGCAGGTCATGCAGACGTCGGACCGAGCCGTGCGCCTGGTTTTGAACCTCGCGCCGTTGCTTCAGCAAGGCACCCGCAAGAGCTACCAGGAACACATCGCGTTCGCGGTGGACGACCTCGTGGACACGGCGCGGGCGGCGCAAGCACGCGGACTCGACTTCCTCCAGATCCCGGCCAATTACTACGAGGACCTGGATGCGCGGTTCGCCCTGGATCCCGCCTTCCTCGCCACCCTCAAGGAATTGAACCTCCTCTACGACAGGGACGCCAACGGTGAATTCCTCCACTTCTACACCGCCACGGTGGGCAGCGTGTTCTTCGAAATGGTCGAACGCCGCGGCAACTACGACGGCTACGGCGCCCCCAACGCCCCCGTGCGGCATGCCGTTCAATATGACTCGCTTCACGCCCACCACATGCACCGCTGAGCAGAATCGCAAGCAGAAACCAGGAAAGCAACCACCCGAAAGGAGCCGGCCGTGCTGCTAGATACAAATGCCGGGCACCACCAAGACGACGAGCTCGTACCGGCGGCCGAACCGCATGCCGCCCACGCGCCGTCGGACGCCGCCGTCGAAACCCAAGCGGATCTCAGCGCCGAGATCAAGGCCATCGGCGAAGCGTACGCCCAGGCGCTCAAGGACGGTGCCGCGCCGGAGACCCAGCCCCGCCTGGACTTCGCGCCGTACCGCAGCAGCATCCTGCGCCACCCCACCAAGAGCCTGCACCACGCCGATCCGGAGACCATCGAACTGTACTCTCCGGCTTTCGGGCACCAGGACGTGCACGCCCTGGAATCGGACCTCACCATCCAGCACAACGGCGAACCCCAGGGTGAGCGGATCATCGTGCAGGGCAAAGTGCTCGACGGCGACGGCCGCCCGGTTGCCGGCCAGCTCGTGGAGATCTGGCAGGCCAACGCCGCCGGCCGCTACATCCACAAGCGCGACCAGCACCCCGCCCCGCTCGACCCCAACTTCACCGGCGTCGGACGCTGCATCACCGGACCGGACGGCTCCTACCGCTTCACCACCATCAAGCCCGGCGCCTACCCGTGGAAGAACCACCTCAACGCCTGGCGGCCGGCGCACATCCACTTCTCGCTGTTCGGGACAGACTTCACGCAGCGCATCGTCACCCAGATGTACTTCCCCGGTGACCAGTTGTTCCCGCTGGACCCCATCTACCAATCGATCGTGGACCCGGATGCCCGCGACCGGCTCGTCGCCAAGTACGACCACGAGCTCACGAGCCCCGAGTGGGCCCTCGGCTACAACTGGGACATTGTCCTGAGCGGGTCGAAGCGGACTTGGACCGAAAACGAAGCCTTTGGCGACGCCGGAGATGAGGAGTAGAACATGAGCAAGTTGATCCCCACACCCGGCCAGACCGTTGGCCCCTTCTACGGTTATGCCCTCCCCTTTAATAAGGACAACGAACTCCTCGCCCCCGGCAGCCCCGGAAGCATCCGCCTGCAAGGCACCGTGTACGACGGCGCGGGAGACGCCATCCCGGACGCCATCCTGGAGATCTGGCAGCCCGACGCCGAAGGCAACGTGGTCCAGCGCACGGGATCCCTGGTCCGGGATGGCTACACGTTTACCGGCTGGGGCCGTGCCGCGGTAGGCAACTCCGGTGCCTTCACCTTCACCACGGTCAACCCTGGCCCCACCTCTCCGGGAGCGGCTCCGTTCATCTCCGTCGCCGTTTTTGCCCGTGGCCTCATGAACCGCCTGTTCACCCGTATCTACTTGCCGGAAAACGAGGAAGCGCTCGCCGCCGATCCGCTGCTCAGCTCCCTCGATCCCGAGCGCCGCAGCACCCTGATCGCCCGCCGCGACGCGGATGGCGGACTCACCTGGGATCTGCGCCTGCAGGGCGGGAACGAGACCGTTTTTCTCGACTTCGAACGCGTCGAAGGCGCCTCCCAGTGAGTGGCGACGGCGATTTCGGGCTGCTCAGCCCCGTTTCGGCCTCGCCCGCCGTGGTGGCGCTGACGGGTGACCGCGCGGTGATCGCCGCCATCCTCGACGTGGAGGCCGCTTGGGCATCGGTACTCGAAGAGGCGGGCTTCGCGCCCGCCGGTTCCGCCGCCGTCGTCGCCGAGGCCACGGAATCCTGGGCGTACGACGCCGCTTCCATCGCCGAACGCGCACAGGGCGGCGCCAACCCGGTCATTCCGCTGCTGGCCGATCTCCGGAGCAGGGTCAGGCAGCTCGACGCCGGGCATCCCGGCGGGGCCATCGGCGCCCTTTCAGCCGTGCACACCTCCCTGACCAGCCAAGACGTCCTGGATTCGGCGCTGATGCTGCTCGCTCACCGCGTGGTTTCCGTGCTTCTCGCCGAAGTAAAAGGCACGACGACGGCGCTCGCCGCCCTTGCGGAACAGCATGCGGACACGCTGTGCGTGGGCAGGAGCCTGGCGCAGCATGCGCTTCCGTTCACCTTCGGGCTCAAGGCGGCGCAATGGTTCCATGGCGTGGCCGCCGCGGCCCGCCGCCTTGAAGCCCTGGAGTTGCCCGTGCAGTTCGGCGGCGCCGGCGGCACCCTGGCTGCCGGTACGGTGCTCACGGAAGGCTCGCCGCTCACGGAAGGCTCGTCGCTTACGGAAGGGTCGTCGCTCACGGAAGGCTCGTCGTCGAGCCCCTTCGCGCTGGCCGATGCCTTGGCCGAAAAACTGGGCCTCGCTCCCGTTCCCGCACCGTGGCACACGAACCGTCTTGCCGTCACCGGGCTCGGCGACGCCCTCGCGGCACTGACGGACTCCTTTGGCAAGATCGCCTCTGACCTGCTGTTCCTCAGCCGGCCCGAGGTGGCCGAGCTGGGTGAGCCGCTTGCCGCTGGTCGGGGCGTCTCCTCGGCGATGCCACAAAAACAGAATCCCGTGTTGTCCGTGCTGATCCGCAGCGCGGCGCTCCAGGCACCCGGGCTGGCAATGCAGCTGCACCTTGCTGCCGCGAACTTCAACGACGAACGCCCGGACGGCGCCTGGCACAGCGAATGGCAGGCATTGCGCCAGCTGCTCCGCCTGGGCCTGGGTGCCGCGACCCAGCTGCGCGAGCTAGCCGAAGGGCTCCGGGTCTTTCCCGAGGCGATGCGCCGCAACCTGGAAATCTCCGGGCCCTTACTGCTCAGCGAAGCCGTGGCATCCTCCGTTGCTCCGCTCCTCGGCGCCGACAGGAGCGACGCGAAGGCCCGGCTGCAAGCCGTCGTCGACGAGACCCTACGGGCACCCGCTGCGGAGCAGGCCCGGATCTATACCAAGCTCCTCCGCGAAGCCGTGCCGGCCAGCAAACTGTCCGACGAGGACCTGCAGGCCCTTCTGGATCCGGCCAACTACGTGGGTGAGGCTGCCGAAATCAGCCGCCGCATCCTGGCCGCCTACCCCGAGTTTTCCCACACCAATCCGAAGGGAGCCGATCTTGGCTAAGCCCAACGTCAAAGCGGTGTTGCTGTCCCCGCAGCGCACCCTGGGGGAGAAGCCGCTTCTGGTCGTGGGACCGTCGCTCGGAACGTCAACGGTGCTTTGGACCGAGACGGCCGCCCTGCTCGGCAACGACTTCGACGTCATCGGCTGGGACCTTCCCGGCCACGGCGTGTCGCCCGCGGCCTCGGAAACGTTCAGCGTCGCCGAACTGGCCGACGCGGTGGTGGACCTGGTGGACTCGATCGCGCCGGGAGCCGCCGTGTTCCACTACGCAGGAGACTCCCTGGGCGGCGCCATTGGACTGCAGCTCGGCATCAAGCACGGTGAACGGCTCAAATCCCTGTCCGTCCAGTGCACCGGAGCGAAGCTCGGCACCCCGGAGGGTTGGCTGGAACGCGCCGAAACTGTTCGTGCGCAAGGTACCGCCGTGATGATCCAAGGGTCCGCGCAGCGCTGGTTCGCCCCCGGTTTCATGGACCGCCAACCCGTTATCAGCAGCCGCCTCCTGCACGCCCTGCGGGACGCCGACCGCTTCAGCTACGCGTTCTGCTGTGAGGCCCTCGCCGGATTCGACGTCCGCGCCGAACTCGGCAGCATCACCGTCCCCACCCAGGCATTGGCGGGCGTCGAGGACACTGTTGCGCCGCCGTCGTTCGCGGAAGAAATTGCCGCGGGCATCAACGCTGGCGGCGGCACCGCTACCGCTATTGCGCTCGACGGCGTCGGGCACCTTGCGCCCGCGGAGGCGCCCGACGTCGTCGCGGACTTCATGCGGACGTTCATGACGGAGGCCGGAAAATGAGCACTGATTATTCGCAGGGCGCCGTTCAGCGCGACGCCACCTCGCAGGAAATCTACGACGCCGGCATGGTGGTCCGCCGTGAAGTGCTCGGCGACGCGCACGTGGCCCGTGCCAACGCGAACAAGGATTCCTTCACCGAGGACTTCCAGGACATGATCACCCGCATCGCCTGGGGCGGAATCTGGACCCGCCCGGGCCTGACGCGGCAGATGCGTTCCGCCGTCACCATCACCGCGATGGTGGCGCACGGGCACTGGGAAGAACTGGCCATGCACATCCGCGCGGCCATCACCAACGGGCTGAGCAGGGACGAAATCAAGGAAATCCTGCTGCAGACCGCCATCTACTGCGGAGTCCCCTCCGCCAACACCGCATTCAAGACCGCACAGGCCGTTTTCGCCGAGCTCGACGCGAGCCCCACCCCGCCCAACTAGCTCGCATTAGATGTCGTTTTGAGCCCTCATAACGACATTAACTGCGAGCTAGTTGGGACCACAGAATCTAGAGGAGACCCATGAACCAGGCGTATGTGTACGACGCCGTACGCACCCCTTTCGGAAAGTTCGGCTCGGGACTTGCCGGGGTGCGCCCGGATGACCTCGCGGCCCACGTGGTGCGCGAGGCCGTGAAACGCGCGCCGGACCTGGATGTTGAGCGCATCGACGAGGTCGTGTTCGGCAACGCCAACGGCGCGGGCGAGGAGAACCGCAACATCGCCCGCATGGCCACCCTCCTGGCCGGGCTCCCGACGTCGATCCCCGGCACCACGGTCAACCGCCTGTGCGGCTCTTCGCTGGACGCCGCGATCATCGCCTCCCGCCAGATCAACGCCGGCGACGCCGAGCTGGTTCTGGTGGGCGGCGCCGAGTCCATGTCCCGCGCACCCTGGGTACTGCCCAAGACCACGAAGCCGTACCCGGCCGGGGATATGACCCTGGCCTCCACCACCCTGGGCTGGCGCCTAGTGAACCCGGCCATGCCCAAGGACTGGACAATTTCCCTGGGCGAGGCCACCGAACGGCTCCGCGAGAAGTATGGGATTACCCGGGAGCGGCAAGACGAGTTCGCCGCGGCCTCCCACAACCTCGCCGCGGCAGCGTGGGACGAGGGCTTCTACGACCAGTTGGTGAGCCAGGTTCCGGGTACGGAGTTGGTCCGTGACGAAGGCATCCGGGCGGGTTCGACGGCGGAGAAGCTGGCAGGGTTGAAGACGGTGTTCCGGACTGAAAACGGAACGGTTACCGCGGGGAACGCGTCCCCGCTGTCCGACGGCGCCTCCGCGGCGTGGATCGGCAGCGAAAGCGCCGCTGGGCTGCTCGGGCTGGAACCGCTCGCCCGGATCGCCGGCCGCGGGGCCCACGGAAACGATCCCCAATTCTTTGGCTACGCGCCGGTGGAAGCGGCCAACAAGGCCCTCGCGAAGGCGGGCATCGGCTGGGAGCAGGTGGGCGCCGTCGAGCTTAACGAAGCCTTTGCCGCGCAGTCCCTGGCCTGCATCGATGCGTGGGGGATCGATCCGTCCATCGTGAACCGGCACGGGGGCGCGATCGCGATGGGCCACCCGCTGGGCGCCTCCGGCACCCGGATCCTGGGCACCTTGGCCCGCAGCCTGCAGGCTTCCGGTGCGCGTTGGGGTGTCGCGGCGATCTGCATCGGCGTCGGGCAGGGCCTGGCCGTGGTGCTTGAGAACGTCGCTGCCGGAATTTCGGCTCAATCGGTGAAGGGCTAGGGCAATGCTGGACTTCATTGACACGGTCGGCGAAGCAGTCGCCGGTATCCAGGACGGCTCCACCGTGATGATCGGAGGCTTCGGAAACGCTGGCCAGCCGTTCGAACTCATCGACGCGCTGCTCGATTCCGGCGCCACCGACCTCACCGTGGTGAACAACAACGCGGGCCAAGGGGACCAGGGCCTGGCGCTGCTCATCAAGGAAGGAAGGGTCCGCAAGATGATTTGCTCCTTCCCGCGCCAGTCCGATTCCTGGCACTTCGACACCAAGTACAAGGCCGGGGAAATCGAGCTGGAGCTCGTGCCGCAAGGCAACCTGGCCGAGCGCATCCGGGCCGCCGGGGCCGGCATCGGCGGGTTCTTCACGCCCACCGGCTACGGCACCATGCTGGCCGAGGGCAAGGAAACCCGGCTGCTGGACGGCAAGTGGCAAGTGTTCGAGACGCCGATTCACGCCGATGTTGCGCTCATCAAGGCGCTCAAGGCCGACGGCAAAGGCAACCTCGTCTACCGCAAGACCGCCCGGAACTTCGGTCCCATCATGGCCGCAGCGGCGAAGCACACCATCGTCCAGGTGTCGGAGATCGTGCCGACCGGTGCCCTGGATCCGGAGAACGTGGTGACCCCCGGAATCTACGTCAACAGCATCGTGAAGGTGGCCTGACATGAGCATCCAAACCTCAACAACACCTCTGGGGCGGGACGACCTCGCGCGTCTCGTCGCAGTGGACATAGCTCCGGGCTCGTTCGTGAACCTCGGAATCGGGCAGCCCACGCTCGTTTCCAACTACCTCAGGGAAGAGCAGAACATCACGCTCCACACGGAGAACGGGATGCTCGGCATGGGCCCGGAGGCCCAGGGCGAGGAGATTGACGGCGACCTCATCAACGCCGGCAAGATCCCCGTCACCGAGCTCCCCGGCGCTTCGTATTTCCACCATGCCGATTCCTTCGCGATCATGCGCGGCGGCCACCTGGACATCTGCGTCCTCGGCGCTTTCCAAGTGTCCGCCACGGGCGACCTCGCCAACTGGCACACCGGCGCGCCGGACGCGATTCCCGCCGTCGGGGGTGCGATGGACCTGGCCACCGGCGCCAAGGACGTGTTCGTCATGATGACGCTCCTGACCCGCGAGGGAGTGTCCAAGCTCGTGGAGCACTGCAGCTACCCGCTCACCGGCGTAGGCTGCGTGACGCGCTTGTACACGGACAAAGCGGTCTTCCTGATAGGGCCCGACGGCGTGACCGTGCGTGAGACGTTCGGCTGCACCTTCGAAGAGCTCCAAGCGATGGTGCCGGTCCCTCTGGTGCCGTTCGACGAGAAGGCGGCTGGCGCCGTCGTCGGCGTCTAAACGCGCCTCAAGTCGAGCGCGAACTGGCAGCAAATGCCCTTTGGAAGCAATCCAAGGGGCACCTGCTGCCAGTTCGCGCCAATAAGATTGGTAACCATGACCGACGCAGCAGTAGCCGGAGCTCCCCAGGCGAGTGACCAGTACGTGCAATCGCTGGCACGTGGCTTGTCCGTGATCCGTGCGTTCGACGCGGCCAACCCCGTCATGACGCTCAGCGAGGTGGCGGCGCGTACCAACCTGACGCGTGCCACGGCCCGTCGGTTCCTGCATACCCTGGTGGAGCTGGGCTATGTCCGCACCGATGGCAAGACCTTCGCGCTCACCGCGATGGTGCTGCAACTTGGCTATTCGTACCTGTCGGCGTTGTCACTGCCCCAGCTCGCGCAGCCGCACCTTGAAGAACTCTCCCTGAAATTGGGGGAGTCGACGTCGGCCGCGGTGCTGGATGGTGCCGACATCTTCTACGTGGCGCGCGTGACCACGCGCCGGATCATGACGGTCGGCATCTCGGTGGGCACCCGCTTCCCTGCTTACGCCACGTCCATGGGAAGGGTGCTCTTGGCCGGCCTGCCGCAGCAGAAACTGGACGAGTACCTGTCCTCGGTGGAGTTCAAAGCCCTGACGCCACGCACAGTCACGTCCCGTGAAGAACTGGTGGCCGAGCTGGACCGCGTGCGCAGGCAGGGCTGGTGCGTCCTGGACCAGGAGCTGGAACTCGGGCTCATGTCCGTTGCTGCGCCCGTCCGCAATGCCGCCGGCAAGGTGGTGGCTGCCGTCAACGTCTCGCTCCAGGCTCAAAACGTCGCCGCTCAGCCTGATCCGGGAGCCTATATCGGGTCGGTCCGGGAGCAGATCGTGGAGACCGCGCATGCGATATCGCAGGACGTCTGCGCGAAGCACTAGCCGCGCGTAGAACCTGCGCCGCCGCGCTACCGCGTCAGTTTGGCGTGGTCCGGATGGTGGTCGCCGATGTGCCCAGGTGCGTTGGCAGCCAGGACGCGCTCGACGAACGCACAGTATTCCTCCACATAGTGGCGCAAGATGGATGCCGTGCCTTCATCCCTGACCGATCCGTCCTCGTTATAGGACGCCGGATTGAATTTGATATAGGCCTCCGGGGCGTTCAGCTGAGGCGCGTCGAGGAAGCTCAGGACGCTGCGCATCGAGGCCTGCATCACGGCCGTCCCGATGCTTCCGGGTGATGCGCCGATGATGCCCGTTGGCTTGCGCGCGAAGGAGTTGGTGCCCCAGGGCCGGGATCCCCAATCGATGGCGTTCTTCAGTGCGCCGGGGACGGAGCGGTTGTACTCGGGGGAAATGAACAAGATGCCGTCCGACGCCGCGATCGCCTCCTTGAGGGCCCGGCCGGCAGGCGGGTAATCGGCGTCGTAATCCGGGCTGTACAGGGGCAGGTCCCTGATCGGAATCTCGGTGAATTCGAGTTCCTCCGGCGCAACGCTGATGAGCGCCTTGGACAGGACCCGGTTGATGGAGCGGCTTGAAAGGCTGCCGACGAAGTATCCGATCTTGTACGTTGCCATAGCTGTGTTCCTTCCCGACGGCGCGGCCGGAACCGGCTCATCGACGGTGCGTAACTGGAGGCTCCCAGCCCACAGTGAGCCTATTAGAGCAGCCCGAAGATGGGAATGGCCGGGCAGGGCCGTCATCCCTACTCCCGCCAGGGCCTTCCGCGTCCTAGACTCAAGCCAACAACGGCTCATGACAATGATCGTCAGAGGGACACTGGGGTTCGGAAAGGGAGCGCGGGTGAAACTTGGCATAGCGCGGGAACGCCTGGAGGGTGAACGTCGTGTGGCTGCGACGCCGGAGACCGTCACCCAGTTGGCTGGACTGGGACTGGAAGTCGTCGTCGAAAGCGGAGCGGGAACCGCCGCTGGCCACAGCGACGAGGACTACCGCCGGGCAGGAGCCCTCATCGTCCCCGCCTTGGATCTGGCCCGGCTGGACGTCTACGCGCACGTCCGCCCCCTCGAACCCACGACGGCGGCTGCGCTGCGCCGGGGCGCCGTTACCGTAGGGCTGGCCTCGCCGTCGTCGGAACTTCCCACCGTCCGAGCGCTCGCCGAAGCGGGCGTGACCTCCTTCGCGCTTGAGCTGGTGCCGCGGATTTCCCGGGCACAATCCATGGACGCGCTCACATCCCAGGCCCTCGTGGCCGGATACCGCTGCGTGCTCGAGGCGGCAATGCGCCTCCCGCGCTTCTTCCCGCTCTACATGACGGCCGCCGGAACCATCCCCCCGGCCCGCGTGCTGGTGTTGGGCGCGGGCGTGGCCGGCCTGCAGGCAATCGGTACCGCGAAAAGGCTGGGTGCACGCGTGTCCGCCAACGACATCCGGCCGGCGTCGGCGGACGAGGTCGCGTCGATGGGCGGCACCTTCATCAAGCTTGACGTGGAGACGGCGGAATCGTCCGGCGGTTACGCGCGCGAGCTCAGCGCCGACCGCGGCGCCCTGCAGCGTGAGCTGCTCGCCCCGCACGTGGCCCAGGCGGACGTCCTCATCACGACAGCGGCGGTCCCCGGACGGCGGGCCCCTCTCCTGGTGAGCCGGGAAATGGTCCAGCACATGCGCGCGGGCTCGGTGGTGGTCGACCTCGCCGCGGAGTCCGGCGGCAATGTGGAAGGCACGGTGCCTGGCATGGATCTTCAAATACCGACGGCGGACGGCCAAGGCACGGTCACCCTGGTGGGGATGAAGGATGCCGCCTCTGCCATGCCCGCGGACGCCTCGCGCCTCTACGCGAAGAACGTCGCGAACTTGCTGGCCCTGATGACTTGTGACGGCGCAGTCGTCCCGGACTTCGGAGACGAGGTGGTGGCGGGCGCGTGCCTGACGCACGACGGCGAGGTGCGGCACGGTCCGACCGCCGAGGCCCTTGCGGCGCTCTCCGCCGAGACGGCGGAATCCGTAAGCTCCGCCAACGAGGGGGTCTCCTGATGGACGGCATCGCCCTGCTCACCATCACCGTTTTGGCGGTCTTCGTGGGCTTCGAAGTGGTCTCCAAGGTCTCAAGCACGCTTCATACGCCCTTGATGTCCGGGGCCAACGCCATTCACGGAATCATCCTGGTGGGCGCGATCATCGTCGCAGGGCAGGCCTCGGACCCTTGGGTCCTCGCGGTCGCCTTGCTTGCCGTGGTCCTCGCCACCGCCAATTTGGTGGGTGGTTTCGTAGTGACCGACCGCATGTTGGAGATGTTCCGCGGCCGTAAACGCGTGGTGCCCCCGGACGGGAAAGCTGCGGCCGTCGAGGCCGAGTCTACGGAGCGCACGCGATGACCCTCATCGATCCGGTGTGGACCTCGCTCCTCTACCTCGCGGCTGCCGTGTGTTTCATCCTCGCGCTCAAGGGACTGAATTCGCCACGCACCGCCCGGCGAGGCAACCTGGTGGGCGCGTTCGGCGCGGCGCTCGCCGTCGCCACCGTCTTCATGTCCGTCAAAATGGACAACGTTCCCTGGATCCTGGGGGCGATGGTGGTCGGTTCGGGCGTGGCCGCGCCGGTGGCGCGCCAGGTCAAGATGACGCAGATGCCACAGCTCGTGGCGCTGTTCAACGGCGTGGGCGGCGGCGCCGCGGCGCTCGTCGCACTCCTGGAACTCGCGCATACTGGGGACCGTTGGGTGCGCGTGGCCATTGTCTTCACGCTGCTGGTGGGGGCGGTGTCATTCGCCGGCTCCGCCATCACGTTCTCCAAACTTCAGGAGCTCATGACCACCCGCCCGGTGGTGTTCCCTGGCCTGCCGACCCTCATGGGAGCGGTGCTGCTCGCGGCGGTGAGTGCCGCCGTCGCCGTCGTTTTCAGTGGTTCCCTGTCGCTCGCCCTGCTGCTCCTGGTGCTGGGGCTGGCGGCAGGCGTGCTGCTGGTGCTGCCGGTAGGCGGCGCGGACGTGCCGATCGTCATCTCGCTGCTGAATGCCTTTACGGGCCTTGCCGTGGCAGCTTCCGGCCTGGTGCTTGGCAATGTGCTTTTGGTTGTGGCCGGCACGTTGGTGGGCGCCTCCGGCACCATCCTCACCCGGGCCATGGCCGCGGCCATGGGCCGCAGCGTTGCGGGTATCCTCTTCGGCGCGTTCAAGGGAGGCTCGACGGCGGGGTCGACGGCGGTGAGCGACCGCCCCGTGCGCTCCTCCAGTGCGGAAGACGTGGCCGTGCTTCTCGGCTACGCGCAACGGGTCATCATCGTTCCTGGTTACGGGCTCGCGGTAGCGCAGGGTCAGCACACGGCCGCGGAGCTGGCGCTCGAACTTGAGGCGCGCGGAATCGATGTGGATTTCGCGATCCACCCGGTGGCCGGCCGCATGCCCGGGCACATGAACGTGCTGCTCGCCGAAGCCAACGTTCCCTATGAGTCGCTCAAGGAAATGGGCGAGATCAATTCGGAATTCCGGACGGCCGACGTAGCGCTCGTGGTCGGCGCGAACGACGTCGTCAATCCGGCCGCGAAGACCACTCCAGGTTCGCCGATCTACGGCATGCCCATCCTCGAAGTGGCTGAGGCCCGCCAGGTGGTCTTCCTGAAGCGGTCGATGCGGCCGGGTTTCGCGGGAATCGAGAACGAACTCATGTACGAGCCGCAAACAACGCTGTTGTTCGGCGACGCCAAGGAATCCCTCACCAAAGTGTTGAGTGCGGTCAAGGCGCTCAAGCTTAGTTAACCAACCCTGGGGTGCCCGACGGCCAGGGATTCTGCCGAAGCGGGTGAAGCACACTCACGACTTGGTCGGATGCGACGCCGTATGGTCAGCGCAGGTCTTGTGCGGGGAGCACTCCCACCCTCGACCGGTTGCCAGGGCTTCGATTGGACGGTGAGTGTTGTGGGTGAATCCTCGACGCGAAAGAGGGCTGCAACGCGGCGCCTTGGGACCATTTGGGGTGCCATTGGGGCGTGCGCTGCCATGGTCCTGGCATTCCTGAGCGGTTTTGCCTTGCCAGCCCATGCGGCGGCAAATACTGTCATCACGCTTACCTTCGACGACGGCAACGCCGACCAGATGACCGCCGCTGCCACGATGAAGAACCTTGGTCTTCACGGCACCTTTTACACGGTCTCGGGATGGGTCGATCAGCCGAGCTATTTCACGTCGGCGAACCTGCAGCAACTCTATGCGGACGGCAATGAGATTGCCGGGCACACGGTCACCCACCCGGACTTGGTCACCTTGACGTCGGATGAAGTGACGCGGCAGGTGTGCAACGGCAGGGTTGCCCTGGCAAACATGGGCTTCAAGATCACCAGCTTCGCCTACCCCTTCGCTTCCCTGGACCCTGCCGTGCAGACCATCGTGAAGAATTGCGGTTTCAACAGCGCGCGCGGCCTCGGGGACCTTTACAGCAAGGACGATCCCGGGCTCCCTGCTGCCGAGACCATCCCGCCTGCCAACCCCTATGACACCGCAGCGCCGGAGGAAGTGGACAGCACATGGACGCTGTCCAACCTTGAAAACTCCGTGACCAGGGCGCAGGCCGCTGGCGGTGGCTGGGTTCAATTGACGTTCCACCACATCGCGGTGGGAACCGATCCGACCCTCACCATCAGCCCCAGTCTGTTCAACCAATTCGCCTCGTGGCTCGCGCAACAACAGACAGCGGGCAGTGTTGTCGTGAAGACGGTAGACCAGGTAATCGGTGGCACGGTCCAGCCCCTCGTCTCCGGCCCGCCGGTGCCGCCCCCGCCTCCACAGGGGACCAACATGATCCAGAACCCGAGCCTGGAGACGCTCACCAGCGGAATTCCGCTCTGTTGGGCAGCGGGTGGATACGGCACCAACACACCCAGCTATTCAGTGGTCTCACCGGGCCACACGGGCAACAACGCAGAACAGCTGACAATGAGCGGTTATGTCAGCGGTGACGCGAAGCTCCTGCCCGCCTTGGACCTCGGCGGCTGCTCACCGACGGGCACTCCAGGCCATATCTATCAGCTCAGCGCTTGGTATAAATCCAATGCCATCACCCAGTTCGAGGTCTACTACCGCACCGGAACGGGGTACTGGACCTACTGGACGGCGAGCCCGTTGTTCAACGCGAGCAGTAACTGGACCCAGATAACCTGGACCACGCCCGCCCTGCCGGCAGGCGCCTCGGGAATCAGCTACGGATTGAATATCCAATCCAACGGTTCGATCACCACGGATGACTATTCGATGATCGATGTCACCCAGGCAGCGGCAACGGCGCCTGCCGCACCCACTGGCGTGACCGCGACGGCGGGCAACGCCTCCGCGGTGGTGTCCTGGACGGCGCCGGCGAACGGCGGATCCCCGATCACCTCCTACGCCGTGACGCCCTCGTCCGGCGGCACGACCCTGGCCCCGGTCACAGTCTCCGGTAACCCGCCCGCGACCACGACGACCATCACCGGGCTCACCAACGGCACCGCCTACACCTTCACGGTGACGGCCACGAACGCCGTGGGAACGTCCGCGCCGTCTCCCGCGTCGGCACCGGTCACCCCGACGGCGCCGACCGCGCCCGCGGCACCCACGGGCGTGAGCGCGACGGCGGGGAATGCTTCGGCGGTGGTGTCGTGGACAGCGCCGGCGAACGGCGGGTCCCCGATCACCTCCTACGCCGTGACACCGTCATCCGGGGGCACGGCCCTGGCTCCGGTGACGGTTTCCGGTAACCCGCCCGCGACCAGCAGCACCGTGACCGGGCTCACCAACGGCACCGCCTACACCTTTACCGTGACCGCGACGAACGCCGTCGGAACGTCCGCGCCGTCTCCCGCGTCGGCCCCGGTCACCCCGGCCGCGCCCGCTCCGGGCGTCACCAACGGCGGCTTCGAATCCGGGCTGGCCTCCTGGACCACCGGCGGCGTCCGGGCACCGGTGGCCTCCACCACGGCGCACACCGGCACCGGCTCCGCGCTCCTGGGCCTGGCCTCGGGGGCCGAGCCTTTGGGTGACAGCAGCCTGTCCCAGACCATCGCGATGCCCGCCGCCGGGACCTCCACCTTGTCCTTCTGGTACCAGCCCCACACCGCGGACGACACCTGCACCGGCACCACCTGCCGCTACGACTGGATGGAGGCACAGGTCCGGTCCACGAGCGGCACGGTCCTGGCGAGCCTGTTCAAACTCAGCAGCAACTCCGGGACCTGGACCCAGCTCAGCGCCAACCTCTCCGCCTACAACGGGCAAAGCATCGTGCTCTGGTTCAACGTCCACCTCGACGGCGCCAGCCCGGCCGATGACACCTGGATGTACCTCGACGACGTCACCCTCACCAACACCCAGACAACCCCCACGGCCCCCGCCGCACCTACCGCCGTGACGGCGACCGCCGGGAACGCCTCCGCGACCGTGTCCTGGACCGCCCCGGCCAACGGCGGCTCCCCGATCAGCTCCTACGCGGTCACCCCGCACGCCGGCACCACCACCCTGGCCCCGGTCACCGTCACCGGCAACCCGCCCGCGACCAGCACCACCGTCACCGGGCTGAGCAACGGCACCGCCTACACCTTCACCGTCACCGCCACGAACGCCGTCGGAACCTCCCCGGCGTCGGCGGCCTCGGCACCGGTCACCCCCACCGCGGCCGCGACGGCACCCGGCGCCCCCACCGGGGTCACCGCGGCCGCCGGCAACGCCTCGGCAACCGTGTCCTGGACTGCGCCGGCCAACGGCGGCTCCCCGATCACCTCCTACGCGGTCACCCCGCACGCCGGCACCACCACCCTGGCCCCGGTCACCGTCACCGGCACACCCCCGGCCACCAGCACCACCGTCACCGGGCTGAGCAACGGCACCGCCTACACCTTCACCGTCACCGCCACGAACGCCATCGGCACCTCACCGGCGTCGGCCGCCTCGGCACCGGTCACCCCCACCGGAACAACCACCACGACCATCACCAACGGCGGGTTCGAATCCGGGCTGGCCTCCTGGACCACCGGCGGCGTCAAGGCACCCGTGGCCTCCACCACCGCCCACACCGGCACCGGCTCCGCGCTCCTGGGCCTGGCCTCCGGAGCCGAGCCGCTCGGGGACAGCAGCCTGTCCCAGACCATCACCGTCCCCGCCACCGGAACCACCACCCTGTCCTTCTGGTACCAGCCCCACAGCGCCGAAGACCCCTGCACCGGCAACGCCTGCCCGTACGACTGGATGGAAGCACAAGCCCGCACCACCACCGGCACCACCCTGGCCAGCCTGTTCAAACTCTGCAACAACAACGGCACCTGGACCCAGCTCACCGCCGACCTCACCGCCTACAAAGGCCAGACCATCACCCTCTGGTTCAACGTCCACCTCGACGGCTCCACCCCCGCCGACGACACCTGGATGTACCTCGACGACATCACCCTCACCAACCACTGAATCGGCGCGAAGTCGGCCCTGCTACCTGGCTGCGGTTGGCTTTGCCGGCCATTCCGCTTCAACTGCTAGCTCCATCGTCGTGAGCCGCGCCACGTCGTAGGCCTGGGCGATTTCCGGGTCGAGATCGATGTGGTCGCCGTCGTGCCCTGACGCTTAACGCGGAGCGGCGGCTGCGAACTTGGTTCGCGCCTGCCGCTTCCTGATGAGCGCTTAGCAGTTCCTGGTGGCGGCGAACTTGGGGCTGTCGTTTCTAGCCGGCTTCGAGGATCTTCTTGAGGTTCTCCAGGTCCTTGCGCATGGCCGCGCGCATCATTGGCGCCATGACGATGCCTGCAAGCGCGGAGAACCCGGAGGGTTCGCCGGTGTTGCGCAGGGTCATTCGGGTCGCGCCATTCTCATCGGACCAGGTGTAGGTGGTCCGCATCGGAAATGGACCTTGGCTTGTGCGCATAGTGAGTGTCTCGCAGGGGACAAGCTCGGTGAATTCGTAGACATAGTCCAGATTCCGGCCCAGGAATCGCGCGGTGAAGGCAACCCGGGATCCGACCGCCAGGGGCCGCGGCGTCTGCCACTGCGCAGATCGTATGTTCGCGTACCAGACCGGCGCGTTGTCCGGGTCGGAAGCATAACTTGCCACGATCTCGCGGGGCCGCTGGATCAGTATTTCGGTCTGGACGTTCACCATGTACCCAACTATCGCAGAACGGGCCTACCGGGCGGTAACCCGCAGCGAAGGAACTCAGGGCAGGTTGCGAGGTACGTTGGCACGCTGCTCGGCCTCTCCGGGGTGGGGTTCCATCTCCACGTAGTAGATCGCCCCTGCGCGAGGGGCATGGAGGCGGTGTGTTGCATGACGGGTTGGCCGGTACACGTGTCCGAAGGGATCGCGAACAGTGACACGTTCAAGGTGATCCAGCCGCGCTAGGAGGCCATCGACGTCCCGGAGCGTCGCGGGATGGTTCTCTTCTCCCGCTACGTCCAGTATCCAGGGCGAACTGGTGGCGCTGCTGGCGAGTTCCAGGCTCAGGGTTTCAAATATTCCAGTCAGAAGGGCATCCAGAGTTGCGGGGTAGAGACGGAGCAATCGATGCGCTTGCGGTTCGCGGCGCCGGTTGTTGATCCAGGTCTGGCGGAGCCACGTAAATTCGACCCGGCCGAACGAGGACCCCAAGGTCAGCTTCCGGTCCGCCTCCAAGGACAAGTGGAAGTTGTTGCCCGCCCGGTCCAAAATGCTGGCTGCTTCGTCAACATACTCAAGGTCTTCGAGCATCGCGGTTTTGGACGGATAGTACGTGAAATCACCGAGCTCATCGACAACGACGTAGTCTTCTGGGGCCGCGCGGGAAGGCTCGGAATCGTCCGCCGTTCCTTGGTTGAGGGGAGTGCGTTTCATGGTGGTTTCAGCTCCTACGGGGGCAGCCCAAAGCCTCGATTGACTATCTTCATCAGACCACCAAACCGAGCGGTCGTCGTCGGTCCTTAATGGTTTCCTTACGCGGACATGTGGAGATTTAGTGCACTCTTTACAGGTACCGCGGTGGGGACGATTGAATCATGGGGAACCGTGAGTCAGTAAGCCTGTCCGCTAATGCGGACAGGCTTACTGGGAGTCTAAATATCCCACCGGCAAGGACACCCACAATCGAGTTGTGGGGCCGACAGCGAGTTAGGGCGCAGTACCCCATTTCAGCTTGTCGGGCCCTCTCCTTGCTTCCGGGTATTTTCTGCTGCTTTCTTAGGCAACCGGAACGTCTAACCGCAAGTCCGCCGCACCCCGGAGGACACCTGTGGAGATGATCTGCCCGTTCTTAATGACGGTACGCGCCTTGCTTTCGTCCCAGAGAATCGAGGGTTCATGGAAGGGATTCCCGTCTAGCACCACCAAATCCGCGCAGGAACCCCGGGTGATGCGTCCAAGGTCACCGCGGCGAAGCAGGGCGGCGTTGGTTGATGTTGCCGACCGGAGTGCGCCGTACACGCCAAGCGCTTCACACTGCAGACGGAGTCCGGTCAGCTGCTCATTCTCAAGTTCACCCATGAGGTCTGTTCCGAACCCAATCCGGACCCCGGCATCTCGGGCCAGTGCCACGGCGTTCCTTCCGGCCTCTAGCACTTCCCGGTTCTTGGCTGCTCCCACTTTGGTGAGGCCGGCTTCCTCTCCGCGTCGTTCCATGGCCTCGTACGTCACCAAGGTGGGGACTAGATAGACGTCGTTTTCAGCCATTAGCTGGGCGGTTTCCGCATCCAGCAGATTGCCGTGTTCGATGCAGCGAACCCCGTTAAGTACTGAATGGCGAATGGCCTCGGGCGAATATGCGTGAGCGGTGGCGTAGCTGCCCCGGCGGGAAGCCTCTCCCGTTACCACGCGGATTTCCTCCGCGCTGTACTGCGGAACCCGTATCGGATCGACCGGCGAAACGACCCCTCCGGAGGTCATTAGCTTTATCGCGGACGCGCCTGTGCGGAATCGGTGACGTACGGCCCGCAGCAGGTTATCGGCGCCGTCCACCACTTCGCACATGTGCCCGCCGTGGAAGCAGCCTCCGTGGTTCGCGGCCCGGATATCGCCGTGGCCGCCCGTCTGGCTTAGCGCCGGGCCTGTGAAGAAGTAGCGTGGACCAGGGTACAGACCCTCCTCGATGGCGCTGGCAAGGCCAATGTCCCCACCGGCAACGTCACGAACCGCAGTGAAGCCGCGGAGCAGTGCAGCCGCGAGGCGCCGTGCCCCGGCAAGTGCGGAATAGCTCAGTGGCCCCGTCTCGTTCCTGGCGGACGTCAGGCTAAGCGCGTAGGCATGAAAATGGGCATCGATAAGTCCTGGAATCACGGTGCGGCCGTCTGCGTCAAGGACGACACCGGTCTCTTCCACCTCCCGCCCTGTGGCGATGATCCGGCCATCCCGGATGCTTATAGACCCCTCAATCAGGTCAGGCGATTCACCGTCGAAGATTAGGGCGTTCCGTATTGTCAGGTTTGCCGGAGTGGTCACGTGCGGTTCCTTCGTATTGCCCCCTTGGGCGGGCCCCCCAATTGGTACCCGCCCACGGAGAAACTAGCTGGCGTGGTAAGGGCTTCTTCGAGCAAATGGACAGACCGCCGTCCGATCTCCACGGCTGCGTCCACCGAACTCTGGTCGTAGCTGCCCTCAGGTGCGAGGAAGTTCATGGATCCGATAGTCCGGCCCTTGCTCACGACCGGAACGTTCACGATGGCCCCGCAGTCCAGTGACTCGATGGTTGCCGAATCAAAGAAGAATGCGCGGACCGCTTCCTTATCCGCCCCCAGGAACGGCTGCTGTCCCTTGAGCACCTGCTCCAGCCACACTGGGTTCGTGTCCCCGGAGAGGGTCTTCTTTCCGCCCACCGGATAGACATCGGGATGGGTAGTGTAGACGCGGGCCATACTGGCGCCGTTGTCGGCAACGACGGAGGCCGTAAAGAGTGTGACACCGACTGCTTCCCGGGCGTGGGCGTACACGTCGTCGAAGGATTCAAATTGGGAACTCATGGAGTCCTTTCTTTTTAGATGGCAACCGATCTGCTGGTGGTGCTTAGTATCCGTAGTGGCTCTTGGCGAAGTCCTCGGTGATGAAGCCGTTGACGATGTCGTAGGTGATGTCTTCGCGGGAGCGCTGGGAGACGTCTCCGAAGCCGCCGCCTCCGCCGACGGCGAGCCGGACGATGTCGCCGGCTTTGACTTTGCGGGCGTTGGCTTTCAGGGTGCGGACCTCGTCGCTGCGGCCGGGGTTGAAGACGACCTCGGGGCCTTGGGCGTCC
>NZ_JBFBKR010000013.1:0-145146 GCF_040686575.1 Arthrobacter sp. NPDC080073
CGGTCCCATTCCGAACCCGGAAGCTAAGACCCACAGCGCCGATGGTACTGCACCCGGGAGGGTGTGGGAGAGTAGGACACCGCCGGACAACCATTCACGGCCAGGCCCCGACACACGTCGGGGCCTGACCCATTTAAAAAACACCCCCAACACACCCACCCCCAAAACCCCGGCTCACATATCAACGGTTCCAGGCGGACCCCGGCTCACCTATGAGCCGGTTTCCACGGACCCCCGCTCACATATCAACGGTTCCGGGCCAACGCCGGCTCACGTATGAGCCGGTTTCCACGGACCCCCGCTCACATATCAACGGTTCCGGGCGGCCCCCGGCCTCCGCCCGCCGCCCGCCGCCCACAAGATGTGAGCGGGCGTCCGGCCAGGACCCTGCATAAGTGAGCGGGCGTCCGGCCAGGACCCTGCATATGTGAGCGGGCGTCCGGCCAGGACCCGGCATAGGTGAGCGGGCGCTTGAGCGGGTCGAGGAGTTCGCCCGCGGCGGAATTGACCCCCAAAAGCGCCCGAAATAGGGTGAATTTGGTCAAAAAAGCGCGGAAACACGCGGAATTTGCTGGCCGTGCCCTCCCAAGCTGGTAAGTTTTCGAACAGTGGCTCGCACGCATGCCGTGTGTGAGCTCCAAAATCGTAAAGTCCAGGAGGACACAAATGGCTAAGAACCGTAGCGAACTGGTTTCCGAGGTTGCTGGCAAGGCTGGCACCAGCCAGGCTGCAGTCAACTCCGTGCTCGATGCCCTGTTCGAAGTTTTCGAGACTTCCGTCGCCGCTGGCGAGAAGATCACCATTCCGGGCTGGCTCGCCATCGAGCGCACCGACCGCGCAGCCCGCACGGGCCGCAACCCGCAGACCGGCGAGACCATCCAGATCGCCGCTGGCCACAGCGTCAAGCTGACCGCCGGCTCCAAGCTGAAGGCAGCTGTCGCCAAGAAGTAAGACACTTCGGCGAACGCCTAGGAAAGGCGGCAACCTGCGGGTTGCCGCCTTTCTGCTTTAATCCGCCCGATTCGCCGCGCCGCCGACGTTAGCGGACAATGGATAGGTGCCATCAGCCAAAACTCCCGCCACTGCCCCTTCGCCCGCTTCCAAGCCGGGAACCAAGGCAGGCGCTGCCGTGGAAGGCATCTCCTTGCCGTGGCAGCTGGCGGGCTTTGCCGCGCTCCTCCTGGCTCTCGCGGGCGCCCTGGTCTTCTCCGGCGCCTCGGCCGCTCGGCAGGTCTCTGATCCAGGCGCCTTGGTCCGCTGGGGGCTGCCCGTCGCCAAAGCGATCCACAACGTGTCCGTGGCGACGGTGATCGGCGGACTGATCTTCGCCGTCGTGATCCTTCCCAAGCATGTATCCCGATCCAAGGGCGACGATGCCCCTGAACACCCCGCATTCACCCGCGCCTTGGCCGTAGCGGCAGCAGCAGGCGCCGCCTGGACGCTCTCCGCCGTCGCGGTCCTTGTGCTGACGTACGCGGATGTGGCCGGGCAGAGCCTCTCCGGGGACGCGCAGTTCACCGCTTCCCTCGTCTATTTCATGACGGACATCCAGACGGGCCAGGCGTGGCTCGCAGTGACGATCATCGCGGCGATTGTCACGACGGCGTTGTTCGGCGTCCGCTCATTGGCGGGACTCGCTCTGACGCTTGTCCTGGCCTTGGCCGGGCTGGTGCCGAGCGCACTGATCGGCCACTCCGCGAGTTCCAGCGACCACGAAGGCGCCATCAATTCGCTCGGTCTTCACTTGGTGGGCGTGTCCACCTGGGTGGGCGGCATCATCATGCTTGCTGTCCTGTCGAGCCTCCTGCGGGGTTCCAAGGCAACAGGCACCAAAGACATCACAGAGCAGACGCTCCGCCGGTTCTCCGCCCTGGCTGGCTTTGCCTTCGTGCTGGTCTTCGCCTCGGGCGTCGTCAACGCGAGCATTCGCGTCACAAGCTTTTCGGCTTTGGTCGGCACCCCCTATGGGCAGATCATCCTGGCGAAGGCGCTGGCCACCGTTGTCCTCGGCTGCATTGGTTTCATGCACCGCCAGTGGGTCATTCCGCAGTTGGGCCGCAAGTCCATGACTACGCGTCGCGTGCTGTGGCAGCTGGTGTTGGTTGAACTCCTGGTGATGGGCGCGACGTCGGGACTCGCCGTCGCGCTGGCCAGTTCGGCACCGCCGCTGCCCACCACTTACGCGCCGGATGCCTCGCCGGCCTTTATCCTCTCCGGTTACGAGCTGCCGCCCGAACTGACGCCTGCGCGCTGGTTGACCGAGTGGCGCTTCGACTGGCTTTGGGTGGCTGTGGCCCTCTTCGGCGCGGCGAGCTACATCCTCGGCGTGGTCAAAGTGCGCCGCCGCGGTGACTCCTGGTCATGGTTCCGTGCCGCTAACTGGATGATCGGCCTGGTGGTCCTGACCTACATCACCTCCGGACCGCCGTCGGTCTACGGCCGCGTACTGTTCTCCGCGCACATGGTGGACCACATGGCGTTGACGATGGTGGCCCCGCTATTCCTTGTCCTGGGTTCGCCGGTCACGTTGGCATTGCGGGCCCTGCCGTCACGCGGCGAAGGATCGCGCGGGGACGGCTCCCGTGGCCTTCGTGAGTGGCTCCTGGTGTTCGTGCATTCGAAGTTCTCCCAAGTGGTGACGCACCCGCTGTTTGCCGCCGCGAACTTCGCCGGCTCGATCATCCTCTTCTACTTCTCGGACGCGTTCGGCTGGGCGATGCGCGATCACGTGGGCCACGAGCTCATGAACCTGCACTTCACGCTAACCGGCTACATCTTTGTCCTCACCATGATCGGCACCGACCCGTTGCCACGTCGGGCGCCCTACCCGATGCGTTTGCTCCTCTTGCTCGCCACGATGGGCTTCCACGCTTTCTTCGGCGTGTCCATCATGGGAGGCACCGGGCTGCTGGCTGCCGACTACTTCGGCAATCTCGGCCGGACCTGGGGACAATCGGCCTTGCTGGACCAGCAGACAGGCGGTGCTGTGGCCTGGGGAATCGGCGAAGTTCCCACCTTGCTGGTGGCAATCGGCGTCGCGGTCATGTGGTCGCGTTCGGATGAGCGGGAGACCAAACGCACGGACCGGGCGGCGGACAGGAATAACGATGCCGACCTTAATGCTTACAACGATATGTTTGCGCGGCTTGCAGACCGCGATGCGAAACTGATTGACCGGGACGCCAAGCAGCCCGGAAGCAAGACCAACCTGGAAGGACGCTGATGAGCGAATCCGTACGCACCCAACTGCGTGTCCGCGCCTCTGAACTGGTGGGCCGTGGCTGGCTCAACACGGGCGGGAAGACCCTGGACCTGGAGGCGCTGCGCGGCAAGATCGTGCTGCTGGACTTCTGGACGTTCTGCTGCATCAACTGCCTGCATGTCCTGGATGAGCTGCGCCCGCTCGAGGAAAAGTACTCCGATGTCCTGGTGACGGTCGGCGTCCACTCGCCCAAGTTCGAGCACGAAGCCGATCCCGTGGCCCTCGCATCCGCCGTGGAGCGCTACGAAATCCACCACCCCGTCCTGGACGACCCCGAGCTCGCCACGTGGAAGGCCTACACGGCCCGCGCCTGGCCGACGCTGGTTGTTGTGGATCCCGAGGGCTACATCGTGGCGCACCTTTCCGGTGAGGGCCACGCAGACGGGCTTGCGGTGCTCCTCGAGGAGCTGGTGGCCGAACACGAAGCCAAGGGGACCCTCCACCGCGGTGACGGCCCCTACGTGGCTCCCGTCCCGACGTCGGGCACCCTGCGCTTCCCGGGCAAGGCGACCCAGCTGGACAACGGCAACTACCTTGTGGTCGATTCGGGCCACCACCGTTTGGTGGAACTGCGACCGGACCTTGAGACCGTGGAGCGCGTCATCGGCTCCGGGACCAAGGGTTACCTGGACGGCGCGGCGGAAATTGCCCAGTTCAACGAGCCGCAGGGCGTGGCGGTGCTCCCGGCGGAGCTCGCTTGGCAGCTTGGTTACGAAGCAGTGGTCGCGGACACGGTGAACCACCGCCTCCGCGGCGTGACGCTCAGCTCGGGTTATGTGCAGACCGTTGGCGGCAACGGCGTACAGCGACTGCTCGACGCCGGCCCTGCCCGCGTGACGGAAAGCGGTGCCGGTGTTTGGGCTGAACACCACGACGCCGGTCCGGCTGACTTCGCGGCCGACGCGGTCGACGTCGGGGTGCTCGGTGTCGGGACCGGGGTGTCCCTGTCCTCGCCGTGGGACGTGGTGTGGAGCGAGAAGCTGCAGCGCGTTGTCATCGCGATGGCCGGCACGCACCAGATCTTCGCGTTCGAGCCTCTCAGCGGCGAGGTATCCATCCTGGCCGGCTCGGGCCTTGAAGGGTTGCTTGACGGAGCCGCCGAGGAAGCCTGGTTCGCCCAGCCTTCCGGCCTGGCCGTGGATGCGGAAGACAACATCTGGGTGGCCGACTCCGAGACCTCGGCGTTGCGCCGCCTGGTCCTTGGCGAATCCGGGGTGACCGTTGAGTCGGCAGTGGGCAAGGGCTTGTTCGATTTCGGTTTCCGGGACGGCGAGGCCACCGCGGCTCGCCTGCAGCACCCCCTGGGTGTCACAGTGCTCCCTGATGGCTCCGTCGCCATCGCAGACACCTACAACGGTGCGGTGCGGCGCTACGATCCCGCGACGAAGACGGTTTCCACTCTGGCACGGGGGCTCGCCGAGCCGAGCGACGTCGTCGTGGTCTACCCGGAAGGCGGCGAACCGCTGCTGGTGGTGGTCGAATCCAACAAGCACCAACTGGTCCTGGTTCCCATCCCCAAGGAAGCGCAGCAGGTGGACGAGGGAGCCTCGCAAACGCAGCGGCCCAAGAGCCCCGTGGCGCCGGGGAACCTGGAGCTCACCGTGCGCTTCACGGCCCCCACCGGCCAGAAGCTCGACGACCGCTGGGGCGACCCTACCCAGCTCAAGATCTCCTCGACCCCGCCCGAGCTGCTGCTTTCGGGGGGTGGGACGTCCGTGGGGCTGCTGCGCACCCTCGAGCTGTCCGCGGACGTGCCTGAGGGGATCCTCCACATTACGGCCCGGGCGGCTGCGTGTGATGGCCCGGAGACCGAGGACGGCGAAATCCCCGATCACGCCGCGTGCCACCTCTACCAGCAAGACTGGGGCATCCCCGTGGTCCTGCAGGCCGACGGCGACTCCGAGCTGGTGCTTGACCTGCGCGGGATGGACTAGGCAGTGGCCCTCTAGGTCTGGCTGGTTCGCCGGGCTGCGTCACGGGATGCATCTTTTTGGCTCTTTGCCCCGACCCCGGTCCCGGAAATCCGGGGTTTTGAGTACTCAGGGCGGCCAAAAACCTGCGCTGCGTGACGCTGGGGCGGCTAACGAAGGCGCCAGCCTAGAAGCTCACCAGCGGGGTGACCGTGATGGTGTCCGCCCCTATGTCCAAACGTGTGGTGAAGCTGAAGTCGTGGACGGCGCTGAGGTCGCCGACTTGCCCGCTGAAGAGGTCGATTTCGCGGGCTGTTACCTTGGCTTTGCCGTTGAGGGGCGCCACGACCCACTGTCCGTTAAAGGGGTCGATGCTGACCTTGGGATACTCCGTGATCTGCCATTTGATGGTGCCATCCACCACCCGGCTGTTGGTCACGTGGTAGAACGGGCAGTCGGGCTGGAGCTTTTGCTGCTTGGTGGCGTCAGCGGCGCAGGTGTCCAGGAATTCCTTGACCTTGTCGCTCACCACCTTGATCATGGCGTCGGTGGGCTTGGTCACAAGGTTGAGGGGTGCCTGTGGCAGGGCGCCCGTGGTCACCGACGTGCTGGTAGTCGGCGCCGAGAAATATTTGCCGGTGAGGCTGGCTTCGTATTGGCCGGGGTAAAACACGGCAAAGCTGTTGCGGCCATTGGGCAGGTTCACCGGGACGCCGTTCAGGGTTGCCTCGTTGGCGTTCACCACCGTGACCTCGATCGTCGGTAAGGATGACGGCACAAAGGACCACCTGCCGAAGAACAGCCACTCGGTGCCCGTCCGTTCAAGCAGGAAGTCCGAGTGCAGCGCTTTGCCGTCAATCTTGTAGTCCATAGGGACCGACACCCGGTTGCCGCCACGGGATTCGGCGTTGCCGAGCTTGATATCGGTGATCTTCGACGCCGCCGTCTGCAGGGCGGTACCGTCCAGCATGGCGGCATTGGCGTTGGGCACGGACGCGTGCAGGAGCCCGAGGGCTTCCCCGCCATGCCCCTTCTGGAGGGCCGAAAGGTAATCGCGCACTTGCTGCTGCGGGCTGGCTATGGAGTTGCTCACCAAGTTGACAGAAACGATCGCAGCGGCCACGGCAAGCATCAGACCGAGCAGCCACCCGGCCGCGGTCTTGACCAACGCTTGACTCAACTGCACGCCCTTTACGTTACCCGCCGGTTCAGCAATACCTCGTCATCCCCTCCCTCACGTGACGGCTTAACATGCTGTTCAGGAGGGGCCCGACGGCGGGCGGCTGCTCCGCTCTAGCGGCGCCGACGCGATGAGGTTCCGAACACTCCGCGGAGCAATTCCCGGCCGAGTTGCGTGCCGAAGGACCGTGCCATGCTTTTGATTCCGCCCCCGAGCGCACCGCCCAGGACCCCGGCGAGATCGCCCATCATCCCGTCTTGCTGCGGCGCCGGTGCCGGTGCGTTGGCCGGTGCCGGCGCGTTGGCCGGTGCCGGTGCGGACGGCCACTCTTCGGGCGCGGAGCCTGGCAGCGGACGGCTGCTGGGACGGCCAAGTATTTCTTCCTCGATCCTGCGGGCTTCTGCATCAACGGCATGGGGGTCAAGGGAGCCGGGCACCGGGGGCTGACCTGGCGCTGCCTCTCCCGTGGCGGGTGCGCCCGCTTTGCCGCTGAGTTTCTCGTAGGCCGAGATGTTGTCCACGGCGGTGCCGTACTTGGGAAGCAGCGGGGAAGCTGCGATGGTGCTGCCGATCAGCTCGTCCGTGCTGGGTCCCATCACGGATTCCGGGGCACGCAGCCTCGTCAGGGCCACGGGCGTGGGCGCGCCCCTTTCGTTCATGACGGTGATGACCGCTTCGCCGATACCGGCCGAGGTGAGGGTTTCCTCAAGGTCGTAGTCGCTCACCGGGAATGTGGACACGGTGGCCTTGAGCGCTTTGGCGTCCTCCGGGGTGAACGCGCGCAGGGCGTGCTGGACCCGGTTGGCAAGCTGGCCGAGGACGGCGGCAGGAACATCCTTGGGTGTCTGGGTGACGAAGAAGATCCCGACCCCCTTGGACCGGATGAGCCGCACCGTGGTGGTGATGGCTTCGAGGAAGGCCTTGGATGCGCCGGTGAAGAGCAAATGGGCTTCGTCGAGGAAGAACACCAGCTTGGGCTTGTCCAGGTCTCCCGCCTCGGGGAGGTCTTCGAACAGGTCCGCAAGCAGCCACATGAGGAACGTCGAGAACAGCATGGGTTTGGTCTGGAGCGTCGGCAATTCGAGGCAACTGATCACACCGCGGCCGTCCGGGGCCGTGCGGAGAAGTTCCGCGGTATCGAATTCCGGCTCGCCGAAGAACTTCTCCATGCCTTGGGCCTCGAGATTCACGAGCTCACGCAGGATGACACCGGCCGTGGCCTTGGATAGTCCGCCGAGGTCCTCGAGTTCAGCCTTGCCCTCGTCCGAGGTCAGGAACTGGATGACTGCCCGCAGGTCTTTGAGGTCGATCAGTTCGAGTTTTTTCTGGTCGGCGAAGTGGAAGATCAGCTGCAGGCTGGATTCCTGGGTGTCGTTGAGCTCCATGATGCGCGAAAGCAGAATCGGGCCGAACGAGGTGATCGTTGCGCGGACGGGAACGCCGTTGCCATCCCCGCCCAGCGAGAGAAACTCGACCGGAAAAGCCTTGCCGGACCAATCTTGGCCGAGGCTCGCTGTGCGGGCCGTGAGTTTTTCGCTGGCCGTCGCGGCGGTGGCGAGTCCTGAAAGGTCTCCTTTGATGTCAGCCAAGAAGACGGGGACTCCGGCAGTGGAGAGCTGTTCCGCCATCATGTGCAGGGTGACGGTCTTGCCGGTGCCCGTGGCCCCGGCCACCAGGCCGTGCCGGTTCATCATGGACAGTGGCAACCGGACTTGCGCTTCTTTGTGGACTTCACCGTCGACGATGGCGGCACCCAGCTCGATTGTGGGCCCGTCGAGGGTGTATCCCTGCTGGATCGTGGCAAGTTTTTCAGCTGTCGATTTCTTGGCCATGCGCATAGCCTAGTGGTGCAGGGCCGCAGTTTGGCGGAAAAATTTGCCTGACTGCTTATGCTCGTTTGGCGTACCGGAGGTAGACGACGCCGTTGCCAAAGCGACGTTCGTCCAATAGCTCAAGGGCCAGGCCCACGCCGTCGGGGAGGAATTGTTTGCCCCCTCCGACGACCACCGGGGTGAGGAAGAGACAGAACTCGTCCACCAGTCCGGCTTTGATGGCCTGGGCGGCTAGAACCGTGCCACCAATGGACATGTCCTGCTCTGACGACTCTTTCAGCGCGCGGATGGCTCCGGCGTCGAACTCCCGCTCAAGGCGTGTCTTTGCGGTGGACGGACTTTCCAAACTCGTGGAATACACGATCTTGTCCGCGGCACGCCAGATCTCCGCATAGTCGCGCATGACCGGTGGCTCGTCGGAAAGGGTCATGTCCTCCCATGCGGACATGACCTCGTACATTCGCCTGCCATAGAGGTACGTGCCGATGGGCCGCTCCAAGTCGTTGACGAAGGCGTGCACTTCTTCGTCCGGCATGCTCCAATCGAATTTCCCGTCGGCATCGGCGGTGTAGCCGTCCAGGGACATGATCCCTGCGTAGATCAGTTTCGCCATGCACAGACGGTACACACCCGGGACGGCAACGGTATAGTGCCCGGATGGATGACAAAGGGATTCTGCTCAAATACCTGCGCGCCCGTCGCGGCGAGCTCCTCGCCAAGCTTGACGGACTCGACGAGTACGACGTCCGCCGGCCCATGACCCCCACCGGCACCAACCTCCTGGGACTGGTCAAGCATGTGGCCAGCGTGGAGCTGGGGTACTTCGGGGAAGTCTTCGGCCGGCCCAGCGGTCGGGACTTACCGTGGTTCGCAGACGATGCCGAAGCCGACGCGGACCTGTGGGTTCCCCCGGCAGAGAGCAGGGAAGAGATCATCGAACTTCACCGGTTCTCGGCCGAGCACAGCGATGCAACCATCGAGTCGCTCCCACTCGACGCTCGCGGAGAAGTGCCGTGGTGGCCGGAAGAACGCCGACATGTGACGCTCCATCAGATCCTGGTGCACATGTGCGTCGAGACGGCCCAGCACCTGGGTCATGCCGACATACTTCGTGAGCTTATCGACGGTTCCGCGGGGAAGGGCCCCGGGGACCTGAATTTGTCAGAGCGAAGCCCCGAAGAATGGGCCGATCACCGGGCCCGGATCGAGGCCGCGGCGCGGGTAGCAATCGAGGGGTGAGATCTCGCCTCTTTGAGCGCACGAAAGGGCCGAGATCTCACGCTTCGATGGGCGCCAAGTCCTTCGTGAACGCCAAGTGCTTGATCTCTTCCGGATCGGCGTCGACGTCGAACAGCGGCGTGTAGCCCGTGGCCAGGTACAGGTTCTTGGCTTCGGGCTGCCGCGGACCGGTGGTGAGGTAGATCCGTCGGTAGCCGCGTCGGGAAGCTTCGGCCTCCAGTTCCGCGAGGACCACGCGGGCCAGCCCACGACGGCGGTGCGCCGAATGCGTCCAGATCCGCTTGAGCTCCGCAGTGCGGGAGTCGTAGCGGCGGAATGCGCCGCCCGCGACGGTTTCGCCGTTCTCCTGCAGGATGAGGAGGGCACCATGGGGTCCGGCAAACTCGCCGGCGGGGTACCTGTTGAGCTCCTCGGCTGCGCCACCGCTGCCAAAGAGGTCCCCGTAGCGCGTGGTGTATTCGACGGCTAGTTCGTCCAGGAGGGGCTTGACCCGTGGATCGCGCATCGGCAACGTCAGGACGGCAAGGCCCGACGACTGCTGGGTTGGCGTTGTTGTCATGTCATGCCTTTCGTGAATTTCCCAACTGACTCGCATTTGTTGTCGTTATGCCGCGTCAAAACGACAACAACTGCGAGTCAGTTGGGTGGCTGGTGCGTGGGTGACGGGCGGACAATTCGGCCAGGAGCCGGCGGGCCAAGGCGTCATTCTCGCGGAACGGTGCAGCGTTCGTGCCGGGCCGCGCGAACGCACCCGCGCCCCAACCCGAGGTCCAGGGTCCGACGGCGAAAAGTCCCACCTGCCGTCCGCCGTCGGGAGCCAGGACTTCGTGCGAACTCGAGACCAACAGCTTACCGGTGGAGTGCGGGCCGTCCGAGGTGAGGAGTGACTGTTCGGTGCCCCAACCGGCGTCGTGCAGGTCCGCCAGCGCGGGGTTGGCCGATCGCGTGACCGACGGCGACGGCAACCGGGCCTCGATGTACGCCGCAGCGTCCACCACTACGGGCGATTGGAAGGAACCGGCCACGAACCGGCCGCTGGCTTCGTCCGGACGCACCCACATGCCCGGGCCAAGGAACTGCAGCAACCCGGCCCGGTGCAGGGCGAGGATCTCGCGCAGCCGATGGGGCGGCGGTCCGGAATCCACGAAGCTGAAGAAGCCGTGCCACCACCCGTGCACCGCTTGTTGGGAGCGCGAATTGAGCCGCTCCTGGGGGACCAGCCGGCCGAGTTCCATGTAGACGCGGAGCAGGGCCATGAACAAGGCCAAGGTTTCCGAGTGGTCCGGGCTCGTGCGGAGCTTGAGGTCGCGTTCGATGTAGCCCGCCACGGATCTTTGCACGGCGGCATGGTCCGCGAAGGCGCATCCGCTGAATGGTTGGTCCAGGGCCTCGAGATCGAGCCGGAGGCTCGGGTCCGGGATGGCCGCGGCCACGAGGCCTTCGCGTTCGCGGCTGTACCAATCCAGGGTATCGAAGCGCGCTGAAAAATCTTCCCAGCCGCCATGGACCTGTGCCGGATAGCCAGTGAAGAGCTCGCGGTAATAGGCGTAGCCGGCGTCCTTGGCGATGAGCGGCCATAGCTGGGTCCGGAAATCCAGCTCCGCGTGAGCGGCGAGCAGCGAGTCCACGGCGCCCGGGGTGAAGTACTTCGGGGCGCCGACGGGCTCGCCGCGGAGGGTGGAGGAGATCTTGGAGTGGTAGGGGACTCCGCGCCGGGAGCCTGCCCAGAGCCGCGGCTCGGCGCCGGACGGCACGTAGTCCAGGCCGCCTTCGGGCCTGTCTTCGAAGACGCCCCCGCGGCCCTCGAACAGGAGCACCAGAAGGTCCACGAATGCCAGGCCCATGCCCGAAACCAGGACGTCCTGGCCGGGTGCGATCGCCGAGTAATCGACGTCGGTGGTGTACGACGGCGCCGCGTGGAACCCGCCGTGGCGGGCGGCGAAATCGGCAAGCCGCGCTGATTCCGGATCGGCCCGGGAGTCAGTGTGGCCTAGCGAATACACCACGAGATCCGCTTCCACTGCCCCGTCCAAGGCGAGCCGCACGCGGTACTTCGCAGTGCCGTCGGGCCCTGGAGCAAGATGTTCGACGGCGGTGGCCGTGTCCCGGTGGACCGTCACCGTGACGTCCGGGCCGAGCGCCGCGACGGCCCTGCGGAAGAACCACTCGAGGTACCTGCTCTGGAGTTGACGGCTGGGAAACGACGACGGTGTCAGTGCGTGGAGCTGCTCAAGGAGGTGGGGATTGAACTGCGGGACGTCGCGGATGCAACCCTCCCGCACGCCGGCCGCCCATGCGGCTAGGCCCGGACCGTCCACGGAGGGGCCGTCGCAGGCCACGGAACTGTCGGTGAACATCGTGACGTCCGCTGCCGTGGAGTTGAGCAGGAGTCCCGGGCTCTGGTCATAGCGCCAGATCCTCCCGGAACCGGGTTCGTACGGCTCGACGACGTGGATGGAAAGGGGCCCGTCGAAGAGGCCGGGCTTGTTGGCTGCGAGCCGCTCGAGGATGCCGGCTGAGCGCGGACCACCGCCAATAAACACGATGCTGGGGGCGAAGGACGGCATGGCAACTCCTGTTGGCGGTGGCTGGTGGTACTCGAGCCTAGGGACGCTTCGGGGCCTTGGTCGAGGCGCTGGTAACGGCCGTTCACTACGCGTCACGGTGCGTCAACGAGCGCAAAGATCCGACTCATATGGCGCCCTGTGAAGCGCGGAGTAGCGCCGTGAACCCCGGTGAAGAAGTGCAAAAATCCGCCTTGCAGCTGCTTCGAACGCGCCCCTAGATTGGCAGCCATCCGATAGCCAACAACCCTTACGAAGCGAGGTGGCGCATGAGTTCAGCAGCAACCACGGCGGCGCAGTCCGCACAGGAACAGGCGCCGGGCGCCTTTTTGGGACGCAGTGCCGTCGCGGAAAGCCCGACGGCGGACGCTGCCCAGAGTGCCGCTGCCCACAGTGCCGCTGCCCGGCCCGTAGCCGACTACTCCGGCTACAAACTGGTCCCGGCCCGGCAACCATGGCGCTGGGTAGGCACAGTGCTGGTGGCGCTCGGGGTCGTCGCGGTGGGCTGGTCCCTCGCGACGAACCCGCGCTGGGAATGGGGTGTGGTGGCGCAATGGTTCACCGGGCAGTCCGTGGTGAACGGCCTCGGGGAGACACTCAAGCTGACGGCCATCTCCGGCGCGCTCGGCTTTGTCCTCGGCTTCATCCTGGCGCTCATGAGGCTCTCGGCCTCGCCGCTCCTGGTCTCGGTGTCCTGGACGTTCTCCTGGATCTTCCGCTCCACGCCGTTGTTGGTGCAGATGCTGCTTTGGTACAACCTGGGCTACCTCTACGAGAAGATCAGCCTAGGAATCCCCTTCACGGACATCCGCTTCTTCGAGGTCCAGACTACGACGCTCATTAGCCAATTCGCGGCGGCCGTCCTGGGCCTGACCCTCAACCAGGCGGCGTACTCGGCGGAGATTATCCGAGGCGGCATCCTCTCGGTGGATCAGGGCCAGCTCGAGGCAGCCGCGGCCCTGGGCATTCCGGCCTGGCGACGCTCCACGAGGATCGTCTTGCCGCAGGCCATGCGGGCCATCCTGCCCACCGCTTTCAACGAGATCATCGGCCTGGTCAAGGGAACCTCGATCGTCTACGTCCTGGCCTATTCCGAGCTCTTCTACACCGTGCAGGTCATCTATAACCGCACCCAGCAGGTCCTTCCGCTGCTCCTCGTGGCGACCCTCTGGTATGTGGCGATTACCTCGGTCCTGAGTGTTTTCCAGTACTACATCGAGCGCCACTACTCGAAGGGCGCGGTCCGGAACCTGCCGCTCACTCCGCTGCAGAAGGCCAGGAAGTTCTTTGCCACCCACGCACCCGTGAACTTTGACCGAGCGAAGGAAACCCGATGAGTACCGCTGAAACCCGCGGCCATGTGGAAATCACCAACGTCCGCAAGTCTTTCGGGGGCTCGGAAGTCCTCAAAGGAGTGTCCCTGACGGTGCCGCCCGGCGGAGTCGCAGTGATCGTGGGGCCCTCCGGCTCCGGGAAGTCCACGCTCCTGCGGACAATCAACCACTTGGAGAAGGTGGACGGCGGGTACATCACCATCGACGGCCAATTAGTGGGCTACCAGGTCCGGGGAAACAAGCTACACGAATTGCGCGAGAAGGACATCCTCAAGCAGCGCACGGACATCGGCATGGTGTTCCAGAACTTCAACCTGTTCCCGCACCTCACCGCACTGGAAAACGTGACCGAAGCGCCCGTCGTCGCGCTCCACCGGAACAAGGCCGAAGCGCGTAAGCGTGCGCTGGAACTCCTTGACCGCGTGGGACTGAAGGACCGGGCCGATGCCTATCCGCGGCAATTGTCCGGCGGCCAGCAGCAGCGCGTTGCCATAGCACGGGCGCTGGCCCTTGACCCCAAGATCCTGCTCTTCGACGAACCCACTTCGGCTTTGGATCCGGAGCTTGTCAACGAGGTCCTGGACGTCATCCGAGAACTCGCCACGTCCGGCACCACGTTGATCATCGTCACGCACGAAATGGGCTTCGCCCGTGATGTGGCGGACACCGTGGTCTTCATGGATCAAGGCCAGATCGTGGAGCAAGGCAGTCCCCGGGAGATCTTCGCGAATCCCCGTGAACCCCGGACTCGGAGCTTTTTCTCCAAGGTCATCGAACCAGCTTTCAACATTTGAGGAATTCCCACATGCCACGCATCAAAACCAGGCTTCTCGCGCTCGCAGTGCTGCCCGCCGTCGTACTCCCGGCGCTCTCCGGATGCTCCGACCCCGGCGCGTCCGCTGCGGGTGCCAGCCCGTCCCCGAGTACCGCCCGTAACGGCGTTGCCTACAACGCCTCGCCCGAGCAGAATCGCATCCGGGCGCAGAAGGACCCCGCCGCGGCAGCCGCAGTTCCCGCTGCGATCGGCAAGAACGGCAAACTGACGGTCGCCACCACGGCTGGATCCATCCCGTTGTCCTTCTACGCGACGGACAACAAGACCCCGATCGGCGTCGAAGTGGACCTCGCACAACTTGTAGCCGACAAGCTGGGCCTCGCCCTGGACGTGCAGGTCACCTCCTGGGAGAACTGGCCGCTCAAGACGCAGTCGGGGGATTTCGAAGCAGTGTTCTCGAACGTGGGCATCAACAAGGACCGGGTGAAACTGTTCGACTTCTCCACCTACCGCGCTGCATACATGGGCTTCGAGGCCAAGAAGTCGTCGACGTACAACGTCAAGGGCGCGGATGACATCTCCGGGCTGAAGGTCTCGGTGGGCTCGGGCACCAACCAGGAGAAGATCCTCCTGGCCTGGAACAAGGACCTTGAGTCCCGCGGCAAGGCCCCGGCGACCCTGCAGTACTACTCTTCCGACGCCGACACCATCCTGGCGCTCTCCTCCGGCCGGACGGACTTGAACATCGCGCCCTACCCGTCCGTGTCCTACCGGGAAAATACCCGGAACGACCTGAAAGTGGTGGGCAAAGTCAATGCCGGCTGGCCCTCCGAGACCCTCGTCGCAGCGACCACCCTCAGAGGCAACGGCCTGGCGCCGGCCATCACGGATGCACTGAATTCGGCCATCAAGGACGGTTCCTACGGCAAGGTCCTGGATCGCTGGGGGCTGACCGAGGAAGCCCTGCCGGAATCCAAAACCGTGACCGAGGCCAACTTTGGGAGTGCCCAGACAGGGAAAACACAGTGAAGTTCCAGCCTCGGGAGAACTACAAGGTCCTGATCGACCATTACCGCGAGGAATACGAACGCCACGGTCACGATCCGCGCCACCAGTACCTCGGCTCGGGTTCCGGCGCCGGTGGAGTGTTCATCGCGGACACCACGCAGGAAGCCAAGCGCCAGTTCGGGCCGGTCTACGAGGCCCTGACGCACTGCCGCGCCAACCACGCTGTGGAAGTCGCGGATCCCTTCGGTGGTCGGCCGGAATTCGCCGGGGCCGCGTCACCGGACGCAGCCGGAACCGTCACTGCAGATCACGCAAGCTACAGGAGGAATCATGCCTACGCCCACTGAACCTCGTCCAGGCCGGCCCGGATTCTTGGCCTTGGAGCTCGACGGCGACGGCGCCCACCCAGCCGCCTGGCGCAAAGCCCGGCACGCACCGGATGAGTTGCTGAACGGTGCGCGGATCCGGAGCACGGTGGTGGCGGCGGAGTCGGCGGGGTTTCATGTGGCGACGTTCGCCGATGGGCCTGTGAGTTCCGGCCGTGACGTTGTCGGCCGTCTGAACGCCTTGCAGCGGGCGGCCTTCGCCGGGCCGGTGACAAGTTCGATTGTGCTGGTCCCTGAAGTCGACACGGTCTACACCGAGCCCTTCCACGTTTCGACGCAGCTGGCGAGCCTGGACTACGTCTCGGGTGGACGGGCCGGTTGGCTCGTCGCGGCGAGCGGCTCGGCGGAGGAGGCTGCCGCCGTCGGGCGCTCTTTTGCTGAAGGTGCCGCGTTGGCGCAGGAGGCCTCGGCGTCGGTGGAGGTGAGCCGGCGGCTCTGGGATTCCTGGGAGGACGGCGCCGTAATCCGCGACGTGGCCACCGGGCGGTACCTTGACGTCGACAAACTCCACTACGTCGACTTCGAGACGCCAGCGGAATTCGCAGGGCCCGGGTACTCGGTGAAGGGACCCTCCATCATTCCGCGCCCGCTGCAGGGGCAATTGCCGGTGGTTGCGCAGGCTGGCTTGCTTCCATCGGACGCCGATGTGGTGCTGGTGTCCGCTCCGACGCCTTCGCTGCTCGCCGTGGAGGGGGCGGAGGTACGTCGGGCTCTTGCTGGGGGCGCCGCGGTAGTGGCGGAGCTCGACGTCGTCCTTGACGCGCGCGGGCAGAGCGCCTCAGCGCGGCTTGCCGAACTGGACGCGTTTACGCCGTGGTCCAGTTCCCGCGCGCGCTTTGTCGGCACAGCCGCGGAACTGGCGGACTTCCTTTCCGAGCTGCTTGCGGTGGCCGACGGGGTTCGGCTGCATCCAGCGGCGCTGGACGTGGAGCTCGAGGAGCTGGCCCAGTTGGTGCTGCCCGAGCTTCGGCGCCGCGGGGCGCTTAAACCTGTTGCCCAGGGCGGCACGTTCCGGGAATTGCTGGGTCTTGAACGGCCCCTGAGCCGGTACGCGAGCGTTGGCTCGGAAAACTGAGGAGAGAACATGACACAGCACAACCGTGCTAAATTCCAGCCGAGCGGGAAGATCCAGTTCGGGATCTTCTTCCAGGGCGTCAATTCCGGCACCATCTGGAAGGCGCCGGAATCCGGTTCACAGACCGATTTTGAGTCGTTCCGGAGGATCGCCCAGACCGCCGAACGCGGGCTGTTCGCTGCTTTCTTCCTGGGCGAGGGCCTGCGCTTGCGCGAACACCTCGGCCGTCCGCACGCCTTGGATGTGGCGGGGAGGCCGGACGCACAGACCATGCTCGCGGCGCTAGCGTCGGTGACGTCCAACATCGGGCTCGTGGCAACGCAGAACACTACGTATAACGATCCCGCCGACCTCGCGCACCGGCTCGCCTCGCTCGACTTGCTCTCCGGCGGGCGCGCGGCCTGGAACGTCGTGACCACGGACAATGCCTGGACCGGGGCCAACTTCCGTCGGGGCGGCTATCTGGACCATGCCGATCGCTATGTCCATGCCGAAGCTTTCGTGGAGACGGCCAAGAGGATCTGGGATTCGTGGGAGGACGGGGCGGTTTCCCCGTCCGTCTCCGCGGATTCCTGGGCGGTTCCGTCGCATGTCCGCAGCGTGCACCACTCGGGGCAGCACTATTCTGTGGATTTCACGCCCCGGCTGCCGCGCAGCGCCCAGTACAGGCCGGTGTTGTTCCAGGCCGGCGACTCTCCCGAGGGCCGCGACTTCGCCGCCCACCAGGCGGATGTCATCTTCTCGGCGCACCCGAAGTTCGACGACGCCGTGGAGTTCCGCGCCGATATCGTCGCGCGCTCCCTGGCTGCCGGACGGGGCGCCAACGACGTCCAGATCATGCCGGCCAGCGAGTTCATCCTCGCTGCGACCGACAAGGAAGCGCGCGAAAAGAAGGAATGGGTCCGAAGCCTGCAGATCGGGCCGCAGCAGGCAGTTGCGTATCTCGAACAGTTCTGGGGCCGCGAGCTGTCTGCCTACGATCCCGATGGTCCGCTTCCGGAGATCGATCCGGTGGTGGAGGAGACGTCAGAAACCCGTGGCAGTGGTTTCCACGGTGCCAAGGCGCGGCAACTCGCCGGGCAGTGGCGCGCCGAGGCCAAGGAGAAGGGCCTGTCCATCCGGCAGTTCGTGAGCTCCAGGACTTCCAGGGTGGACCCGACGTTCACGGGGTCCTACACAGCCGTGGCCGACACTTTGGCCGAATACGCCCGGGTGGGTGCGGTGGACGGCTTCAACATTTCGCCCTGGCTCATCCCAACGGGCCTGGACGACATCGTGAACCATCTGGTGCCCGAGCTTCAGGAACGCGGTGTGTACCCCGCCGCGTACGTCGGCTCGACCCTTCGCGAGAACCTGGGGCTCGCGACGCCGGTGCGTTCGGAACCGTTGGTTGCGGTACCCGCCGGGGTCACGCGGTGAGTGGGCGCACGGCGAGCCTAACCGCGCGGCTCGCGGCCGCCGTCGTCGGCTTGCAGACCGACGACGGCGGTTCCCGCGATCCGGACGCGGGCCTTGTGCGGCTCCAACTAACTGTGTGGGAACAGCGGCTCTGATTGGCTGAGGGTCGCTAGGCGAGCAGCTCGGTGCGCTCGCTCAAGCCCCCTAGACCGTCAAGCTCGGCCACTGTGTCGATATTCAGGCGCTTGAGAAACCCGTGATTGTGGCTCACGATCAACAGTGCGCCGCGGTAGGCGTCGAGGGCTTCGGCGAGCTGCTCGACGCTCGCAATGTCGAGGTTGTTCGTCGGTTCGTCGAGGACCAGTAGCTGGGCGGGCGGCTCCGCCAGGAGCAGCTTCGCGAGGCTGACCCGGAACCGTTCTCCTCCCGACAGGCTGGAGACCGGGCGATCAACGGTGGATCCCCGGAGGAGGAGGCGTGCCAGTTGATTGCGGATGTCTCCGGGCGTCGACGCCGGGGCCGCCTCCCTGACGTTGTCCAGTGCCGAGCGGGAATCGTCCAGACCGTCGAGCCGTTGTTGGAGGTATCCCACCCGGTCGGTCAGCAGCCGTCCGATGAGCCGGCCCGAGGAATCTGCTGGGCGTCCCTCGACGAGGTGCGTGAGGAGCGTCGACTTGCCAGAGCCGTTGGGTCCCACCAAGGCCACGCGCTCGGGGCCTTGGATGAGAATCGTGCGGGAGCCGTCGCTCAGCTCGGCGATCCGGCGGCTCCGCGGCACATCGGGATCGGGAAGAGTGAGATGGATGTGCTCAACCTCCCGGACCCTCGCGTCGGCGGCGTCGACGGCGGCCTGGGCTGATAGCACCTTGCCGTCGAGGGTCGAGCGCATAGAGCCCGCAGATGCTTGCGCCCTGCTCGCACGGTTGCCGGCCAGGATCTTCGGCATGCCGCCGCTGGCTTGGGTTTTCTTCGCTGTGCGCTCGCGGCGGGCAAGCTTCGTTTCGGCTTCGACGCGTTGTTTCTTCTCGACCTTCAGCGCTTGCTGGGCGCTGCGGGCTGCCTGGATGGCGGCGGCTTGTTCCTGCTCGCGATGTTCTGAGAAAAGGCTGTAAGGGCCACCAAACACGTCAAGCTTGCCGGCATGAAGCTCAGCTGTGGAGTCCATGTGCTCAAGCAATTCGAGGTCGTGGCTGACCACCACGAGTGTGCCCGGCCAGCTGTCCACTAAGTCTGCAAGTTTGGCCCGGGTGCGCCGATCAAGGTTGTTGGTTGGCTCGTCGAGGAGCGTGACCGGGGTGCGGCGGATGCGCAGCCCGGTCAGCGCGATGAGCATTGCCTCGCCACCTGAGAGCTCCCCGACCTGTCGCTTGAGATCACCCGCGGAGAAGCCGATTTCGTGCAGCGCCTCGTCTGCCCGGGACTCAATGTCCCAGTCGTCGCCGACCGTGTCGAAATGGCGCTCATCAACGTCGCCATCCTCAATGGCATGGAGCCCCTTGAGGATGGTGTCGATGCCGAGCAATGCGGCGACCGTCGTGTCGTGTCCGAGGGTCAGCGTCTGGGGGAGGTAGGCGACGTCACCGACGGTTTCGACGCGCCCCAGGGTCGGCTTTAGCTTGCCGGCGATTAGACGGAGCAGGGTCGATTTTCCTGCACCATTGCGACCGACTAGTCCAGTCCGGCCGGTGGTCATGGCGCCATTGAGCCGGTTAAGAGCGGGGCTGCCGTCAGGCCACTCGAATGACAGGTCGTGCAAGGTGATGGCTGATTGTGCTGACATGAGACACAGTCCTTTGGTTCTTGCCCATCAGGGGGCGTAGTCATGGGTCGACGTGCTCTCTCCGGGGCGCGTAAACGCGCGCTACTTCGGAGGGCACTGCACCTGACGTATGGAGCTATCAGCGAAGCCGGGCCGCCGGGAACAGCGACTCCAGACAGCTGAAAGGGGATTTTCACCGGGCGCGCATGAGCGCAATCAACCGGTCGGCCACCGAACGTCAGGTGGCTAGGCTCTGTCGACCTCAATCTCCATAGCCAAAACCATATCGGCAAACTTCTAGAGCGGCCAATTGGGAGGACTGTTATAGAGCCGGATCGCAGGGACATCGTCGCATTCAAGGGCGTGCATAGGTTTTAGCTCTTCCCTTTCGGGACTCGCGCAGGGGCCCTGCAGTTCCCCGACTACGGCAGTGCCGTGGCGCGTGCCATCCTTGGGTATGGCACGAACTTGGTTATCGGTGACGGTGGAACTGCTCGGCGGTCGTGGCGAGGAGCTGTGGCCGTGGCCCGGGCGCGTCTTCGCGGTCGGACCCTCGCATACCTTCATGGATCTCGCCAACGCCATCAACGATGCCTTCGCCCGATGGGACCGCTCGCACCTGTCACTGTTCACCCTGGCCGACGGCCGGATTATTACTGATGAAGAGACGGGAGCTGAGATCGCCGGATCGTTCCGCGGGCCGATCATCGCGCCGATGGACATTGCTGCGGTCAAGGTCGTCCGGACGGTGGAGCCTGGGGCTGAGTTTCAGTTTACGTTTGACCTCGGTGACTCTTGGATACACCGTTGCGTGGTCGGGGAGGTGAAGGTCGACCCGCTTGAGGTATTGGGTATCCGCCCTGAGGTCCCCTTGCCGTACTGGGGTTGGGGGAGCATCCCGGACCAGTACGGGCGCCGGTGGGCCGACGACGACGGCGAGAGCCCGGCCCCGGGGAAACCGAGCCGGCCGCACCCGATGCTGCTGCACGCCTGGCCCGCACAGGTGCAAGTGCCCCGGCTCGACCTGCCGGAACTGCGGGAAGCCATCGCCGCGGCAAATGCGGCCCGCTTCCTCGCGTCGGTGACGGGACACGATATCGATGACGCTCTTCAACAGGTGGGGGCCGGCATCCCGATGGCGCTGAAGCAAAGACGACAGGAAGCCGAGCCGGTGGCACTCTCGGTTATCAACCGGCTGACTTGGCGCGAGGGCGCCGGGGACCGGATCCTGGCCGAGGACCTTCTAGCCGCCCTGCGCCGCGAGCCGCTGATAGGCAAAGTGGTGCCAGTAGACCTGGACCTGCTCAGCACCGTGTTGGAAGGGGATCCCGAACTGTCGGCCGGTGGCTACCTCGACCTACACACCGGGCAGGTGTACGACGAGAGCGCTACTGACCCGATGATGGTCGGGGAGGACGCCGCCATCGATGTGGAGGAGGAGCCGGACCGTTGGCTTCGAATCAGCCGCGCTGATTCCCGGAACGGTTGGCGGGACATGGCGGCCTTCGCCGGGCGGCAGCACGATGAGGCCCTTCGGGAGCGGCTGGAGCGGGCGATCGAGGGCAAAGGTGCCTTCTTCCGGTTCCGTGACCTCGTCCACGGCGAGAACCTTAGCGAACAGTGGTACGCCTTCTCCGCGGACCGCCAGATGGGCCGTGCCCGCGAGTTCCTCGCTGACCACGGCATCCGCGTGGCTTGACGAACCGGGGCTGGCGTCCGCAGCGGTCCAAGCAATAGTCAACATGGCGCGCGACGAACTCGGATTGCACCGCATCGAGGCGAGCAAGTGGTCCTTCACGACTGACAGGCTCAGTCAGCCCGCGACCATGACGCCCTAAGAAGTGAGCAACCGCACCGGATTCCCCCGGACCCACTCGCGGACGTCCTCGAACGCCTCGCCGTAGAAGCGGGCGTAGCTTTGCGACGTGACGTAACCCAAGTGCGGTGTCAGCACGGTTCGCGGCGCAGTGAGGAGGGGGTGGCCCGCCGGGAGGGGCTCGACGTCGTATACGTCCAGGGCCGCGCCGCCAAGCCACCCTTCGTTGAGCCCGCGGAGGAGGGCAGCCTCGTCCACGATCGGCCCGCGGGCTGTGTTCACCAGGACCCCTTCGGGGCCGAGGAGGCGCAGTTCGTCCTCCCCTACGAGTCCCCGGGACCGTTCCGATAACCGCACGTGGACACTCACGACGTCGGCCTCCCGGAAGAGTGCCTCTTTACGCACCTTCCTGGCACCGGCCGCGGCGGCAGTCTCTTCCGTGAGGTTCGGACTCCAAGCAATCACCTCCATGCCGAACGCCTTCGCGTAACCGGCGATTTTGCTCCCGATATTGCCCAGTCCCAGCACTCCGAGGGTCTTTCCTGACAGTTCGAAACCAACAGTAGATTGCCAGTTTCCCGCGCGCAGCCGACGGTCCTCGAACGGCACCTTGCGTGCGAAAGCGAGGATCAGGGCCCACGTCAACTCGGGCGCCGCGGCGGGTGAGCCGCCCGTCCCACAGACAGTGATGCCCTGCTCCTCGGCCGCGCGCAGGTCGATGGCTGCGTTGGCCATTCCGGTGGTGACCAGGAGCTTCAGCTTCGGCAGTTGCCGGAGGAGCCCGGCGTCGAAAGCGGTCCGTTCCCGCATGGCCATGACGATGTCGAAGTCGCGGAGGGCGTGCACCGCGTTCGCCAGAGGCTCCGTGAAGACGGTGACATCAACGCCATCACCGGCAAGCTCAGCCCACGGCGCATAGTCGTAGGCGACGGCCTGGTAGTCGTCGAGGATGGCAAGGCGCTGGACCATGGAATTCCCTTTCGCTGGGCGGAGTCGCGGCTATGTGGAAAGTTACACCCGCAAGTCGATGCTTAAATCCTTCCCTAGCTCTTCGGCAAGCCCGGCGGGTTCAGTTCAGACTTCTGGATGCCTTCCGCGGTGAGACCCCAGCGGTCAAGGATCTTCCCGTACGTACCATCCTTGATGAGCGAGTTCAGGCCTGCCTGCGCTGCCACAGCGAAGCCGTTGCCCTTCTTGGTGGTCACCGCGATGCTCGCCTTGAGCGGCCACCCGCCGTCAACCAGGCCCACGTTCTTGGTCTTGCCATCGGTCTGCGACTTGTAGGAAGCTGTCGCGTTCGGCCCGAACGTCAGGTCCGCGCGGCCCGACTGAAGCGCCAGCGTTGAGGCCGAGTCGTCGTCGTAATACTGGAATTCGACCGGCTTCAAGCCGTTCTTCTTGTTCTCGGCGTCCCAGCGCAACAGGATTGCCTCCTGGTTGGTGCCCGAGCCCACAATGATCCGCTTGCCCGCCACGTCGGGAGCCGAGTCCACCTTCGTGATGGAGCTGTCGCTCTTGGCATAGAAGCCCAGTTTGTCCTCGCGGTAGCTGGCGAAATCGAACTTGAGCTTGCGCTCCTCCGTCACGGTGACGTTCGAGATGACGGCCTCGTACTTGCCCGATTCCACGCCCAGCGGCCAGTCGGCCCACGCCGTCGGGACAATGTCCGACTTCAGTCCCAACGATTCTGCCAGCGCGACGGCGATGTCCACCTCGTTGCCCACCGGCGTCTTGTTGTCCGTGGCATAGACGGCGAGCGGGGCGGCGAAGGGACTTACCGCAACGGTCAGCTTGCCATCCGCCTTGACCGACTCGGGCACAAGCGCGGCGGCCTCTGGCGAGACCTTCACCGGGAAGCGGTTCTGCTCCGGCGACAGGTTGAAGGTTTTGCTGGCGGAGGCGGACGACGACGGCGCTGGCGCGGCTGAGGCGCCCGGGTCCGAGCACGCGGCGAGACCGAGAGTTGTGGTCACCGCGAGTGCCAGCGCGGTGCCTGTTTTGAGGCGTGAAATAGCCATGAATGTCCCCTTCGAAAGTGATGGATGGTGTGCGTTGCAGCAACTATCCGGCAGGGCCCGGTACCGGTCAAAGCGCTGTGAAACGCGGGGATACAGGGGTTAACGGAAGTTCATTCGAGGTCCCGAGGAGTCACACTCGGGCCGCGGTGTAGGCTTCCCACACAACCGCAGGCACGTGAGGAGATTTTTCGTGAGCAACGATCAAACCCCGGTTACCCAGGCGCTGGATTCCTACGCAGCTGCTGTCCACGCGAAAGATGTTGACGCATTCACGGCGCTCTACGACGAGAACGTGCACATTTACGATTCCTGGGGACAATGGCAATACACCGGAATCGAGGCTTGGCGGTCGATGGCCGGCGAATGGTTCTCTTCGCTTGGCGATGAGCGCGTTCAGGTCGAATTCAATGATGTCCACTCCGTCGCGGGGGAGGACGTGGCTTTCGGGCATGCTGCTGTGACCTTCGCCGGGATCTCGGCCGAAGGCGAACGGCTGCGGGCGATGACCAACCGCTTCACCATTTGCCTTGAGAAGAAGGACGACACCTGGAAGATCGCCCACGAGCACTCTTCCCTGCCCATCGACATGGAGACCGGCAAAGGCATCTTCACGAGCTGAGACGGAACCCACGCAGGCGAGAGAAATAACCCGGGCGCCGCCGTCGTTGTCGCAAGAGTGGCCGGGGAACCGGCCCTTTGAACGAAACCACCTTCGAAAGGCCGGCATAACGTGACTGTTCCCCTCTCCATCCTCGACCTGGCAATTATCGGCAAAGGCCAGACGGCGGCGGAGAGTTTCGCCGGGAGCGTCGCCATGGCGCAACTGGCCGAACGGCTCGGATACCGGCGGATCTGGTACGCCGAGCACCACAACATGGGCTCAATCGCGTCCTCGGCCACGAGCGTGCTGATCGCCCACATCGCGGCCAACACGAGCACCATCCGGCTCGGCGCCGGCGGGGTCATGCTGCCCAACCACTCGCCGCTCACCATCGCGGAGCAGTTCGGCACCCTCGAGACGCTGCACCCGGGCCGCATCGACCTCGGCCTCGGACGGGCGCCCGGCAGCGACCAGAACACGATGCGTGCACTCCGCCGCGACCCCATGGCTGCGGACACCTTCCCACAGGATGTCCTGGAGTTGCAGGGCTACCTCACTGGACCCACCCGGATCCAAGGGGTTGAAGCAACGCCCGGCAAGGGCACCAACGTACCCTTGTACATCCTCGGTTCCTCCCTGTTCGGGGCGCATTTGGCGGCGCAGCTCGGCCTGCCCTACGCCTTCGCCTCACACTTCGCACCCAACGCGCTGCAGGACGCCGTCGCGGTCTACCGCCGCGAGTTCAAGCCGTCCGATCAGCTGCAGGAACCGTACGTGATCGCGGGAGTGAACGTGGTGGCCGCGGATTCGGCGGCCGAAGCCCAACGGCTTTTCCTTGAGGTCAAGCGGGACCGCGTCTCCCGCTTCCTGGGCGGCGGACGCGAATTCACCGACGCCGAGGCGGACCTCATCCTCGACTCGCCGCAGGGCCAGCACATCGCGCAAATGGTGAAGTACTCAGCCGTGGGCACACCGGAAGTGGTGCGCGATTACCTCGAGGAGTTTGCCCGCCACGCCGACGCCGACGAACTGATCGTTGCGCACCAAAGCACGGGCACGGAGCAGCGGTTGCGTTCCGTGGAGCTGGTGGCGGAAGCCGTGGGACTGACCAGGGTATAGCGGCTCGCGTCACGCTGAGCAGACTTTTGTAGCGTCCGACGGCGGTCTGCCGCGGAATTGCGCGGAACGCACCTCTGCTCCGGGCCAAAAGAATGCGTGGCGTGACACGGCGCCAGGGTGTACCTCGCGAACCAGGAAAACTCGTTACACCCCGGCAATACGCGGGTCATGGAGGCGAAACTCCCCGGGCGGAAACTGGACGAATCCACCCTGGAAGGATCGTCCCCCATGGCTACTCCGCTCAATTTGTCCGTGGCCGATTCGGCACTGCTGACGAAGTCGCTTCCGCTGGGCCTCCTGCGGACCGTCGTCCAATCCGAGGCCGCCCACGACGGAATCACTCCGGAGCTGCTCGCGGAACTCAGGATGCTGGCCCGGACTCCGGGGCTCCTGGTGGCCTGCAACTACGGTGGAACCCTCTGTACTGCGGAAGGCGTATCCACTGAGACGCTCCCTTTGGGGAGTGCCGCCGTCGCGCTCCGGGCACTGGCAGCGCTGCCGAACACGCACACGGCCGTCATCTCCGGCAGGTCGCTGCGGGACCTTGCCGCAGTGTCACGGCTGCCGGCGGAAGTCCACCTCGTAGGTTCGCACGGCGCCGAGTTCGACATGACCTACGCCTACAGCGTCTCGATGGCAACGGAAGCCGTCCTCCAGCAGGCTGCGACCGCCCTGAATGAATCCGTCGGTTTCGAAAAGGGCGTCAGCATCGAGCGCAAGCCCGTGGCGGTAGCCATCCACACCAGGCCGGCCACACCTGCCGTCGTGGCACGGGTGACGCGCGAGGCACACCAGATCGCCCGTGAATTGGGCCTGTTTTTCATAGTGGACGGATCCGTACTGGACCTGTCCATCGTGGAACCCTCCAAAGACGCCGCGCTGGAGCATCTGCGTACACAGTTGGGGGCCAGCGCGGCCCTGTTTGCCGGCGACGCCGACAGCGATGAGCTCGCGATCGCCACCTTGCGGGGCCCGGATCTTGGCCTGCACGTCGGAGATGGAGAAACCGCGGCGCGCCACCGTTTGCCGGACCCGGAGGCCTTCGCCAAAGTGCTCGCCATCCTGTTCGAGCTGCGGCGCGCGTGGCTGTTCGGCGAGGACGCGGTGGGGCTTGAGCGGCATTCGATGATCGGCAACGGGACGTCGACGGCGTTGCTCACCCCGGAAGCCAAGATCTGCTGGATGAGCCATCCCCTCCCGGATTCCGGCTCCTTGTTTGCGCATATCCTTGGTGGCGACCCGGCCGGCCACTTCAGCGTGGAACCGGTCAAGGCGTCTAAGGTGCTGGGCCAGCGCTATGTGGACAACACCATGATCGTGGAGACCCGCTGGGCGGACGTCACGGTCACCGACTACCTCGAGCCGGCACCGGACGGCATCACCAGCCTGGTCCGGGTCCTGTCCGGAACCGGCAGCGCGCGGATTGTTTTCGCACCACGGCCGGACTATGCCAACGCACCGTTCAACATGGAAGTCCGCGGCGAAGAGCTGCACGTCGTGGGAACCTCGGATCCCATCATCCTCTTCGCCCCCGGGGTGTCCTTCACGGTGACGAGCGACGGCAAGCACGGCACCGCAACCGCGGAAGTCAGCCTCGCGTACGGGCCTGTAGTCATGAACCTGAGGTGCGGAGACACTGAGCCGACGACGCCGGACCCTGCCGGAGAGCTCGCCCGGCGGGCCGCCGTCGCGCACCAATCCCGGCAGTGGGTCCGTGGGCTGGAACTGCCCGACATGAAACCGTCGCTGGTGCGGCGCTCGGCACTGGTCCTGAAAGCGCTGGTGCACGAGCCCACCGGCGCTGTCCTCGCGGCTCCAACCACGTCGCTGCCGGAAGGGATCGGCGGCACCCGCAACTGGGACTACCGCTACTGCTGGCTCCGCGACGGCTCCATGACGGTCAATGCGCTCGTGGACCTGGGTTCCACCGAGGAAGCAGACGGGTTCCTCCGCTGGCTGGGCCGCATCCTGGAGAACGCTCCCGGTCCGGAATGGCTGCATCCCCTGTACTCCGTGACCGGCTCCCCGCTGTCGACGGAGGCAATTATCGAGAGCCTTCCAGGTTATGCCGGTTCGCGGCCCGTACGGATCGGGAACGCCGCCGACCACCAAGTGCAGCTGGACGTCTTCGGGCCGATCGCCGAGCTCATCCAGACCCTCAGCAAGCGCCGCGGCACCTTGCCGGACGAGCACTGGAGACTCATGGAGCAGATGGCCTCGGCCGTCTTGGCCCGCTGGCACGAAGCGGACCACGGCATCTGGGAAGCCCGGCGGGCGCCACGGCACCACATCTACACCAAGGTGATGTGCTGGGTGACCCTGGACCGGGCCATGCAGACGGCGGTCCGGTTCCGGCGCCCCATCGGGACCGAGTGGGAGGAAACGGCCAACGTCATCCGCGCGGAAGTCCTCCGCGAGGGCTGGGATGATTCCGCGAACTCCTACACCGTGGCCTACGACAGCCCGGACCTCGACGCGGCCGTGTTGCATATCGGACTGTCGGGCCTTCTGGACGTCCGCGACCAGCGCTTCCTGGACACCGTCACCGCCGTGGAGCGGGAACTCCGGGTGGGTCCCACCGTATTCCGGTACAGGTACGACGACGGCCTGCCGGGTCTGGAGGGCGGGTTCCACATTTGTACCACCTGGCTCATTGAGGCGTACCTGGCCGTGGGCCGGCTGGACGACGCGCTCGAGTTGTTCAACCAGCTCGTGGCGCTCTTCGGTCCCACCGGCCTGCTTCCCGAGGAATTCGACCCGGGCACCGAGACCCACTTGGGAAACCACCCACAGGCGTATTCACACTTGGGCTTCATACGCTGCGCACAGCTGCTGGACAGGTACCTGGACTCGGTGGACGAAGAGTAGGCGGAAATGCTAAGTGAGCAGCAGGGCCACGGCGATCATTGCCGGGACGGCCACCACCGTGGTGATCAGGACCGTATCCTTGGCCACGGTGATTCCCGTGTTGTAGCGGCTCGCGGCAACGAACACGTTCTGCGCAGTGGGCAGGGCCGCCGTGACCACCACGGCGAACAACGCATGCGCCTCCAGGCCAAGCGCGAAGCGGGCGAACAGGTACGCCATCGTGGGGTGGACAAACAGCTTGAAGCCGCTGGCAAGGAGGGTGTCCGTCCGGCGGCCTGTGTCCTTTTGCAGGGGCCGGGAGCCGTTCAGGCTCATCCCGAACGCCATGAGCATCGCGGGAATGGCGGCACCCCCGATCAAGTGGATGGGGTCCATGATGAGCGAGGGCACTTGCCAGCCCGTTCCAGCCACCACCAAGCCGAGGGCCGATCCCACGATCATCGGATTCCGCACGATCATCAGGACGAAGCGCAGGGGAGTGGTGCGGTGGGCGCTGGTGCTCGCGTCGAGCGCCATCAGGTACATGGGAGTGAAGAATGCGAGCTGGAAGATCAGGAGTGGAGCCACATAGCTTGCGTCGCCTAGGACGAACACGGCGATGGGGATGCCGAGGTTCGCGGAGTTGGCCAAGGAAGCGCTCATGGAGGACATGAGCGATTCGGGCAGGGAGCGTTTGAGCCAGAACTTCACGATGACGAAGAACAGGCTGCCAGTGACAACGGCTCCCACCGCCGTGACCAGGAGCGGAGCGGCGAAGATGTCGCGGAGATGGGCCTTGCCCAGGGTTTCAAAGAGAAGCGCGGGGCTCGCGACGAAGAAAGTGAGGCCGCTGAGGACCGAACGCGCGTTCTCGCCCAGGATCCCGCGCTTGCCGACGAACATGCCCACCAGAATGATGGCCCACACCACGAAGAACCCGGAAAGGACGCCCAGCATTACGGCATCCGGAGGGGGATGGGCGCGGGACGGCGTGGGTTCACAGTCCCAGCCTAAATCAGCTTTATTCGCCTGTAGGGCCCGACGGCGGCATGTTCCGCCATGTGGACTTAGTTCAGGTCTGCGTTGTTCAGGGCGTGCGGCGGGCGCATAACGCCGGGGGTGATGCCTTCGGCCGGATCGCTGCCGAGCTGGACGATTTTGTTGGTCCTGTCCACATGGACAACCTTGGGTTGGTAGGACTTGGCCTCTTCGGTGGTCATCTCCGCGTAGGTGATGAGAATGACGACGTCGCCCACGTGCACCAGGTGCGCTGCGGCCCCGTTGATGCCGATGACGCCGGAGCCGCGCTCGCCGGCAATGGTGTAAGTTTCCAGGCGCGCACCATTGGTCACGTCAACAATGGAGACGAGTTCGCCCGGGAGAATATCCGCAGCATCCAGCAGATCCAGGTCGACCGTCACTGAACCTACATAGTGCAGGTCGGCATGGGTCACCGTGGCACGGTGGATCTTGGACTTAAACATTGTGCGGTTCATAACGTGACAAGTTTAGCGCGTGGCCGCTCGATCGCCGGGTGATGCCTGACACAGGTGCCGCAGCTACCCCTGCTTGTTGAGCGTTCTGCCGATGATCGCCTGCGTCAGCGCATCCACTACCTCGGCGTTCGCCAACGGGTTGCGGATCAAAGTGAAGTCGACGTCGCCCACGGGCGGGAGGTCGAAGCGCTTGGTGATCACGGTGAGGTCCTCAGGGACCAGTGACGACGGCATAACGGCGACGCCGATGCCCGCGCGCACCGCTGCCAAGACGCCGGCGATCTGCTTGGTCGAGCAGGTGACCCGCCACGTCCGGCCCATGGCTTCCAGGGCGTCGATGGCCAGTTTCCGGCTGACGCTCGGGGCCGGATAGCAGATCAGCGGCACAGGGCTGGCCGGGTCCAGCACCGTCTGTTCGACGCCGACCCAGGCAAACTTGTCGTGCCGGACGACTGTTCCGTCCTTCGCTTCGCCCACCCACTTCACGAACACAAGATCCAATTGGCCCGCGTTGACGCGTTTGTAGAGCTGGTCGCTCTGGCTGACGGTGAGTTCCAGGTTGATCTGGGGATACAGCTGCCTGAACTCGCGCAGGATCCGGGGCAAGCCCGTAATGGCGAGATCGTCCGCGGTCCCGAACCGCAAGCGGCCGCGCATGGCGGAGCCGGAAAAGTACCTCGCTGCGGAATCGTGTGCGGAGAGGATGTTGCGGGCAAAGCCTGCCATGGCATCGCCGTTGTCGGTGAGCCGAACATCCCGGGTGTCGCGGGCTACGAGCGCCCGTTTGGCTGCGGTCTCCAGCTTTCTCACATGCTGGCTGACCGTGGGCTGGGCCAGGCCGAGGCGCTCGGCTGCCTTCGTGAAACTCAAAGTCTCGGCCACGGCCAGGAAGGACCGCAGCTGCACAGGTTCGAACACGGGACTCCTTGAATAGCTACGTTCACCGCCGCTCACGCCGGTGTATTGCACTTCGCAATGCTAGTTATACGGCCAATTTACTTCCATAATCACCGCGGCCAACCCTAGCGTTAAAGGCATCCCAGCGAAACGCCTATCCAAGGACTACCTTTGGCACCCCCACCGTCCTCAGCGGCAAACGTCAGCCAACCCGCCATCGATTCACTCATTGCAAGCAGTCGGATTTCACCCGCTGCGGAGCCGGACACGGCAACCCAGCCAATCGCCGTCGTCAGTGAAAGGCTGCCTTGGCGGCACACCTTCATTTCCCTCAAGGTACCCAACTTCCGGATTTTCGCCGTCGGCCACTTCGTCGCAGTCATCGCACTCTGGATGCAGCGGATTGCCCAGGACTGGTTGGTGCTCCAGCTCTCCGGATCCGTCACCGCCGTCGGAATAACCGTGGCATTGCAGTTCATGCCGTCGCTGTTCCTGGGCCCGTGGGGCGGCATGATGGCCGACCGCTTCCCCAAGCGACGCATCCTCATCCTGTGCCAAAGCGTCGCGGCCTCCCTGGCGGCCATCCTCGCCGTGTTGGCGTTGAGCAACCACATCGAGGTGTGGCACGTTTACGTGATCGCGTTCGTCCTGGGCCTCGTGACGGTGCTCGACCAGCCTGCCCGGCAGGTCTTCGTCAACGAGCTCGTGGGACCGAAATACCTGCGCAACGCCATCAGCGTCAACTCCACCACGTTCCAGTTGGGCGGCCTCATTGGTCCCGCACTCGCTGGCGTGCTGCTGACCGCGGTCGGCGCGGGCTGGGCCTTCGCGGGGAACGCCGTGGCCTGCTGCTCCACTGTCACCATGCTCCTGATGCTCCGCAAGAACGAACTTTATGTCAGCACGCCCGTGCCAAAACGCAAGGGAATGCTCCAGGAAGGCCTTCAATACGCCCTCAGCAAGCCCACCATCTACTGGCCGTGGCTCATGGCCGGCTTTGTAGCGGTCTTCGCGATGAGCCTGCCGGTGCTCCTCGCTGCGTTCGCGGACCACATCTACCATGCCGGTGCCGGCGGCTACGGCTTGCTCAACGCGATGGTGGCCCTTGGCGCGCTGACCGGAGCAATCGCCTCGGCACGGCGCCGGCAATTGCGCCTGCGCTCGGTGGTGCTGTGCACGGGGATGTACGGCTTGATGCTGTGCCTGGCGGCGTTGGCGCCGTCCATGGTGTGGCTCTCGGTTGGCATGGTTCTTTCCGGATTCTGGTGCCTCATGTTCCTGACCGCCGCCAACCAGCTGGTCCAGGTCAGTGCCAACATGAGCATCCGCGGCCGCGTCATGAGCCTCTACATCATGGTCCTTATCGGCGGACAAGCCATCGGTGGACCCATGATGGGCTGGCTTGCCGAGCACCTGAACCCGCACGCAGCGCTCTTGGTGTCAGGCGGGGTGCCGGCGCTCGCGGCCGCGACAGTCGCCGTCGTGCTCGCCCGGAGGTCCGAGTTGCGGCTCAAAGTGAACGTCCGGGATCGACGCCGGATGGTACGGATCGTCGCCCAGTCGGCGTAGCGGAGTAACGCCCGAACGCGGCTGAGCCGGGCACCCACCAGGCGCCCGGCTCAGCCGCATTATGAGACTTCGGGGCGATTACGCCGCAAGATGCGGATAGTCCGCCGAGCGCCCTTGGAACTGGAGCACGTCCGGGTTGCGGATGACGCCGTCCCGGATTTCGATGGCTCGGGAGATCGTCTCGTTGGCGTCCCAGGCCTCGGGGCCCGAAATGACGGTTTCGATGAACGGCAGGAGCGCCTCGCTGATCTCCCAGCTGGACGAATTCCACAAGTAGGACGGGCTGTGGTCCACGGCGTAGTAGTTGATGTGGTCGCCCACCGTGAACATGGGTTCGGCGAACGTCGTGGTCCGCGCCCAACTGAAGCCCATGCCTTCGTCGCAGGAGACGTCAACAATCAAGCTGCCCGGCTGGAACGCGTCAAGGTCCTCGGTCCGCAGGTATGTCAGCGGCGAGTTCGGGTCCTGCAGCGTGCAGTTGACCACGATGTCGCTCGCGGCGAGGAACGGAGCGAGTGGCAGGCGGCCACGATCGGTGATGACCTCGCTCAGGAAAGGGGCGTTCTGGTCGTGGTCGAACTGCACTATCCGCACCGAGTGGATGGGGGAGCCGACTGCCGCTACGCCGCGGTTGGTCAGCACCTGGACATCGTGGATGCCGTGGGCATTCAGGGCTGTGACCGCGCCACGCGCTGTGGCCCCGAAGCCGATCACGACGGCGCTCAGCCGCCTTCCGTAGTCACCCGTCGAGCCCGTCAGGGCAAGGGCGTGGATGACGGAACAGTAGCCCGCAAGTTCGTTGTTCTTGTGGAAAACGTGAAGTCCGAAGCCGCCGTCGCTGGCCCAGTGATTCATCGCCTCGAACGCGATCAAGCTCAGCTTCTTGTCGATGGCTAGCTGCGTGATCGCCCGGTCCTGGACGCAGTGCGGCCAGCCCCAGAGGACCTGCCCGTCGCGGAGGCCGGCAAGGTCTTCCGGCTGCGGCTTGGGCAGGAGAATGACCTCCGAATTCGAGATCAGTTCCTCTCTGCTTGCCATGCCACCAACCAGCGGCTCAAGTTGGCTGTCCGAAAAACCGAAGCGCTCGCCGTAGCCGCGCTCAAGCCGGATGTGTTGCCGGAGTTCCGGAGCAATACGCTCCAGGTGCAGGGGATGGACGGGCAGCCGGCGCTCGTCCGGCTTCCGCGATGACGACAGGATGCCGAGCGTCATGGCGCCTATATGGCCGCTCACTTTTTGTTGCCGGTTGCCGGCTTGGCCACCGTTGTCGCGGAGGACTCTGAAGCCCTTTTGTCAGCCCGCTTTTCCTTGATGGATTTGCCGGATTTTTTCGATGCAGCTTGGCGAGGTGATTTGTCAGCCATGATCGCTCCCTAGAGCAGAGCCGAAATGGCTCCTAGCTCCTGACGATACACCCACAGGCTTGGGCATCTTGTATCCGGGTGGCAATGGAGCGGGCGACGGGAATCGAACCCGCGTATCGAGCTTGGGAAGCTAGCGCTCTACCATTGAGCTACGCCCGCAATGCTCCGCAAACCAGCCGGAGCAGATCCCAGCTTAGCGCAGATGGAGCGCGGATCCAGACACAGACTCACCGGCGTCACGGTCTCATCAAATTCCCTGCGGAGCGCGTAAAGATTCGGTTAAGCCTCGACGCGGGTGTGTTGCGTCGCGCCACGCCTGACTATTCTGTAGCAGTTAGCTGCTGCGTCATGGGGAACCCGGCTATGTCCTAGAGCAGTACGCCGAAAGAGGATTCCGTGGCATTTGCAGAGCATGAAGTACTCATTGGCCGCGACGCCATGACCGTTTACCAATTCCTGGTGGACGGCCTCAACAATCCCCTGTGGCGCAGTGGAATCCGCAGCATCTCCCTCCGTTCCGGACATGCCGGCGAAAAGGGTGCTGTCTACCAGCAGACCCTGGCGGGCCCGGGCGGGCGTCCGGTCGCGGCCGACTTCCAAATCACTGAAGCCAGGCCGGGTGCTGAGGTGCGGTTCGCCGTCGTCGCCGGTCCTGCGCGGCCCACAGGCGGCTATTATCTCAGCACCGAGGGCCCCAATACCCGCCTCCGATTCGCCCTGGAGTACCACCCCAAGGGCCTTCAGAAACTCATGAACAGCATGATCCAGAAGACCATGGAAGACGAAGTGGTCCAGCTGGAGCAGCTCAAGTCGGTCATTGAGGAGCAAACCCCGGAGGCGTAGCGCTACTGCGCCAGCTTGAGTCCGCCCAAACCGGTGACCGGAGTGCTCGGCGTCGTGAGGCGTCCGCCGGTCAGGTCCCAATATTCGATCGTTCCGTTGCTCAGCAGGCCCGCGATTCCAGTGGTGTTGAGGCCCGTGACGCCTTTGAGCGAGCGCAATCCGGAGTAGTCGGTCCATCCGGTGCCCACTACCAGCCGGGCCTCTGACTTCGGCGTGGTGAGCCCGGAGCCGCGGTAGAGCCGCAGGTTCCCGTTTGCCTCCACTGCCAGCAGGTCCTGGAAGCCGTCGGCGTCGTAGTCCACCATACTGAGGCGGATGGCACTGACGCCCGAGCCTACTTGGGTCCGCCCCACCATGCCGGTGAGCCCCTGGTTCCGGTATAGGTAAAGCGCGCCGCTGGAATCAACGGCGAGAATTTGCGGGAGTCGGTTGTTGCCGCACCAAGTGCCCACCGCCATGGTCATCGATTGCCAACCCGAGGAGCCCAACATCACCGGGGCTTTGAATCCGCCATTCACCACCCCGGGGTAGAGCAGGAGCCTGCCGTCCAGCATTTGGACGAGGACGTCGATCACGCCGTCGCGATCCCAATCCGTGGTCATCACTTCTTTCGCCCCGGCGAAGCCGGAGCCGACCGTCCGGGCGGGACCGAACGTGCCGTTGCCGAGTGCCGGGTAGTCCCTTAGGTTGCCCGAAGGGTCGACGGCGACCAGGTCACCCGCGCTGCGGATGGCCGCCGCACTGAGGTCCAGCGTGGGCGGCTGGTGCTTCACGATGGGGTCGCAGACGGTCGGGGCAGGAAGTTGGGGAGGGGCTGTGCCCGCGCCAGGGCTGTTGACGGTGCCGGCGGGAAGCGTCGTATAGCCGAAGAGATTGACCACGCCCCACATCGTGTAGCTATTGGGGGTGGTCTGGTAGTTGCCGTCCGTGAAGGTGATCCCGACGCCAATCACGTTGAAACGGGGATCACGCAGCAGCGCGTCGTGGGCCGGCGAGCCTTTCCACCATTCGACAAGCTGGGCGGCGTTCCGATCCCAGCGGACCGCGATGATCTCGCCCGCGCCGTTGTTGGGATTCAAGGCCCTGGGATCGGTCCAGAAGTTGCTGCGGTGTTCAATCACCTGGCGGCTGGCAATGTTGTTGGACCAGTCCTGCGAAAGAGTGGAGACCGTGGGGTTGTACTTCACCGGATTCAAGCCAAGCGACGTCCTGTAGGCATTGATGGCATTGAACACGGCCAGCACCTGGGCGGAATTGTCGTCGTTGACCAATGCTTGCGCGGAGACCAGCGGGACGGCTGCGGGGGAGGACTTCGTCGGGGCTTGAGTCGGATCCGGCTGCGGGACTCCCCCTGGCTGGCTGCCGGGGAGCGGATCCGGGCCGGATGCCGGCGGGATGGAGGGCACCGGGGGCGGGCCGCCCACTGCCTGGGGCGACGTGCCGTTGCCCGGGGCGACGGCGGGGCTTGCCTGTGCGGGCGGGGTCGCCGCTTGGGCGGCTGACGCAGTGCCCGCACCGGCGGGGGATGCAGCGGGGGCGGCTGCAGCTGCTGGTCCTGCGGGGGTGGGCGCCGTGGCCGTTGGTGACCCCGGCACAGGTGCGGCCTGCGGAAGGCCGGATCCAGACGGCGGTGCGGACGCCGTCGTCGGACTTTCAGCGCCTGCGGTGGTGCTTGAGGTGGGAGGCGCGACGGCGGCAGTTCCTGCGAGCGGGAGCGGTACGGCCAGCGGGCCGGAGGCAGGGGCCATCACCGCGAGAAGGCAGGCCGCCAACACGGCAACGGGCACCGCAATTCGTCTCAATGTTTCCCCAGATTCGCGTCGTGCCACCGTTCCCCAAAGGCAACAGCGGTAACGGTAGTCTACGTGGTGCACTATAGTCCCATACGCCACTCCGGCACCACGGGGTACGGGGTGCATACGGTACTTTTGATCCTGTGCTGATCTCTGACCGCGACATACGTGCCGAAATCGACTCCCGACGTATCGTCCTGGAGCCCTACGACCCCGCGATGGTTCAGCCGTCCTCGGTGGATGTGAGGATTGACCGCTTCTTCCGGCTGTTCGACAACCACAAATACGCCCACATCGACCCCTCGGAGGAGCAGCCTGAGCTGACCCGCCTAGTTGAGGTCGAGGGCGACGAGCCCTTCATCCTGCACCCGGGCGAGTTCGTGCTCGGTTCAACCTACGAGACCGTGAGCCTGCCGGACGACGTCGCCGCACGACTTGAAGGAAAGTCTTCGCTGGGGCGCCTCGGCTTGCTGACGCACTCCACGGCGGGCTTCATCGACCCCGGATTCTCGGGCCATGTGACGTTGGAACTCTCCAACGTCGCGACGCTGCCCATCAAATTGTGGCCCGGCATGAAGATCGGCCAGTTGTGCTTCTTCCGGCTGTCGTCGGCCGCTGAGTATCCCTATGGTTCTGGCGGCTACGGCAACCGTTACCAAGGCCAGCGCGGCCCCACCGCGAGCCGCAGCCACCTGAACTTCCACCGGACGGCCGTTTAGCCGCTCGAGACGTGAGATCTCGCCGCTTTGAAGGTACGAAAAGGCCGAGATCTCACGCCTCGCTGACCCACCCGGCGCGGCCAAGGGCGGCTCGCACTCGGTGTACGACGCCGTTGAACCCGAACGCTTTCACGTGTCGTGCCGTGATGGTCACCGAGGTCCAGCCGATCGCTGCAATGGATTCGTCTCGGCGAATGTCCGATTCCTTCTGCTCGGCCGTCAGGTGGTGGCTGCCGTCGTAGTTGACGGCCACTTTGTACCGGGGGAAGGCCAAATCCGGCCACGCCAGCTCGCGGCCACTTGAATCCTGGACAACAAACCGCAATTCAGGTTCCGGCATTCCCCGCCGGCCGATGGCAAGCCGGAGCTTGGTTTCCGGTACGGAGTCGGCGCCAACCCTCGCGAGTTCCAGTGCCAGCCAGGCGTTCCTGCGTCCACGGATGCCAGGGTTTCCGACCACTTGCAAACGCAAGTCCTCAAGGGTGCAAAGCGCGGCTCGGTTGTGGCCGAAACTGCGGGATTGTCTGCAGATGAAGTGGTCGGCCGCAGCCACGAGATCGTCCAGGGGCAGCAACGCTGCCAAATCAAGCCACGTTCGGGCCGGACTCGTTACAGGGACGCCGTCAATGGTCCGGCGATCGGCGGCCTCCAAAGCTACTCTGCGCCCGGCGACCCCCTTGCGAACTGGCCGGTTCCCGCCGTCCCACCGGAGCAAATGCACCAGCGGCTGGCGTTCGAGATCCAAGGGGAGGGGACAGCGCCACAGGATCGCCGCCGTCGGGCCGCAACACACCGTCCCGGGCGAGATGCGCGTCAGTAGGCGCACTGTATGGGAAAGCTCCTGGGCGGCGCCCCAAGGAACACGGACTCCACGGCTGGCCACGCGAAGATCCTTGTTCCATGCCCGGTTATCCGAAACCCCCGCATCGCGTTGCTCAGAGAGCGTGAACGAGCGGCCCCTGAGGGCTTCAGGAAGAGGTCGGGGCCTGCGCATGCACCAATTCTTGGCACAACGCAGGGGCCCCCAACGGGTTATCCACAGTGGGGAGGAATAGTGCCGGCCCGCCTACAGATCGAGAGGTGAGATCTCGCCTCTTTGAAGGCTCGAAAAGGCCGAGATCTCACGCCTCGAAGGACGCAATGGGCTCCGATGCCTTCGGTTTGCGCGGGGACTTGCGGAAGGCCTTGACTGTCGGTTCCACAAAACGGGCCGCGAGCGGTCCGATGATGGCCATGAGCAGCACGTACGCGGTGGCGAGGGCGGCAAGTTCCCGAGGGACGGCCCCGGAGGTCACGGCCAGGCCTGCAATGACAATCGAGAATTCGCCGCGCGCAATCAAGGCGGCTCCCGCGCGGAAACGGCCAGGCACGGCGATCCCTGCCCGCTTTGCCGCCCAGAATCCGGTCAACACCTTGGTCACGGCTGTCGCGAGAGCCAGGAGCAGCGCCCAGCCCAGCACTGGCGGGATGCTGGACGGGTCCGTGTTGAGGCCGAAGGCTACGAAGAAGATAGCTGCGAAGAGATCCCGCAGAGGTTCGAGGATCCTCGTAGCGTTGTGGGCGGTTGCCCCCGAAATGGCAATGCCCAGCATGAATGCGCCCACGGCCGCGGAAACCTGGAGGGCGGACGCGATGCCGGCCACCAGAAGTGCTGCCCCGAGGAGATTGAGCAGGAAGACTTCGGAGTTTTCGCTGTGCACGGCCTGGGATACCCGATGGCCGTGTTTCAGGGCCACCACCAGCACGAGGGTGACGACGGCCAATGCAATACCCACCGTCTGGAGCCCGCCCAGGAAGCCCACGCCTGCGAGGATCGCAGTCAGGATCGGAAGGTAGATGGCCATGGTGAGGTCTTCGAACACCAAGATGGCCAGCACCACTGGTGTTTCGCGGTTACCGATCCGGCCGAGGTCCGTGATCACCTTCGCGGCGATGCCGGAGGAAGAAATATAGGTGACACCGCCCATGACGATCGCGCCCACAAGTCCCCAGCCGAGCCCCGCGGCGATGCCGGCGCCCGGTAAGAAGTTCAACACCAGGTCCAACACGCCGGCTTGCCAGGAGCGCCGCAGTCCGGTGACGAGTTCTGCGGCCGTATATTCCAAGCCGAGCATCAACAGGAGCAGGATGACGCCGATTTCGCCGGAAAGATGGGCGAACTCGTGCATGCCATCAAGCTTGATCAATCCACCCGCCCCGAACGCCAGTCCACCCACCAGATAGAGCGGAATGGGGGACATACCGATCCTGCCCGCCAAACGCGCCAAGAGGCCGAGACAGAAGACGACTGCGCCCAGCTCAATGAGGGTCAGGGCCAGGGGGTCCATGGACTTCAGCCGTTGCGCAGAATGGCAGCCGCAGAGTCAAGACCTTCCTGCGTACCGACAGCCACCAGCAAATCACCCGTGTGAAGGACGACGTCGGGAGCCGGTGAGGGAACCACTTCGCCTTCGCGCATGATCGCCACGATCGATACACCGCTGCGGGTGCGGATCTGGGCTTTGCCCATGGGCTGGTTGTTAAAAGGGGAGTCCGCGGTGATGGAGAACTGCCGCGTGACAATGCCCGGGATTTCCTTGTGGGCTTCGGCCAGGCGCATGGCGATGTGCTGCCCGCCCAGGAGGTTGCCCAGGGCGGCGGCTTCGTCTGCGGTCAAGGGGATGGATGCCTGGCAGGTATCGGGATCGTCCCATGTGGAGACGAAAAGCTCGGTCTCACCTTCCCGCATCTCGACAACACCGATCCGGCGTCCCGAGGCCGTGATGAAATCCTTGCGGACCCCGAGGCCAGGAAGTTCTGTCTCATCCACGTTCATAAGACCACCCTAGCCCTCTTGAAGGGGCGGCGGAATGACGCCACTCGAGCCGCTGCGGAAAGCGGTGTGCGCCCTTCTAGGGGGTCAGCGCAAGTCCGAGCGCGGCGTCGTCGTGCTCGAAGAACCGGGCGTTGTCCTGCCTCGTGCGGGCCGTCAGCCGCTTCAGCCGGGTGCGGGAGGACAGGGAGGACCCGGGCTCGTTGAAGCCCACATGGCCGTTGGCGCCCGTGCCCAGGATCAACTTTCTGTCGTTAGGTGATGCGCGCTGCGGTCAGGGTCTGACGCTGCTGTTCAACAGCTCCGTCAGGGCCTGTGAGACCGTGAGGGACGCGCCATAGGTGACGATGTCCGCCCCGCCGCGCGGCCAGCCGCACTCGACGGCGATCACCGCGTGCCCCTCCGCCCTCAAACGGGCAAACACGGTCCACAGCGGGTGCTCGGCATCCAGACCGCGTCCGACGACGGCGACCCGCGCGCCGTCGGGCACCTCGCCTTCGTGGACCACGGTCGAAGTCGTGGCAGCGGGGCCCCACGGCACGCGGCCGACGGCGAAATTGGACCCGGTTTCAACCTGGACGATCGCCACGGGTTCTTCCCGTGCAAGCCACCTTTGGGCTGCTTCGGACACCTCGAAGGCCTCTGCGATGCGCTCGCCGTCGATCGGCTTCGGGTGGCCGGGACCACCGGAAAGCTGCGGCTGGCCCTGCAGGCCGAGCTGGCCCCTGATGGCGGCCTCCTGGATTTCCGCTGCGGTGGCAGCAGGGAAACGCGAGGACAGTCCGGCCGTGCGGGCAACAGCGTCTGCGAGGCGCTCCATGGGCAAGCGCCCCTCTTCGACGGCATCGGCGATCGCGGTGAGCGTCTGTTCGAAGAGGGCCGGCCCTGTTTCGGAGCCAAGGCACAGCAGGTCCGCCCCGGCGATCAGTGCGCGGACGGCTGCTTCCGGAACGCCGGTCTGGGCGGACGCGCCGGCCATATCGAGGGCATCCGTGATGATGACGCCGTCGAACCCCATCTCGCGGCGGAGCAGGTCCTGCAGGATGCGCGAGGAGAAGGTGGCGGGGTGGTCCGGGTCGAGGGCTTCGACCAGGATGTGGCTGGTCATGACCGTGGCGCCGTGAGCGGCGACGAGTGCACGGAACGGGACGAGTTCGCGCGCATCCAGTGTTGCGGCGTCGGCCGTGACCCGGGGGAGCGCCAGGTGGGAGTCCGTGGTGGTGTCGCCGTGGCCAGGAAAATGCTTGGCACAGGAGGCCACACCGGCGTCTTCGAGCCCGCGGATCCAGGCGGCAGTGTGCCGTGCCACCAGATCCGGTTCGGCCCCGAAGCTGCGCACGCCGATCACGGGATTGTCCGGGGCGGAATTGACGTCCGCATCGGGGGCCAGGTTCAAGTTGATTCCCAGGCCTGCGAGTTCGTGGCCGATGGCGCTGGCGCTGGCAGCGGTCAGTTCGACGTCGTCCAAACGCCCGAGCACCGCGTTTCCGGGCTGCGTTGATCCCGTGAGGTAGTGCAGCCTCGTGACGTCGCCGCCCTCTTCGTCGACGGCGATGAGGGTGTTCGGGGAATGCGCGCGGAGCCCCGCGCAGAGCTCGCGCAACTGGACGGGGGACGCAACGTTGGTGCCGTAGAGGCACACAGCCGCCAGCCCGGCGTCGTACGCTTCAAGGATCCAGACCGGGACGGCGATGCCGGTGAATCCGGGCATGAGGGTGCCTGCCGCGAGGCGGCGGAGGTGGGTGCGGGCGGGCCCGGTGGCAAAGGACTGAGTAGCAGGGGACTGAATTGTTTCCATGTCCGGTTCCTTCGAAGGATGCTTGGCTGGTTAGTCAGGGTTGGAAACGGCGGGGCGGGGCACTCAGGCCACGCCAAGCTGGTTCCACAGGACCATCACGGCGGCTCCGCGCAGGACAATGTCCTGTGCGTCTGCCGCGAGACGGACGGACACCGGTGAAGGGTCCTGGTGCAATAGCCGCTCAAGCAAGGTCTGCTGGACGGCGTTGAGAAGGGGGCCTTCCAAAAGCTCCCGGGGTCCGCTGAGGACCACTTCGCCCAAATCGAGGGCGCCAACCACGGGCGCGAGGGCGATGGCGAGCCGCTCGCCTGCCTCCCGGAGTACGACGTCGGCTGCGGCGTCCGGTGTGGAACTCGCCGCCGCTTCGGCCAGGGCCCGTTCGAGGCTGGGGACGGACATCCAGGTTTCGAGGCAGCCCGTCTTACCGCACTTGCACAAGCTTCCGCCGTCGGTGCCGACCGTGACGTGGCCGATTTCTCCCGCTGCGGAGTGGGCGCCGCGGGCGCGCCTGCCGCCCACGATGAGTCCCGAACCGACACCGCGGCCGATTTTCACGAGGACCATGTCGTCACTGCCGCCGCCGAAGGTGTGGTCCGCGTGGACTGCGGCGTCGGCGTCGTTGGAAACGAGGGTCGGAAGGCCAGTGCGCTCCTGGAGGAGATCGCGCAGGGCGACGTCCTTCCATTCGAAGTTGGGTGCCGTGGTGACTACGCCGTCCGCGTTGACGATGCCGGGGGTCCCGACGCCGATGCCCAACAACGTGGCGGTGGCGCGCCCGACAGCCTCCGAAGCGAGTTCGAGGACCTGGTGGACGACGTCCGGCCCGGTTTCCTCGGAGAGGGAACGCTCGACCCGTTCGAGGATGTTTCCGTCGAGGTCCAGGACGGCGGCACGCAGCACGGCATTTTCCGCCAAGTCCATGCCGATCACCTGGAGGCCCCGGCGGTTGATGTCCACCAGGATGGCCGGCTTCCCGGGGCGGACTTCATCAGAGTGACCCAGTTCCACGACGTGTCCGCGTTCCAGGAGGTCCGAGACGAGGTCCGATACCGTGACGCGCGTCAGGCCAAGGGTCCGGGACAGATCCGCGCGGCTCATCGCTCCTGCCGAGTGGAGCGTCTGGCGTACCAAGGAGAGGTTGTGGGCGCGCCCGTCGGAAGGCAGGGTTGCTGCGCCGGTTCTATCGGGGCGCTGGCGGTCGGTGTGAGGCCGGTCACGAAGGGCTTCCATGTCAGTTAGTAAACTCTACTAACAATTAGAAATCAAGGGTTTCGGCGAAAGCACAGGCTCAGCGAACGGGAACGGTGGCTCAGCGAACGGGAACGCTGGCTCAGCGAACGGGAACCGTGGCGATTTCCGTCTTGTCGGGTGATTTGACGGGCAGGATCACCAGCAGGCCGGCCAAGAGCACCACCATGATGCCCAGGATTCCCCAGCGTTGGGCCCCGCCCGGGACCACGAAGGGGGTCGCCAGGGTGATGCACAAGGTAAAGAGCGCCGGTGCCAGGAAGCTCACCGCCCTGCCGGTGGTGGCGTAGAGCCCGAACAGTTCGCCTGATTCGCCGTCCGGCGCCAGCCTCGCGAGGTAGGCGCGGGAGGAAGCCTGGGCTGGTCCCACGAAGAGGCAGAGGAAGAGCCCGAACACCCAGAAAGTGGTGCTGCCTGCCCAGTGGGCTCCGAAGAACACGTAGTCGCCATTGCCGAGCGCCAGGATCGCCGTTCCCGCTACCAGGAGTCCTAGAAGGGAGATGACGATGACGGCCTTCGGTCCGATCCTGTCGTCCAGGGATCCGCCGATCATGGCTCCGACGGCGGCCACCACGTTGCCGAAAATGGCGAAGAAGATGACTTGTTTGAGCTCGAAGCCAAAGGTTCCGGCAGCAATGACTCCGCCAAAGGTGAAGACCGCCGCGAGGCCGTCCCGGAAGATCGCGCTCGCGAGCAGGAAGTAGATCGTGTGCGGGCTCGTTCGATAGATGGCCCTGATCCGGCGGACAAGCAAACCATAGGAGGCCAGGAACCCGAGCCGGGATTCCGGTTTCTTGACTGAGAGTTCCGGAACGGCGAAGAGGACCGGTAGCGCGAAGATGAAGAACCAGAGCGCCGAGAAGACAGCCACGAGCCTGATATTCAGGCTGTCCTGGGTGGATGCCCCGAACCACTCAAAAGAAGGCTGGACGAAAAGCTGCAGCACCACGAGCAGCGCGACAATTCCGCCCAGGTATCCCATTCCCCAGCCGAATCCGCTCACTTTGCCGATATTGGCTGGGGTGGAGATCTGGGCCAGCATGGCGTTGTAATTGACCCCGGCGAACTCGAAGAACACATTGCCGAGCGCAACCAACGAGACGCCCAGAAGCAGGAACTCGGGCTTGGGGAATACGAAGAAGCACAAGCCTGTGAGGACGGCCACGAGTGCCGTGTTGACGCCGAGCCACAGCTTTCGGCGTCCGCCGGAGTCGGAGCGCTGGCCGGTGACGGGCGCCAGGAGGGCAATCGCGACGCCGGCAATCGCCAAAGCGGCACCCAACGCCGCCGACGCGGAGTCTTCCCCGCCAAACGCCTTGGATGTCAGGTAGACCGTGAACACGAAAGTGGTCATGACGGCATTGAACGCCGCGGAACCCCAGTCCCAGGATGCCCACGCAAGGATCTGGCCCTTGTTCGACAGGGCGGGCCCTGAAGCAAGCTCGGATGCCGGGTGCGGGGCCTCAGGCGCAGTTGCCATGTTCATGGTTGATAAACTACCTGCACCGAACCCAACGTTTGACCGCCTGCTCCAACTTTTGACAACTTATTCCTGACTTTGCGGAGATTCCAGTGATCACAGTTCTTGCCGTGACCTTTGCAGCGGCAACTGTGGCGCCCTGGATCTTCCGGAAACTTCAGCGGAACGCCTTCTACGTCCTCGCAGCGGTTCCCGCTGCCGCCTTTATCTGGCTGCTCCTTCAGTACGACCGGATCTATCCCGGCCAGAGCCTTCCGGGCCCCGGGGACCCCACCGGCGGCTTCATCGAAGAGACCCTCCCGTGGATCCCGAACCTCAAGCTCGAATTCGCCTTCCGGATGGATGTCCTGGCGTGGGTGATGTCCTTGCTGGTCCTGGGGGTCGGCGCGTTGGTCCTGGTCTATTGCGCGCGGTACTTCAAGAACAAGGATGCCGACCTCGGCGGGTTCGGGGCCCAACTTCTTGCCTTCGCCGGGGCAATGTTCGGCCTGGTGATGGCGGACGACCTCCTGATGATGTTCATCTTCTGGGAACTCACCACCGTCCTGTCCTACCTGCTGATCGGCTATGCGCGCACCCGCCTTTCCGCGCGGCGCTCGGCTTTGCAAGCCCTCATGGTCACCACTGCCGGTGGGCTGGCCATGCTCGTCGGCCTCATCATTCTGGGCCAGGCCGCCGGCACATACCGTATTTCGGCGATCATGACTCAAGCGGCCATCCTCGTCACGGGACCCGCGCAAGGGGCGGTCGCTGCCGCCATCGTACTCATCCTGGTAGGTGCGGTTACCAAATCGGCGCTGGTCCCTTTCCACTTCTGGCTCCCGGGTGCCATGGCCGCACCCACCCCGGTGAGCGCCTACCTGCATGCGGCGGCCATGGTGAAGGCCGGTATCTACATCGTCGCGCGCATGGCTCCGGGGTTCAGCGAAAGCCCCTACTGGTTGCCGCTGGTGCTCGGGCTTGGCCTGGCGACGATGCTGGTGGGCGGCTACCGCGCGCTTCGCCAGACCGACGTCAAGCTGATCCTGGCTTATGGAACCGTCAGCCAGCTCGGGTTCCTCACCATGGTGGTGGGCCTCGGCCGGCCCGACGCCGCACTGGCCGGGCTCGCGCTTCTCCTGGCTCACGGACTCTTCAAAGCTTCGCTTTTCCTCGTGGTGGGCATCATCGACCACCAATCCGGCACGCGCGATATCCGCAAACTCTCGGGGGTGTACAAGTCCTCCCGGGCGCTCGCCATCGTGGCGGGCATTGCCGCCGCTTCCATGGCCGGCATACCGCCACTGGCAGGGTTCGTGGCCAAGGAATCCGTGTTCGAAGCGTTCGTCCACTACGGCACTGGCACTGCTTACCAGCCCTGGGGAATGATCCTCCTCGTCGGCCTGGTCCTGGGGTCCATCCTCACGTTCGCTTACAGCGCCCGCTTCATGTGGGGCGCTTTCGCCACCAAGCCAGGCGTGGACCGGACGCCGTTCAAGGCCATCCAGCCATCGTTCCTGGCGGCGCCCGCCATCCTGAGCCTCCTCACCATTGTGTACGGCCTGTGGCCGGATCCCGTTGACGGCTGGATCCAGCCGTATGCGGCGCTCTTTATAACGCCCGACGCCGGAACAAACCCGGCCAGTGCCAGCCACCTTGCGCTGTGGCACGGACTGACTCCCGCCTTGGGACTGACCGCAGTGACGTTCGCGGCCGGCGTCGTGATGTTCTATGCCCGTAACTTCGTGTCGCGGGCGCAAAGCCGCGTCCCGGACTGGGTGGACGGCGATCGCGCCTACCAGCGCACCATCGGGGCGTTGGACGACGTCGCCGTGTGGGTCACCGGGCGCACTCAACGCGGTTCCCTCTACTTCTACCTTGCGGTCATCCTCACCGTGGCGTTCGCCCTCCCGCTCACGGCCCTCATCGCGGCCAACAAGCCACTCCCGGGCGGTCTCTTTCTGATCGACCCGAATTCCCCGCTCCAGCTCATCGCCGCGGCAGGAATCGTTGTTGGCGCGCTCGCCGCCGTTCGCGCCAACAAGCGCTTCCTCGCCGTGCTGATGGTGTCCGTCACCGGCTACGGCATCGCGCTCATGTTCGCATTGCAGGGAGCACCGGACCTCGCCTTGACGCAAATGCTGGTGGAGACCATCATCCTGGTGGCCTTCGTGCTCGCGATGCGCAGCCTCCCTCCGGAGCTCCGGGACCGCACCGGCGGCAAATACCGGGTGGTTCGCGTCATTATCGGCGTGGCGTTCGCGGTCACCATGATCTTCGTGGCGATCTACGCGATGGGCGCCCGCATTGCCGAGCCCGTCTCGCTCTCCTTCCCCCGGCTGGCCTACGAAGGCGGCGGCGGACTCAACGTGGTCAACGTGACGCTGGTGGACATCCGGGCGTGGGACACCTTCGGTGAGATCTCGGTGCTGGCAGTCGCCGCTACCGGCGTCGCGAGCTTGATCTTTGTCCGCAGCAGGGGTGAGCGCCTCAACAAGGCCGCCACGATTCCCGAAGGCACGGTGGGAAGGCGCGCCGGCACCGGGGGCAGTTCGCGCGAGGACGCTTCGCTGGCACTCGTGCGCAAGTTCGCCGGTTCCCTGGCCGACCCCTGGCTGGTGGCCGGCCGAACCCTGGCACCGGAACGGCGTTCCATCATCTTCGAAGTGGTCACGCGGCTGATTTTCCACTCGATGATCGTCTTCTCCGTGTACCTCCTGCTGGCCGGACACAACCTTCCGGGGGGCGGCTTCGCCGGCGGACTCACGGCCGGACTCGCCCTGACCATCCGCTACCTCGCCGGCGGACGGTTCGAGTTGCGGGAAGCCGCACCGATCAGTGCCGGCATGCTGCTGGGAACCGGTCTTGCGACGGCGGCCGCAGCAGGCTTCGTGCCGCTCCTCCTGGGCGGCCAGGTGTTCCAGAGCGCCATCATCGAGTTCTGGCTACCACTGTTCGGTGACATCAAGTTCGTGACCTCCACGATCTTCGACATCGGCGTGTACCTCGTGGTCGTGGGCCTGGCCCTGGACGTGCTGCGCAGCTTGGGAGCCGAGATCGACGAACACTTCGAAGAGACCGCCAGCGGAGACACCAGGGCTTCACGGGACACCCGCGCCGAAGCACCCACCGCCAGTTCGACGTCGGCAACCACTTCGACGTCGGCAATCGCGTCGCCCGGGAAGGGGACCCCATGAGCGTCAACTTGACCTTGTTGATCGTCATGGGAGTGCTCTACGCCTGTGGCATCTATTTGATCCTGGAACGCAGCCTGACCCGCGTCCTCCTGGGGCTCATGCTCCTTGCCAACGCGACCAACCTGCTGATCCTCGCCACGGGAGGATATGCCGGACTTGCCCCGCTCTTCAGCAAATCGACGGATCCGCGGGACTACAACGATCCTTTGCCGCAAGCCTTGATCCTGACGTCGATCGTGATTTCCTTCGCGGTGACGGCATTCATGCTCGGCATCATCTACCGGACCTGGGCGTTGGCACGCCAAGACGACATCCAGGACGACGCCGAGGACCGCCGGGTCGCGAAGACGCCCAGCTTTGACGCCGAAGACGATTCCGTGGTTCCCGAGGAAACGTCCGAATTCCCGGTCACGGCAGTCACCGAAGCAGCCAAGGAAGGGGGGCTCCTGTGAACATCGCCAGCCTGGCGCCGCTCGCCGTCGTACTTCCCATCCTCGGTGCCGCACTGACGTTCGCCTTGAACAGGAACCCGCTGGCCCAACGCGCGGTCAGCATCGGTTTGTTGTCCCTTACCCTGCTCCTGGAATTCTGGCTCCTTGCCTCGGTATGGACCACGGGCACCGCATCGGTCACCCTGGGTGGCTGGCAGCCGCCGTTCGGGGTGGTGATGGTGGTAGACCAGTTCTCCTCGCTCATGTTGGTGGTCTCTTCCGTCATCAGCCTCGCGGTGCTCATCTATGCCACCGGCCAGGGCATGGCCGACGGCGACCGCGAGGCACCCGTGTCGATCTTCCACCCGACCTACCTGATCCTGGTGGCCGGCGTCTCGAACGCCTTCCTCACAGGTGATCTCTTCAACCTGTACGTGGGCTTCGAGATCCTGCTGACGGCGAGCTACGTGCTCATGACGCTCGGCGGCACCGGCCCGCGCATCCGCGCCGGAGTGACGTACGTGGTGGTTTCCGTCGTCTCTTCAGTGTTGTTCCTGATCGCCATCGCGATGATCTACGGAGCCACCGGGACCATCACCATGGCCGATCTCGCGATCAAGCTGGGCGGACTGGACCCGGGCACCAGGAACCTGCTCCATGTCATGCTGCTGGTGGCCTTCGGCATAAAGGCTGCCGTGTTCCCGCTGTCCTTCTGGCTGCCCGACTCGTACCCGACCGCGCCAGCACCGGTCACCGCCGTCTTCGCCGGCCTGCTCACCAAGGTGGGCGTCTACGCCATGGTCCGCACGGAGACCCTGCTCTTCCCGGGCGACACCTTGAATGCCCCGCTCATGGTGGTGGCGCTCCTGACTATGCTGGTGGGCATTCTCGGCGCCATAGCCCAGAGCGACATCAAACGATTACTCTCCTTCACCTTGGTCAGCCACATCGGCTACATGGTGTTCGGGCTGGCCATGTCGTCGGTTGCCGGGCTCGCGGCCGCCGTCTTCTATGTGGCCCACCACATCACGGTCCAAACGAGCCTGTTCCTCGTCACTGGCTTGATCGAGCGCCGCGGTGGCAGCTCCTCCATGGACAGGCTGGGCGGGCTTGCGAAGCTGTCTCCGCTTCTCGCGCTTTTGTTCTTCATTCCGGCGATGAACCTTGCCGGAATCCCGCCTTTCTCCGGGTTCCTGGGGAAGCTCGGACTCCTGCAGGCTGGCATTGCCCTCGGGACACCGCTGGCCATTACCTTGGTGGTGGGCGGCGTTGTCACCAGCCTCTTGACCTTGCTGGCAATTGCCCGCGTCTGGAACCGCGCATTCTGGCGGAAGCCCGAAGACGCCGAGTACCCGGCCGCGGCCCTCAAGGACACGGCAGCCATCGGCCTGCTTCCGCGGACGATGGTAGGGCCGACGGCCGCACTGGTGGTCTTCGGCGTGGCGCTGACCGTCTTCGCCGGTCCGCTGTTCCAATTGGCCGGGAACTCCGCGGAACAGATGCTGGACCGCACGGCCTACATCCATTCCGTGCTCGGCGGGAGCGCCAAGGTTCCGCAGATCGCTGCACCGCAAGGTGACGCGCCCGCCGGGGCTTCGCCGGGCGCGCCGACTCCTGTGCAGGGAGGCGGCAAGTGAGCCGCAAGCGGATTTCGTTCCGCACCGAGTTGCCCCTGCTCGTCTGGCTGGTGGTTGTCTGGGGTGCGCTCTGGCGGGATTTCAGCCCGGGCAACCTGGTGTTCGGTGCGCTGATCGCGGTGGTGGTAGCCAGGATCTTCTACTTGCCTCCCGTAGAGCTCAGCGGACGATTCAACGTGCTGCGCGCCATTCCCTTCGCCGTGGTGTTCCTTGGCAAAGTGGTGGCCGCGAGCTTCCAGGTCATGTACTTGGCGGTCTTCCGAGGGCCTTCGGTAACCAACGCCGTGGTCGCGGTTCCCCTGCGTAGCCGTTCCGACCTCATGGTGACCGCCACCGGGCACGTGATTTCGCTGATTCCGGGTTCTTTGGTGGTGGAGGTGGACCGTTCCACGTCCACGCTCTACATCCACGGGCTCAATGTCCGCAACGATGCGGACACCGCCAAGCTGCGCAAGGAAGTCCAGGATACGGAGGCCTCGCTGATCCGGATCATGGGTACCCGCGCGGAAATGGACGCACTCCAGGCCGAAGGCAGGCCTGCAACGAGGGGAGCTGGTTCGTGAAAGACATCGTGCTCATCGTTACGGCGGTGATTCTCAGCCTCGCGGCGGCAGGCGCGATCTACAGGATCGCCGTCGGGCCTTCCTTGCTGGACCGAGTGCTCGCCTCAGACGTGCTGCTCGCCATACTGGGCGCCGCGTTGGCCATCGACATGGCGGTCAACAGGCACCTCAACAACCTCGTGCTGCTCGTCGCACTGACGCTGATCGGGTTCGTTGGCTCGGTGACGGTGGCCCGCTTCGTGGCCGATCGGAGAGGACAGGTCAATGACTCCTAATGCCACGGGAGTTGATGGCGTCATCGATGCCGTTACTGCGGTCCTGCTGATAGCGGGAGCGCTGATGTCATTGGGGGCAGCAATCGGGCTGTTGCGTTTCCCGGACCTGATGAGCCGCATGCACGCAGCTACCAAGCCGCAAGTGCTGGGGTTGTTCCTCGTCTTGGCGGCCATCGGGCTGCAGATGCGCGAATGGTGGGTATGGCCGATCCTTGCCGTCGCCTGGATTTTCCAATTGCTGACAGTGCCCGTGTCCGCACACATGGTGGGCCGCGCTGGCTACCGCACCAAGCACCTCCACCCCGAGTTGCTCAGCATCGACGAACTCGAGGCCGTGGTGCTGCGGGCTGCCGGTCAACGGGCCGCGGAGGAGGCTCAAGAAGAGTCCTAGACGATGTCCTGCGTCTTCGAGAAGCGCGAGATGGCGCGCTGGGTACTGCGGCTCGCGAAAACCTGGATGACGGCGCTGACAGTCGCCGAAATCAGGGCGAAGGTCAGAGCCGAGCGCAGGCTTGCCTCCATGTCATCGTGACCCTTGGGAGGCTTCTTGCCTGTGGACTTTTCCCACAACGCATTGACGAGCTTGGTGCCGACAAAGCCTGCACCGATGCTCACGCCAGTGCCGAACAGTTTGATGAGGAGGTTCATTCCGGGACTCCTTGCGGGACGAAACAGGACTGTCCCCAGCCTAACCCCACTTCAGGGCAGTTCCGGAGCAACGGATGGCGCTTGGCGCCTCAGCCGGAAGAACTCCTCCAGGGCTCCTGGCTTCGGGCGGACGGGCACGATGTCACGGTCCTCCGCCAGTATCGCTTCCACCGTGCCGAGGGCGAGGAGCTCATCCAGCAACGCCAGCGTGGGCGGCATAAGTTTGAGGGTTCCGGTGGCTTCGGCGTCCAGGATTCCGCGGACCGGCATCCACAAGGACGATGACGCTTCCGTGGTTTGGTGCTTTGGGCCGGCACCGGAAAGCGGGCAGGCAAGGTAGAAGTACGTGTCGAAGCGCTTGGGTTGGTCTGCCGGGGTGACCCAGTTGGCCCACGGGCGGAGGGTGCCGGCGTCGAGCTTCAGCCCGGCCTCTTCAAACACCTCGCGCTGCGCGGCCGCCAGCACCCGGCCGGCGTTGAACCGGGCGGTAGAAGGCTCGACGGCTATGCTGCTCCGGTGCCATGCCGAGGCGTGCCGCTCGGCCACGTCGTCCGCGAAGTCCCAGCCGGAGCTGTCCGCCTGGTCCACTCGTCCCCCGGGAAAGACGACCATGCCGGCGGCGAAATCCATCGTGGTCACCCGGTGCTGGACGAACACTTCCAGCACGCGCCCGGCATCCGCGGGTATCTCCGGGCCTGCCGAAACTGCGTGGCCGGGGGTCTCGCGGACCAGGATCACGCTCGCGGCGAGCCTTGGTTCGGCCACCGTGGTGCTGTTCACTTCGCTAATGACTGCCAAGACCGCTCCTTTGCCCGCGCTGCGTCACATTCTGCTGGATCATTCTCCCAGTTTCTGCGGCCGCCCGCGCCATTCCGGGCCGGCCTGCGCCCACCCGGCGAGTGATCCAGCAGAATCCGTCGTTACTCGTTCCGGCACAGCGCCCGCAACCCCGTCAAGGTGTAAACTGAACCACGCCCAAAAGGGTGGATTGATAACGACAGGGGAGCGCCGCCGTCGGGCCCGCAGCAATGCGGCACGGAGGACGGGCGCTGAGAGTGCGGACAGCCGCAGACCCTCGAACCTGATCCGGCTAGTACCGGCGCAAGGGAGTCGAGTTCTCATAGTGTCCGGACCGGCGTGGCGGAAACCGCCCGCAGGCAACCGGAAACACTTTCCCCTCCTGTTCCTCAGGAGGACAAAATGACTGGTATTTCTGCAAGGCCGGGCCTCACCAAGCCTGGTTACAATTGGCGCGTCGTGGACATCGTCGTGGCGGCACTGATCTCGATCGCCGGTGGCGTGATCTTCTGGGCGTGGGACCAGATGGCTCTGGTTGCCACGCCTATGTCCGCGGGCTACCCTCCGCTGAGCGGCCTGATCGCCGGCGGTTGGATGATTCCGGCAGTGCTGGGCATGCTCATTGTCCGCAAGCCCGGTGCGGCGATTTTCTGCGAGACCGTTGCCGCCACCAGTGAACTCATCATGGGTTCGCAGTACGGCACCACGGTCCTGATCTCGGGCCTGCTCCAGGGTCTCGGCGCGGAACTCATCTTCCTAGCCTTCATGTACAAGAAGTTCAACCTACCGGTGTCGCTGCTGGCCGGTGCCGGTGCGGGCCTCTTCTGCGGTCTGAACGACTCCTTCCTGCCGTGGGGCTGGAACATCGCCTACGAACCCGGCGACAAGCTCGCGTACATCGTGTTCTGCACGATCTCCGGTGCCGTCATCGCCGGTGCCCTGGCCTGGATCGCGACCCGCGGCCTGGCCAAGACCGGTGTCCTGAGCGCGTTCGCGTCCCGCAAGGCCGCCTCGGAGCCTGTCTTTTCCTGATGCCCAGTCCTGATTCCGGCACCTCCGCTGTGGTGCGACCTGCCGCCATTTCCGCGCAAGGGTGGGGCTGGCGGCACGCTGGCCGCACCACGCAGGCCATCCACGCCTTGGACCTGGACATCCGCCCAGGCGAGCGCGTGCTCCTGCTTGGCCCCTCGGGCGCAGGCAAGTCGACGCTCCTGCATGCCCTCGCGGGCGTGCTGGGCGAGGAAGGTGACGACGCCGATGAGACCGGCTCGTTGCTGGTGGACGGCGTTTCGCCGAAGGCCCGGCGGGGCCGTGCCGGACTCATGCAGCAGGATCCCGAAACCCAGGTGGTGCTTTCCCGGCTGGGCGACGACGTCGCGTTCGGCGCCGAGAACCTTTGCGTGCCGCGGGAAGAGATCTGGAAGCGGGTCCATGAAGCGCTCGACGACGTCGGGCTGCGGAATAGTGCCAGCGGCAACTTTGCGCCCGACCACCCGACGTCGGCCCTCTCGGGCGGACAGAAACAGCGCCTTGCCCTGGCCGGAATCCTGGCGATGCGCCCTGGCCTGATCCTCCTGGACGAGCCGACCGCCAACCTGGACCCGGCCGGCGTGCTGGAAGTCCGCGATGCCGTGGGCCGTTGCCTGGACAAGACAGGCGCCACGTTGGTGGTGGTGGAGCACCGGGTCTCGGTCTGGAAAGACCTCGTGGACCGGATCGTGGTCCTCCAGCCGGGCAGCTCGTCCTCCGAGGGAGCGTCCACGCCGGGCATGCTCCTGGACGGCGATCCGGACACCGTTCTGGCGCAAGCAAGGGACATGCTCACTGCTGCGGGCGTCTGGGTGCCCGGGTACGTTCCGGCCACCCGGCCACGTTCCGGAACAGCAGCCGGTTCGGGAAGAGCCGCAGGCTCCGGAACAACCGCAGGCTCCGGGGCGGGGAGCGCGGGAGAGCTGCTGCTCGCCACCCAGGAGCTCGCGGTATCACGCGAACGGCCGCGGCGCCGGGGGTTCAAAACCATCCCGCCCCTTCCCGTGCAGGCCGGGCTCGACGCCGAAGTCTTCGCCGGGCAGGCGCTGACCATCACGGGCCCCAACGGGGCCGGAAAGTCGACCTTCGCTTTGACCCTAGCCGGCCTGTTGGCGCCGGTGTCCGGTACGGTGACTGCCGCCGTCGGGCTCAGTGACGGCGCCGGAACCGATCCGTTCAAGTGGAAAGCCCAGCAGCTGATCTCCCGCATCGGGACCGTGTTCCAAGAGCCCGAGCACCAGTTCGTCACCGGCCGCGTGCTTGATGAGCTCATGTTCGGCCCCAAGCACCTTGGCCACGGCGAGGATCGGGTGGACGAGTTGCTGGAGCGGTTGCGGCTGGGGCATCTCGTGGACGCCAATCCCTATACGCTCTCCGGGGGTGAAAAGCGGCGGCTGTCCGTGGCCACGGTGCTCGCTGCCCACCCCCGCGTCCTGGTGCTGGACGAACCGACTTTCGGCCAGGACGCGAACACTTGGGCCGAGCTTGCGTCGTTCCTGTCCGAACTGCTCGACGCCGGAACGTCCGTGGTTTCCGTGACCCACGACCAGGAATTCAGCGCTGTCCTGGGCGGCACCGAGATGCGGCTCGAGCCCGCGTTCCAAGGCGGGGCCCGGCAGGAAGCGGGTGCGGCATGAGGGAAGCCCTGACCCTGCGCGGCAATAATGCCCTCCTGACACGCGCGAATCCGCTGGCCAAGTTCGTCTCTGTCTTTCTGATCACCTTGGTGTTGGCGTTGTCCATCGACTTGGTGTCCGCCTCGACGGCGCTCCTCGGCGAACTGGCGCTGTTCCCCCTAGCGGGGCTCACCGTGCGCTTGCTGTGGCAGCGCGGCTGGCCCCTGATCATGGCGGCAGCGCTTGGCGGCTGGAGCACCGCGATCCTGTCGGCCGACAGCGGCAGGATACTGCTCGACGTCGGGATCTGGTCGATCAGCGAAGGCTCGCTTCAGCTGGGACTCGGGTTCATGCTGCGCGGCTTGGCGATCGCACTGCCGGCCATCCTCCTGATGAGCTGCACCGACCCCACCGACCTCGCCGACGCCCTGGCGCAGAAGGCGAAACTGCCGCACCGTTTTGTCCTGGGCACCTTGGCCGCGCTGAGGCTCGTGGGGCTCATGGCGGAGGAGTGGCAGACCATCGGCATGGCACGGCGCGCGCGGGGTGTCGGCTCGCACGGGAGCCCGCCGCAACGCTTCAAGGCCATGCTCGGCCAAAGCTTCGGGCTGTTGGTCCAGGCGATCCGTCGGGCGTCCCGCTTGGCTGTGACCATGGAAGCGCGCGGCTTCGGCGGTGGACGCCGGACCTGGGCGCGCGAATCCACCTACAGCCGCCTGGACCTTTGGGTCCTGGCCGGCGGTTTGTTCATCGCAGCCGCGGCCGTACTGGCCGCTCAATGGGCAGGTACCTGGCACTTCGTCTGGTTGAAGCAGGGCTAGCTTGCTTACGGGGGCAGCTGTCAACCCTTGACAACGTGTATATCGCACGAGACGACTATCATGCCCTAGATTTGGAGTGTTGCAATACAAGACCTTCGGTCGATAGACCATTTGTGATATTTTTTGGTTATGACGCAACCGACTGCCGAACATGTAGGTCTCCTTCTTCGCGACGCCCGTAGTGAAAAGGGCTGGACACAGGGGCAGCTCGCCTCGGAACTGGGCACCAGCCAAAGCGCCATTGCCCGAATGGAACAGGGCAAGCAGAATCTCAGCCTCCGCATGATCGAACGCCTTGAGTCGATCTTTGGGCGAACCATCGTCAAAGTCGGCAAACGGCAGATGACCCACCTGCGCGTGGAGGGCGGACGCACGCTCTCCGGCTCCGTGGACGTCAACAGCAGCAAGAATGCCGGCGTCGCTCTGCTTTGCGCGAGCCTCATCAACCGCGGCACCACCACCTTGCGCCGGCTGGCCCGGATCGAGGAAGTCAACCGGATCGTCGAGGTTTTGACCTCCATCGGTGTCGAGTGCACCTGGCTGAACGGCAACGACCTGCGCATCCGTCGCCCGGAAACCCTTGACCTCGCCTCCATGGACGTGGAGGCTGCTCGCCGCACCCGCAGCGTCATCATGCTGCTGGGCCCCCTCCTCGATGAAGCGGCCTCGTATCAGCTGCCCTACGCCGGCGGTTGCGATCTTGGGACTCGAACCGTGGAACCGCACATGCAGGCGTTGCGGCAGTTCGGACTCTCGGTGGAGGCCAAGTCCGGCTTCTATTCCGTGCAGGCCCCGCCGGCCGACGCCGACCACCGCACCTTTGTCCTCACGGAGCGCGGTGACACCGTGACGGAGAACGCCATCATGGCCGCCGCGCACCGCAGCGGTACCACCGTGATCCGCAATGCCAGCCCCAATTACATGGTGCAGGACCTCTGTTTCTACCTGCAGGGGCTCGGTGTCGTGATCGACGGCATCGGGACAACCACCCTGAAGATCACTGGCCGCCCGGCGATCGACGTCGACATTGAGTACTTCCCGTCCGAAGACCCGATCGAGGCCATGAGCCTCATCACCGCGGGCATCGTGACCAACTCGGAGGTGACCGTCTGCCGGGTCCCCATCGAATTCATGGAGATCGAACTGGCCACACTTGAGCAGATGGGCCAGCAGCTCGACATCTCCGGCGAGTACTTTGCCCGCAACGGACGGACGCGCCTGGTGGATGTCACCACCAAGCCATCACGGTTGCGTGCCCCGGAGGACAAGATCCATCCGATGCCGTTCCCCGGGTTGAACATCGACAACTTGCCGTTCTTCGCGGTCATCGCCGGCAACGCCGAGGGCCAGACCATGATCCACGACTGGGTCTACGAGAACCGGGCGATCTACTTGACCGAGCTCAACAAGCTTGGCGCCCAGGTGCAACTGCTCGATCCGCACCGCATCTACGTCAATGGCCCCACCAAATGGCGCGGCGCGGAAGTCGGATGCCCTCCGGCACTCCGACCCGCAGCGTGCCTGCTCTTGGCCATGCTGGCGGCCCGTGGCACGTCAGAGTTACGCAACATCTACGTGATTGAGCGCGGATACGAGGACCTGGCCGAGCGCCTCAACACCATTGGCGCCAAGATCGAGTACTTCCAGGACTGACTAGGTCGGATTTCGGGGCGGGACTCGGACTTCGCGTTGCGAACGGAACATTCTGCTGGATCACCCAGAGCGTGCTTCCTCCCAGGCGCGGAAACTCTGGGTTGTCCGTTCCACCGGAGGCGGTGATCCAGCAGAATCCGCCGTTGCGGTCACTTCCGTACGCTGTACAGGGCCAGGACGGCACGGATTTCCTCCATCACCTGCTCCGGGTTGTTCCAGATCTTCTCGGGGGCGAAGCTCAGGACGTCAAAGCCACGTACCTGGGCAGCGTTCAGTCGTGCCATGTCTTTCCTCCATGCCTCCCGGGAGCTGTGGAAGGCATAGCCATTGACTTCAACGATCAACCGCCTGCCAATCAAAAAGTCGACCCGTCCGACACCGCGGATATGGACTTGGCGGCGGAATGGCAGGCCTTCTGATTCGAACAGCAGGCGGGCGCTGATTTCGGGTACGGATTCGGACAGTCCGTCTGCCTTTGCCAACAGCCTTCTGGCGTTTCCGTAGTAGTCGGCAGAGATCTCACTTTCGAGCATGGCCTGCGGGATGCCGAACTGCCGCATGGCCGACTGTGCAATGGAAATAGCATCCACGTCCGGCAAACAGGTCAGAGCGTGAATGACGGTGTCTTCTACGGATGCCAGGGGGACGGCATTCTCCGGAGAGAGGCGAAGCCCGCCGTGCCTGACGAAACCGTTGCCCCGGCAGTGCCGCGTAGCCAGATGCAAGCGCATGGGCTTGTCTTTGATCCACAGGCCGTAGCGTAAAGCTGCACTCGCGCACGTGACATGCCCGTTGTTGAGGATTGCCGTGAGGTATTCCGTGTCCGCTGACGGGAGGGCGACGCAGGGGCTGACGTCCCAAGGAATGTGCCGTATGTGGATGAGCTGGCCGACATTCTGCTGGATTACCCCGGGGTGGCTTCCGCTAATCCCCGGAAAATGGGGGCATATCATCCGCCGGGCAGGAGTGATACAGCAGAATCCTTCGGGCGGGCCGCGAAATCCCGCTCTGTCTTGGCGAGGCTGCCATGGCGCACAATTGATCCGTGCGCACATTTGGTGTGGAAGAGGAATTGCTGATCGTCGATCCCGTGACCGGCGAGCCGCTCGCGCTTGCCGACGCGCTCCTCTCAGGCCCCGCCCAAGACGGCCCCGCCCAAGGCAGCCCGGCCCAGGACGGCCCGGCCCAAGACAGCCCCGCCCAGGATGGCTCCGACGCCGGTCCTACCACTGAGGAGATCGACGGCCCTGATACCGGCCTGAGCCACGAGCTTAAGCTTGAGCAAATCGAAACCCAGACCCGGCCATGCCGCACTTACGCCGAGCTCCTGCACCAGATCCGCAGGGGGCGGGGCCTCGCGAGCCATGCCGCTCGGCGCCACGGCGCAAGGATCGCAGCGTTGGCCACCTCGCCCGTGGACGCCGCTTTGCACACCACTCCGGATCCCCGGTATGCCATCATGCTGGAGCGCTTCGGCATCACGGCGCACGAACAGCTCACGTGCGGATACCATGTACACACTTCGATCGAGTCCCCCGAGGAAGGCGTGATGGTCCTGGACCGCATCCGGGACAAGCTCGCTGTCTTCACGGCCATCAGCGCCAATTCACCGTACTGGCGAGGGCTCGCTACCGGCTTTGAGAGCTACCGGACGCAGGCGTGGAACCGCTGGCCTTCGTCGGGGCCGTCGGCCATCTTCGGTTCCTTGGCTGCGTACCGGCGGGTTGTCAGGAGGCTCATCGAAACGGGAGTGTTGCTGGACGAGGGGATGGTTTACTTTGACGCCAGGCTGTCCCGGCACGTGCCGACCGTGGAGGTTCGGGTGGCCGATGTCTGCCTGAGGGCCGAGGATGCGGCCCTCATCGCGGTGCTCGTCAGGGCCCTGGTTGAGACGTCCGTTCGTGAGTACCACGCCGGAATAGAGCCGGCCGCCGTGCCCACGGCGCTTTTGCGGATGGCGTCCTGGCAGGCAAGCAACTTCGGACTCCGCACCGAGCTGTTGGACTTTGGAACCTTCCGCCCGGAGCCCGCCGCGGACGTCGTCTGGTCGTTGGTGGAGTATCTGGAACCTGTGCTCGCCGAACAGGGCGAATTCGACTTGGTCCAAGCCGGCGTGGCGGCCATCCTGGGCCGCGGCAACGGCGCCATCGAACAGCGTGGTGTTGCCGAGCGCTGGAGCGAGAGCAACGGGGGCACGCCCGACGCCGCCGGGCTGGCCGCCGTCGTCGAGCACGCCGTTCAGATCACGATGCGCTCCGAGAAGGACGAGAGCGACACCAAACCGCAGCCCGTCCTTACGTGGGTGCGCCAGGACTGGCGCGAAGCGCCGGGTTAACCAGGTGCCTGCTAGACCTGCTTGAGGGCCCGCTCCAGGTCCCCGATGAGGTCGTCCACATCCTCCAGCCCCACCGAAAGCCGCACGACACCGTCGCTCAGGCCGATCGCCGCCCGGCCTTCCGGGCCCATGGCGCGGTGCGTCGTGGTGGCAGGGTGGGTGATGAGGGACTTGGAGTCGCCCAGATTGTTCGAGATGTCGATGACGGCGAGCCCGTCAAGCAGTGCGAAGGCCGCCTCTTTCGCCGATCGCCCCGCAGAGGGGAGCAACTCGAAGGTGAGCACGGTTCCGCCGGCCTTCATTTGCTTCGCGGCGAGCTCGTACTGCGGGTGCGAGGTCAGCAGCGGGTACTTGACCCAACTGATGGCCGGCTGTTCTTCAAGCCATTCGGCGATCCGCAACGCAGACGCCGAGGAGTGATTGACGCGCAGTGCCATGGTCTCCAGGCCCTTGGTCAGGACCCAGGCGTTGAACGCGGAAAGCGAGGGCCCGGTGTGCCGCATGAGCTGCTTGACGGGACCGTCGATGAACTCCTTGGTGCCCAGGATCGCTCCGCCCAGGACCCGGCCTTGGCCGTCGATGTGCTTGGTGCCTGAGTAGACGATCACGTCTGCGCCGAGATCGCCGCAGCGCTGCAGCAGGGGAGTGGCAAAGACGTTGTCGACGACGACGGTGGCACCGGCCGCGTGCGCGAGCTCGCTCACCGCGGCGATGTCCACGATTTCCTGCATGGGGTTCGACGGCGACTCGAAGAACACTGCCGTTGTGGGCTCGGACAACGCGGCACGCCATTGGTCCAGGTCCGGCCCGTCGACGAAGACGGTCTCGACGCCCCAGCGCGGCAGGATCTCGTTGAGGATCACGAAACAGGAACCGAAGAGCGAGCGGGCGGCAACCACGCGGTCGCCGGCAGCCAGCAACGCACCGAGGGCGGTGAAGACAGCGGACATGCCCGACGCCGTCGCGAAGCACGCCTCGGTGCCTTCGAGCAGGCGGAGCCGCTCCTGGAAGGTGGCCACGGAGGGGTTGCCGTAACGGGAGTAGACAAAGCGTTCGTCCTCGCCTGTGAACGCGCGCTCCGCGGCTGCGGCGGATTCGTAGACGAACCCTGAGTTCAGGAAGACGGCCTCGGACGTTTCCTGGAAGTTGGTGCGGTCAAGACCGCCGCGGACGGCCTGGGTGTCAGGGCTCCAGCCGGCGGCGTCAGGATTGAAAGTCACTTAGATGTTCCCCAGGTTCGTCGGAAGTCCACGGTTTTTCCAGCCGTTCACGGTTCGCTCACCGTAGCGGTCCGGCTCGCCCTCAAAGCCCTCAAGGACGTTGTACGAGGTGTAGCCAGCCTGCGTTGCGGCGATGGCGGCAGCGATGGAACGCTGGCCGGAGCGGCAGAGGAAGACCAGCTCGGTGCCATCTGCTTCCGGAGCCTGCTGCGTCAGCTGTTCGATGAAACGCGTGTTGGGGATCCCGCCGGCAAGGTTCCACTGGATGAACAGGGGATCGTTTTCGGTGGCTTTGGTGTCCGGGATGCCAATGTGTGCCCACTCGGCTTCGGTACGGACGTCCACCAGGATGGCGCCCTGCTCCAGTTTGGCCCAGGCGTCGTGCGGGCTGAGGTCGCCTGCGTAGCTCATGCGTGGCCCTCGCCGTCGAACTCTTCGTCAAGCTGATCCACGGCATTGGCAACAGCTGCGTCCGCGCTGGCGATCGCCGCGGGGAGGACGATGGCCTGCGCCACAATCACGTCACTGCCGTTGAACGTCGCGGCCGGGCTCCCGTGCAGCACGTATCCCTCCGCGAGGGCGGTAGAGATCCGCTCGCAGAATTCCTTGGTGTCAGGGCCCGTGATGAGACGGTAGGAGAGTTTTTCTTCGGTGGGTTCAGGCATTGGTGCTCCTCAGTCACGCTTGCAGTTCGAAAGTGTCGATACGCCGAGTAGTCACCTGAGGCACCCCGCCGGAGAGAGGGTTGCCGACCAGCAAGTCAGGGCTTTGCGCTGGTGCTCATTACTCAAGAAGAAAATAACATCCGCGACGGCGGCCTGCATCACCGGCCGTCGTCATGTTCCGTAACCGGGCGGCAGTCAGGCTTGCCAAGGCTGGGAACCGGTAGCTCTAGGCCTCGGTATCATCGGGCAGCGGTTCCAGGCTCGCCTGTATCCGGGGAGGAATGGCGTCAAACCGCGACGCTGCTCCTGTGGGGGAGTGATGAAAAGTCGACCCTTGATGCTTCCGGATTTCCAGCAACTCGTGTACGGATATCCCGGTGGCCGTGGCGAGCGCATGCAGCGAGAGACTGTTGTGATGAGCCAAGGCAAAAACCACTCCTGACAGGGCTTCGAAACCTTCTGTCTCGTAGATTTCCTTCACCAGGTTGGACATACCGTTCGCATCATCGATTGATCCCGCTGACGCACCAGTCGCCATGGCCGTCAGCGACCACGCAGCAGAGTCGGGGCTGATGTAGATGCTCATGTCGATACCCTACGGACTCAGGCCCGCTTGGGGAATGGGCGATACGTTTATCTTTATGGCAGCACTTACCGACCTTGACCGTCAGCTCCTCTCCGCCCTCCGGGAGGACGGCAGGGCGTCCGTGGCGAGCCTCGCGCGCAAGCTGGGCGTCGCCAGGGCAACCGTGAATAGCCGGCTCGAGCGTCTTGTCTCCACCGGAACCATCGTTGGTTTCACGGCGAGGGTGCGCGATGAGGTCGATCCACTTGCTATTAGAGCTATCGCGCTCATTGCCGTGGAGGGACGATCGGCCGACAAGGTCATTCGCCAGCTTCGGGGATTCCCGGAGATCTGGGCGTTGCACACCACCAACGGCGGATGGGACCTCGTGGCCGAGCTACGCACGGAAAGCCTCAGCGATTTTGACCAGGTACTCGGGAGGATCCGCGGCATCGAGGGGATCGTCAATAGCGAGACGAGCCTGTTGCTCAGCTCCGTTCTGCGGTAGTGCCCGCATAGGACGCGCGCCGAATGATCATTATGTACAAACCCTTTCGTCGTTTTGTACAGATTTTCAATGAAAAGTACATACTTTGGCAATTGTGGATGCATATCGCCGCTCCGTAGCCTCGTAGCAACAGTGCTTATGAGGGAAAGGAGCGCACATGACGCGCTTTGTCGATGTCCGCAATATGGTTCGCTGGACGGCCGGGCGGGGTCCGGAGACCATCATCTCGGGGATGATCCAGTACTTGGAAGACGACTTCCGGCGGTGGGAGTCTTTTGACAAGACTCCGCGGGTGGCAAGTCACACCCCATTCGGGGTCATCGAGCTGATGCCCACCAGCGACCAGGAAACATACGGCTTCAAGTATGTAAATGGACACCCTTCGAATCCAGCGCGTGGCTTCCAGACCGTGACGGCTTTCGGCGTCCTGTCCGACGTCCACAACGGCTATCCGACGTTCCTCGCAGAAATGACAGTGCTGACAGCGCTGCGAACGGCGGCCACGTCCGGTATGGTCGCGAAGAAACTCGCGCGCCCCGATGCCTGCGTCATGGCGATGATCGGAACCGGAACCCAATCGGAGTTTCAGGCCCTGGCCTTCCGGGCGTCCCTGGGTATCAACAGTGTCAGGATCTGGGACACGGATCCGGCGGCGATGGAGAAATTCGTCCGGAACATGGCTCCGCTGGGCCTCGACGTCACCATCGCAGGCTCGGCGGCTGACGCGGTGGAGGGCGCCGACGTCATCACCACGTGCACAGCGGACAAAGCCAACGCCACTATCCTGACGGCAGACCAGGTTTCGCCCGGTGTCCACATCAACGCGATCGGTGGCGATTGCCCAGGGAAGACCGAACTCGACTCTGCCATCCTGCGCCTCGGCGATGTCTTTGTGGAATTTGATCCACAGACGCGGATTGAAGGCGAGATCCAGCAGATGTCCGCCGATTTCCCGGTCACGGAATTCTGGCAGGTCCTTGGCGGGCGCGCTCCGGGCCGGACCTCCAGGGACCAGATCACCATATTTGATTCCGTTGGCTTTGCGATCGAGGACTTTTCCGCCTTGCGTTACCTCCGCGATGCCGTTGAGGGCTCAGAATTCTTCGAGGAGATCGACTTGGTCGCGAACCCTGATGACCCCAAGGACCTCTTCGGTCTGGTGCGGGCACTTTCTCCGATCGGGTCCTGAAAGAAGCCTGGTGCGCCGGCCCCAGAACCGGCGCACCAGACGTTTTTATCCGGCCATCCGGCCATCCGGCCATCCGGCCGCGCTATACGGCCGCGAGGCGCAGGATCAGCTCGGCATGCCCGGGGAACCTCAAAACGAGCGATTCGATGTCGCGTGCCGTCGGTTTCGCGGAGTCCGATCTCTCGTATCCCGGTGAGAGGCTGCAGCTGACCAAGGCGAACCCCGGACCGGCCAACTCGGCACCGAACCAGGTGGAGTTCAGCGCAACTGCCTGCAACGTTTCGCCTGCCTCCGGATCCGCCCCCAATACGGCCTCGGAATAGCCAAAGTCCTGATATCCAAGCTCCCGGGAGAAGGTATGCAGCCTGATGGGTGTCCCCACGTGGAAGAACCACAGTTCATCCTGCTTGAGGGCGTGCAACTGGAGAAACTCCCCGGACTGAAGCAGGTACCAGTTGGAGCTGTAGAGCGGATGGTCGACGCCGAAGCGCGGAGGCAGCGCCGAACCGGCTATGTCCTCGTTGCTGACCAGAGCGGGTGCGAACCAGCCGCCCACGATAGCGGGGGACATGTCCAGCCGTTTGATCCAGTCCTCTGCGGCGGCAGTCATGTGACCGGATCCTTCAATGAGAAGCAGACTGTGATCCCGATGATCTCCTTGCTGCCCAGGGCACGCAACAACCCTTTTTGGGTCACGATGTCCACATTCACCATGCCGCCCTCCTTGCTGGGGACGGCGATGGTTTCGTGGAAGTTGAGCAGCGGCTTTCCGCTCGCTATCACTTCCTTGTCGTGGGCAACGTGTTCCGCGCGCGAGTCCTGGTGTCCGATCAGCTCCGACTTGCGCATGCCCACCAGGTCCGCGAAGTTCTGGTTGACCCACAGAAAGACCGAATTCGCGTCCTTCACCACCCAGTACACGCCATCCTGCCGGTCCAGCACATCGGCGACGCTCATGGGCGGAATTGTGGGAAGGAGCGCCGGGTCAGCGCCGGGGCGACGGTCATGGCGCTGCCGCCGCTCCGCCGTCGGCCTCCAGTCTTTCGGCGAGGTCCTGAGCCAGGGCCACCATCGTCATGGTCGGGTTCCAGGAACCACCCGTGGGCCAGAGACTGCCGCCGGTGACGAAGACGTTCTCCACGCCGTTGAGGCGATAGTCGATCCCGACGACGGCGTCCTCCTCTTCGCCGATAGGCAGGCTCGAGCTTTCGTGGACCAAGCCCGGTACGCGGCGCTCCGGGATGGCCGGACGCGCGGCACGCCAGGTTCCGGAATCGGGATCTCCGTGCCAGTACTCGACGCGCTCCGCGCCGGCCGGGGACAGTACCCGCTCCAGCATCTGGAAGGTGCCTTCGTCCATGGTGTCCCACGTGTCGTCGTCGGTGGCGTTGGCCAGCACCTGCAAGGTGACGTTGCAGGTCGGGTCGGCCCCGCCGGACAGGCGCAAATGGTTCTCCGGGTTGCTTTCGTCCAGTTCGCCGAGGACGGCACAGACGAACACCAAGTAGTCCTCCGAGGACCGCAGCTGGGCGAGCGAAGCCGTGGCGACGACGTCGGGGGCGTAGCGTTCGGACTTCTGGGCGTTCTTGTCCGGGCAACGGTCCGAGAGGACCGAAAGCTGCACGTGGTACTGCATGCCGGCCGTGCTCTTGCCCGCCAAATAGATGGCCGCCAACTCGAGCTCGCCGAGTTGTTCGCTGAAGTCAAAATCCTTGCGAGGTACCCGGGCCACCACAGAGGTGATGAAGTGGGCGCTGAAATGCCCGCCTGCACCTTGTACCTGCGGGAAGGAATTCAGGACCAGGGTTGCCGGCGGAAGTGTGCCCATGGCCAGTACCAGGTTGGCATTGCCGATGTTCACCACGCCGCGGTTTGTGTTCAACGCCGTGGCCCGTCCGTCCTGCTGGAGCACGCTCAGCACGGTGCAGTCCGTGACCATGCGAAGAGCGGCGCCCTTGCCTTGGGCTTCAAGTGCCGCTTGTTTGTCCGTTAGTTCCAGGAGGACTGCCGGCGTCGAGAACTTCGCGAAGTCCACGCCCGACGTCGCGCCGGTTGCCGCGGCGAGCGGGGCCGGCATGCTGCGGGTGGCGGAATCGATCTTGTGCAGGCCCGCCTCAAGCCGTTCCTGGAGGGCCTTCTGCATGATTCCGTAGACGGGCCGGGTGTCGTTGATGAGATCGACGACGTCGGCCGACCGTGCGGCGTCGATCTGGTCCGCCGAAACCACGTTGAGCAGGTCTTCCGCCGACGTGAAGTGCGACTTGGCAGCGTCCATCACCGCCCGTGGCCAGCCCCGCATCTCATCCTCCTCGGGGCGGGGGCACCACGCGCTCCACATGATGCTGCGTCCGCCATAGAAAGGGACCATGCCGTGCTGCCAGGAGGTCCTGCCCGGCGGCTGGGTGGCCGTGGCAGCGGCCAAGGTCCAGGGAAAGGTCTCGGAGAGGCCTCCCAGGGTCTCCTTGTAGGGCAGTGGCAGGTTTTGGAAATGCTGTGGCAAGAAAAACGGACCCCGTTCAATGATCAGGATCCGTGCATGCGGGTTGACCGTCAGTGTCCGTTCAGCAAAGGCGTAGGCGCAGAAACCGCTGCCGATGACGATGTGGTCGAATTGTTCTTCTTCGCGGACTTTTTTCCATTCCCCCTCGGAGAGGAAGAAAACATGATCCATGACCTTCTGGGGCGAGGGATCCTGGGGACCGGGCGTGGGAAAACCGTGATTGAAATTCTGGGACGAAGAAACTGCACTCACAATGATGCCCTCCATCAACTTTGCTGATTCCACGGCACCGTGAAACCAGGTGCCCACTGGGCCTAGAGGCAGATCACCCTTCCCCAGCAGAGTTCACGGGACTAGTTAACTACTGCGGGCATGGCGGCACAATAGCGTTCGGCAAGCCAAATTTTCAGCGGCAGCCGGGGGGTCAATGTCCGGGTGGTCGATGCGGGGGCGGGCCGGGGTGCGGAGGCTGGGGTACATGTTTGTGCAGGTGCGGCGGATGCGGGCCTGGATGCGGAGGCGGGGCGGGGCCGCCGTGCGGCTGCGGGATCTGCGGGGCCATCTGCACCGTCCCTCCTTCGTCGGTCCCGGCATCTTCGTCGGTCACAGCACCGGTTCCGCCGTCGGCACGTTCATCGGATTCCTCGGTCGAGAGCCCGTAATAGTTGTAGAGTTCCTGCTCCTGGGTCTCCGTGATCACGCCGCGGTCGCTGTCGATGCGTGGGCCGTTCTTGACCTTGTCCTTGGCGAAAGCCACCCTGATCACTGAATTCTCAAGACTGGCTCCGGAGAGCGGCGCGAAAGACTCGGACATGCCGAACAAGCCGGTCCGCACGGTGACGAAAACAGGATCCCCGGACTCACCACTGGTGAAGACCTGTTCCACTGAGCCGATTTTCTCCCCGGCGGCGTCCACGACAATCCCTCCGTTAAGGACGATGTTGTCGATGTCCTGCAGGCTGAGCATGGGGCGCATCCTTCTCGGCTGGGTTTTCCGGCCGTGCAGGCCAAGCTGTTCTACATTCTGTCCTGATTCTTCGCCCCCGGCGACAGGGTCAGGCACGCGCCGAACGCCCTCACTGTCCGGTGGCTGCGGTGGCTGCGAGCACCGCCACGGCCGCAAACACGGTCAGAGGCGCGACAACCAGTCCGAAGATCGCATAGCCCTTCCACGTAATCAGGACATTCATCCGCGCGAGCCGGTCGTGCCACAGCAAGGTGGCGAGGGATGCCCAAGGGGTGATGATCGGGCCCGCATTGACTCCGATCAACAACGCCGCCATCCGCACAGGCGTCCCAGCTAGCGGTTCTGCGAGCAAGTACGCAGGCAAATTGTTGAGGACATTCGAACCGGCAGCGCCCGTCGCGGCGAGCCGAACCAGATCCAGGAAGCCATGGCCTTCTCCGGCCAGCTGACCCAGCAACACAGGAGCTCCCAGATGCCTGACGGCTTCCATCACCAGAAAGAGGCCCGAAGCGAACAGCAACAAGGACCAAGGAATCAAGGAAACCTTGAGAACCCGAGGGCGCCGGAACGCGAACATGACGCTCAGCACAACAGCCCCGGCCAAGGCCGGGATCCATACCGGGACCCCGGACACCAATGCGGGCAGCAGCAACGCCAAAACCAGAGCACTGCATCCGAGCAGAACCCGGTCCGCCGCCGCAGGCCTCGATTCTGCGCCGGCTGGCTGATCCGGCCTGATCCGCCCGACCGGGATCCGTGAATAGCGCTTGCGCAGATCCCGCCGGAAGACGACAGCGATGAACAGCAGCGGTACGACGACGGCCGCAAGGGAGGGTGCCCACATCAAGCCGGCAAACCCGCCCGGAGTTATGCCGCCAAGGCTGTGCTGGGCCAGAAGGTTGGTCAGGTTGGAAATAGGCAGCAGCAGGCTTGCCGTGTTGGCCAGCCACACCGTCGTCAGCGCGAAAGGCAGGGCCGGCAGTCCGGCTTGCCGCGTCACACTGACCACTACCGGGGTCAGCAACACTGCCGTTGTGTCCAAAGACAGGAAGACGGTACTCAGCGTCGCGAAGAGGGCCAGGAACAGCCATAGGAGAATGCTGTATCCGCGGCCCCAATAACGGAGCCGACGGGCAGTCCAAAGGAAGACCCCGGCCTCACTGCAGAGCTCGGTTACAACCGTCATCGCGACGACGAACAGCAGGATCGGAGCCACCCGGTCCACGAGTGCCATCAGATCGGTGAAAGGCAGGGCGCCGGTGGCGATCGCCACGGCACCTGCCACAAGCAGAACCGCTCCAATGATCGCCAAACGCATGAACGGAGTCTATTCCCCGGCGTGCGATCCTCTGGCCACCAACGCTAAGCTCGGATCACGTCGATTTTGACTGAATTCCTGCTTGACGGAGAACATAGGTGCAACTGTGACGCTTGCCGAGGACATTTTCAACCGGCCAATTCGGACCCAATTCGAGGCTTTCATTGACGAGCACCGGCGCGCGCTCAATGACTGCTTGAACGGGTTGACGGAGGAGCAGTCCCGGCGGTCATTGGTCCCGTCCCGTACCACCTTGCTGGGCATCGTGAAACACGCGACCTTTGTGGAGAAGGTCTGGTTCGACGAAGCCATCACGTGCCGTTCCCGTGCCGAGATCGGTATCCCTGCGACGCCGGACGAATCGTTTATCCTCGATGACGGCGATACCATCGCTTCAATCCAGCAGGCACACCGCGAGGCATGCGAAGCATCGCGCCGGGCGACATCGTCCTTGGGGCTCGACGACATGCTCAACGGCAACCGACGCGGCCCGCTCCCGCTGCGCTGGGTCTACCTCCACATGCTCCGCGAGCTTGCTCAACACTGCGGGCACGCAGACATCCTGCGCGAGCAGATCCTCGCACCCACGTGACTCGCAGTAGATGTCGTTTAGGGCGCTCTAAACGACATCTACTGCGAGCTAGTTGGGCGGGAGTAGCGGCAGCAGGCCCTACTCGATCCCCGCGAACAGCTCGTTAAGTTCGGCTGTCAGCTGTTTGCGCATGGCAGGGGTGCCGATCTCCCTGCCGTCCACATGGTTGACGGGTGCGATGAGCCGGATGCTCGAGATCAACCACACCGCATCGGCGTCGAACAGGTCTTCCGGGACCAGCGGGCCGTAGCCGAGCTCCCACCCCGCGGCCTTAGCCTTGGCGAAAAGGGCGTCCTGGGACGTGCCCGGCAGGATGCCGCTGTCCAGTTGCGGAGTGATGAGGCGCTTGACCGTGCGCACCGAGCCGGCGCCGTCGTCGACCGTTTCAACGTGGGCCAGCAACACCGTGGAGGTCGGACCCTCCAGAACACGGCCGTCTGTTGAGGTGAAGATGGCGTCGTCCGCGCCTTGCTTGTGCGCGTAGCGCAGCGCGGCCATGTTCACCGCGTAGGAGAGAGTCTTGGCGCCGAGCAGCAGCCAGGGGGCGCGGTCGCCCGCCTCGGTGTCGAAGCCACGGTCAAGGAGTACGACGTCGATGCCCGTCTCGCGCTGCCGGCGACTGCCCGCGGGGGACGGCGAAGCCTGGACCCAGCACGTGGGAGTCGAGGCGCCTTCGACGCCGCGTGTCACGAGAAGCTTGACGACTACCTCGTCCTCGGCTGGGCTTGGCGCGGGGAAGGTGTCGCGGAATTCGGTGATCGCGGTGTCGATGGCACGGCGCCAGACGTCCTTCCCGGGAATGTCGAGGTCCAATGCGCGGGCTGAACCCTCAAGCCTGTTCAGGTGCGCTTGCACCTTGCGCGCACGGCCCTCGACGGCGAGCAACGACTCGAAGACGCCGTCACCCCGGGTGGCACCCAGGTCGGTTGCCATGAGCTGCGGTTGGCTGGAATCGGCGATGCGGCCGTTTTCGAACGCGGGATCCAGGAAAACGAGGACCGTCGGGGCAGGTAAAGTCATGCTTCCAGCTTAGTGCTGGCCCACAGGACGAGCAGTCGGGAGCGGTGCGCCCGATAGGCTGGGGTGGTTGTTGGTTCGTTCATTGGCATTGATAGTGGGGGTGTGGGGTGCTGTTTCCTTTTCAGTTCGGGACAGAGTGGACTTGGCTCCTCGGCGCCTGGGCCATCGCTGAGATCGTGCTGCGCGTCGTGCTGCTCGGCGTCATCCCCGGAAACCGCCGCCCCACGACGGCCATGGCGTGGCTCCTTGCCGTCTTCCTCGTTCCGTCCGTCGGATTCGTCCTGTTCCTGTTGTTCGGCAATTTCCGCTTGTCCCGCCGTCGTCGGGAGCAGCAGGAGCAAGTCAACGATCGGGTGCGTGCAGGCACTTCGGCGCTCGCCGACGTCGTGAGTAATTACTCGGGACCCGAATGGGTGACCTCGGCTGGTGAACTGAACCGGCGCCTCGGCTCGCTGCCGATGGTGGACGGCAACTCCGTGGAGCTGATGCCAGGCTACGAAGAGTCCATCAAGGCCATGGCGGAGGCCGTCCGGGGGGCCAAGAAGTTCGTCAACGCCGAGTTCTACATCATGAGCAGTGACTTCGTCACGGACGACCTCCTCACCGAGTTGGAAAACGCAGTAGCGCGCGGCGTCAGCGTCCGTCTCCTGTTCGACCACATCGGCACGCTGCGGATCCCCGGCTACCGGCGGCTGGTTCGCAGGCTGAAGCGCGGCCAGATCCAGTGGCGCCGCATGTTGCCGTTATTGCCCATCCACGGCCAGTGGCGCCGTCCGGATTTGCGGAACCACCGGAAAATCCTGGTGATCGACGGCGAAATCGCCTTCACGGGCTCGCAGAACCTGATCGAGCCCTCCTACAACAACCCCAAGCACCGGCGCGCCGGACGTAAATGGGTGGAACTCATGGCGCGGATGGAGGGGCCGATCGTTGCTACCCTCAACGTCGTCTTCGCTACCGACTGGCTCAGCGAAACCGATGAATCCCTCGAAAACCAGTTGCAGGTCGCAGTCAGGGCGACGCCGGGCCGAATGACGGCCCAAGTGGTTCCCAGCGGCCCGGGGTTCGTCACGGAAAACAATCTGCGCCTGTTCAATACGCTGATCTACTCGGCCCAGCACCGCATCTCGATTTGCAGCCCGTACTTCGTGCCCGACGATTCGCTGCTGTACGCCATTACGACGGCGGCCCAGCGTGGCGTCGACGTGGAACTTTTTGTCTCCGAGAAGGGCGACCAGTTCCTCGTCCACCACGCCCAGCGCTCCTACTACGAGGCGCTGCTGGAAGCCGGGGTACGGATCTACTTGTACCGCGCGCCTTACGTGCTGCACGCCAAGCATTTCACCATCGACGAGGAAGTGGCCGTCCTCGGCTCCAGCAATATGGACATGCGCTCCTTCTCGCTCAACATGGAGGTGTCCGTGATGCTCCTGGGCGCCGAGGCCGTGGACAGCATGCGATCCGTGGAGTCGAGCTACCGGGAAATGTGCCGCGAGCTGACCTTGGAAGGCTGGCTGCACCGGCCGATGCTTGCCAAATACGTGGACAACGTGGCGCGGCTGACCGCCACGCTGCAGTAAGGCTCAGTCCTCGGCGCAGGCCTCGTCCGCGGGTTCGCCGTGGATCCTCGACAACAGCCCATGGAGCTGCTGGAGCTCATCGGCGGAGAACCCGGCAAAGGCCTCCTGCTCGACGTCGGCCACCGCTACTTCAATCGACGCCGCCGCGCGCTTGCCTTCCGCAGTGATTTCGACGATATGGCGACGACGGTCGGCGGGATCGCGGCGTCGTTCCGCCAGTCCTTCGCGTTCAAGGTCGTTCAGGACCGCTACCAGTCCGCTCGCATCGATGGAGAGGGCATCAATCAGGCCCTGCTGACTGAGCGGCCCGGACTCGTCAAGCCGGCACAGCAGCACGGCATGCCTTGGGCTGAGCCCGGAGGAGTCCAACGCTTGGCGGAGTCGCCTATTCATGATGCGCCCATGGCGCGCCAAGAGAAACCCCAGTTGCTTTCCTGCTGCCGAAGAACTCATCAAGAAAATCGTATCACCGAGGAAATTATTGATGATCTCCAATCGTTGTCACTCATAAACGATCTCGGCGGCACGAGCCGAGCAGCGTGAGCTTTCTACCTAAGGAGTTGCCATGAACAACCAGGCTCCGCACCCTACTGTGGTGGTTATCGGCGGAGGCTACGGTGGGATCTCCGTAGCCAAGGCCCTGGACGAATACGCGACGGTCACCTTGGTGGAGCCCAAGGATGCTTTCGTACACAACATTGCGGCCCTCCGGGCTGTGGTCCAACCGGATTTCCTGCCGCGGATGTTCCTTCCCTATGACCGTCTGCTGGCACACGGCACGGTACTCCGCGACCGCGCAGTCCGGGTAGACGGGCACACCGTCGAGTTGGCTTCCGGAGCCAGCCTGGCGCCGGACTACATTGTCCTCGCGAGCGGTTCCAGCTACCCCTTCCCGGCCAAAAGTGATCGAGTGGTCACCACCGACGCCATCGCCCGCTACCGAGCCGCACATGACGACCTCAAACGCGCCGACAGGGTGATGCTGCTGGGCGCCGGGGCTGTAGGCCTTGAATTTGCGGGCGAGATCGCGGCCGCATGGCCGGAGAAGGACATAGTGATGGTGGATCTGGCCCCGGACATCCTTCCCGGGCCGTACGATCCACGGCTGCGGATTGAGGTCAACCGGCAGCTGGATGAACTCGGCGTACGGCGAATTCTGGGCCATTCGTTGGTGCAGTTGCCTCCGGTTCCTGCGGGTGAATTCGCCACCTTTACCGTCAGCACCACGGACGGTACGTCCATCCAGGCGGACATCTGGTTCCGCTGCTATGGAATAGCCCCGCAGACGGACTATGCGGCGGGAGACCTCCTTGCCGCGCGGACCGCCGAGGGCTACCTGGACGTCACCGGCGAACTCCGCGTCGTGGGCTTCGAGAACGTCTACGCCCTGGGCGACATTTCGGCGATCGACGTGAACAAAGCCGGCGTCGCCGGACGCGAGGCCGCTGTGGTTGCCAAGAACATCCAAGCCCAGATCGAGGACTCCGCGGAACTGGCCGCTTACACGCCGTCGAAGCCCGTCATCATCCTTCCGTTGGGACCGTCCGGCGGCTCGGGACAACTGCCCGACGGCGAGATCGCCAGTCCGGAGCTGATCTCCCAGATCAAAGGCCAACACATGATGATCGACCGCTACGTCGAAATGTTGAACCTCGGCGCATGAGCAGGCTGCGGCATCGCCTGGATGCCGATGGCAGGGTCAGTATTCACCCTTGATCACGAAGAAGGAGCCGCGGATAACTCCTGCCAGCTTCGACTTCTGGCGGGCGAATTTGAAGCGTGACGCCAGTTCTTCCGGGATCTCCATGCCGTCGGCGAGCTTGAATCCCACCGCTCGCTTCCCGCCCGCCTCGATGCTGTACATAACGTTGATCGACAGCCCGGACTCGTAGAAGACGTAGGCCATCCGCAAACCGTCGACTTCGAAGGCAGTCGCTTCCAGCGGGCGGGAGCTGATGACGATGTCACGCTCGTCCTTCAGGATGCGGCTGACCCGCTCGACCACCTCGGGAACCTCGCTGGCAGGGCTCACAGTGAAGACGTGGTTGTACTTGTTCCGGTAATAGCGGCCCTCGTTGGCGCGCAACCCGGCAAGGGCGTCGGCAACGGGCGACGATTCCAGCCCGGCAGTAGAAACATTCTCGAAGTCAACGATGTGCGGCATGCACCCTCCTGGTGAGACGTATTTGGACCAATGCTAACGTGACGACGTTCCGGCGCTCCCGAGGGGGCTTTCCTTCCCGCCGCAATGGGTCGATTCTGGAGTTCCAAGCATGTTTGGAAGCGTTCTTCGGAGGCACCATGGCGCGGAAAAACCAGTCCCCGGCTGTGAAGGCACCGCGCGAGCCAGGAGACGAATACCCTGAGAAAGTCCGAATCCTTGCCGAGGGCCGGTTGGTCAGCGACAGGCTGTGGAACGCGGACCTCGCACCGGCCCGGCAACGAAACTGGAAGGTCCGCAGCCTCTTCGCCCTGTGGATGTGCGATGTCCACAGCATTGCCGGTTACACCTTCGCGGCAGGCCTCTTCATCACCGGACTGGTGGGTTGGCAAGTCTTCCTGGCCTTGGTCCTCGGCATTACCCTGGTCTACTTCCTCATGAACTTTGCCGGGACGGCCGGACAGAAAACCGGCGTCCCGTATCCGGTCCTGGCGAGGATGTCCTTCGGCCTCTTCGGTGCCAACCTGGCCGCCCTGATCCGGGCACTCATCGCCATCGCCTGGTACGGCATCCAGACCTGGCTCGCTTCGGAAGCCGTGCTGGTGCTGCTGTTTTCCGTGTGGCCCCAGCTGACCTCGCTCGATGGCCCGGACGTGCCGCGCATCCTTGGCCTGACCCCGCTGGGCTGGGCGGCCTTCCTGGTCCTTTGGGCGGTCCAGCTGCTGGTCATCCGCCGGGGCATGGAGACGGTCCGGAGGTTCCAGGACTGGGCCGGTCCGGCCATCTGGGTGGCCATGTTTGCGCTCGCGATCTACATCCTGGCGCAAGCGGGCAACAAGTTCAGCCTCTCGATCCCCGGCGTCGCGCCTTTGGACGGGCCGGCAGCCTTGACCCAGTTCTTCTCTGCCATCGCCCTGACAGTCACCTACTTCGCGGCGCTTCTCCTGAACTTCTGCGATTTTTCCCGGTTCTCGCCGGACCGCAAGACCATCCTGCGCGGCAACTTCTGGGGCCTGCCAGTGAACTTCATCGCCTTCGCCCTGGTCACCGTGGTGGTCACGGCCGGGGCGGCGTCCTACTTCACCGCGGACCAGTATGCCGGCCAGGACATGTTCAAGGTGATCACCGATCCGGTGGCGATCGTCCAGGCGATCAGGAATCCGTGGATCACCATCATCGCCGCCGTCACGTTTGTGGTGGCCACGATCGGCATCAACGTCGTAGCGAACTTCGTTTCGGCCTCCTACGACCTCGCCAACGTGGCCCCGCACCGCATCGACTTCCGCCGCGGCGGCCTTATCAGCGCAGTGCTCGCAATCCTCATCCTGCCCTGGAACCTCTTCAGCAGTCCCGTGGTGATCGTGTACTTCCTCGGTGGCCTGGGCGCGCTGCTTGGTCCGTTGTTCGGGGTGATTTTCACGGACTTCTTCCGCATCCGGCACCAGCGCTGCAAGGTCTCGGACCTGTACCACGAGGACGAGAACGGACTCTATTTCTACACCAAGGGCTGGAACCTCAAGGCCCTTGCCGCGCTGATCCCTGCCGCCGTCGTCGCAGGTGTTTTGGCGCTGGTCCCGGCACTGCAGACCTTCCTCCCGGGAGGCTCGGGCCTGGGCCCTTATTCATGGTTCGTGGGGGCAATCCTCGCCAGCCTGATCTACTACACGATCACCCGCAACGACGCCCGGACAGTCCGCGCCCGGACCGAGGAGCACGACTGACTCTCAGGTAGTGGGAAACTCCGCGCCGAGGGCGGAGAGCACGCCGAACGCCTTGGTCCGGATTTCGTCGTATTCGTCCTGCGGCGTGGAGTCCGCCGTGATGGCCCCTCCGACGCCGAGACTGAGCGTGCGTCCGCCGTCGCCGTCGGGACCCATCACCAGGGTCCGGATTACGACGGCGAGGTCCGTCGCCGCGTTGAGCGAAAAGTAGCCGATCGCGCCGGAGTAGACTCCACGGGGCCCTGACTCCAAGCCATCGAGGATGTCCATGGTGCTGATCTTCGGGGCGCCCGTCATGGACCCTGCGGGGAACGCGGCCGCCACGGCCTCGGCCCGGGGTGCTCCGGGGCGCAGCCGGGCGTCGATAGTGCTCACCATCTGGTGCACCGTGGCGTAGCTTTCCACCGCGCACAGCCGGCTGACGGTCACCGATCCGGGCACGGCGAAATGGCTGAGGTCGTTGCGCAGCAAGTCCACGATCATGATGTTCTCGGCACGGTCCTTGAGCGAGGATTCAAGGCCGCGCCGAAGGGCCTCGTCGATGACACGATCGTTGGCCCGGCCCCTCGTGCCCTTGATCGGCTCGGCCCGCATGCCGCCGTCGGAGGTTATCCGCAGGAAGCGCTCCGGCGAGGTACTCGCGACCGTCAGATCGCCGAACCGCAAGTAGCTCGCGAACGGTGCCGGGTTGCGCTTGCGCAGCGCGAGGTAGCTCTGCCACGGGTCCAGCCCGGGATCCGGGGCGGTCACTGCGGTGGTCAAGCAGACCTCATACGTGTTGCCCTCGGCGATCTGGTGCTGGGCGTCGGTGATTTTGCTTTTGTACTCGTCCTCGGTGTCGCGGCTGGAGAACTCGAGCATACCGCTCCCGACGGCGGGATCCCCGGCCGGGTGCCTAGTGCCGGCCCCTTGGGGTGCCGACGCGGACAGCACGGCCTCGCGCGCAAGCCCAAGCCATTCGCCGGCGTCGGGAGCATCGATGGCAAGCAGCCAGACGGCAGCGTCACGGTGGTCGATCACCAGGGCCCGGCCGGCGAAGAGCAACGCTGCATCCGGAGTGCCGACCCGGACATCGCTGCCACCGGTCTCCCGCTTCAGTTCATAGCCGAGGTATCCCAACCAGCCGAGCGTGAATTCGCAGTCATAGCCTTCGGGTCCACGCAAGGCCTTCCGGCCCCACACGGTGTCCAGCCAGCGGAAGAAGGGGCCGGTGGTCTCCACGGTGGCGCATCCGGCGCTGATCCGGGTGGCTCCGGAACTGTGCGTTACAGCCTGGCCGAAGCACCCGCCGTCGTCCGCGAGGATACTGAAGCGGCTGCGTTCGGCCGCGGCGTCGAGGGATCCGGCGTCGCCGACTGTGTCCCTGTTGTTGGACGTGTTGGAGGAATCGAGCCAGACGGCGTTGGCGGACTTGGCGTACAGCGCTTGGAACAGGGCCGCGGCGTCCGGGATTGCGTCGATCCGTTCGGCCTTGAGCTGCAAGCCGCGGCGTGCCGACAGCTCGGGAGCGAGCACGGGGGAGAGCGAAGGGAGGTAGTTCAGCGCCTGCAGGGCGTCATCCGGGGCATCGCCGTCCGCCCGGTTCAGCACCCGGACGTCAATGTGGTCGAGGACGCCGTCGGTCTCAAGCCACTCGTCCTCCTGCGCCGCCCAGCTTTCCCAGAACGGTTCGTAGCTGCTGCCGTCCCGGGCCATCGCACGGTGCCTGCGGTCATCGTCGGGAGCGTCCACCCAGACCACGGCGTCCAACATGGGCCGGGCGGCACTCGCGGCTGCCCCGACGCCCTCGACAATCACGATTTCGGCAGGCAGGGTGACGTGGCTGCGGCCGTCGTAGTGTTTCTCCCAGTCCCAACTGACCCACTCGGCGGCGTTCCCGTGCCGCAGTGGTGCCAGGACAGTGGTGACGTATCGCTCGATGCCCGCGGCGAGGCCGTTCCAGCCCGGATAGATGTCCTCAAGGTGGAACAGTGACACCTTGTGATGCATCCGGAGGCGGGCGGCAAGTTCGACGGCGAGAGTAGTCTTTCCTGCGCCGGAGCGGCCATCGATAGCGATGATCACGGGTGCTGGGGTCATGAAATAGAGCGTACCTGCTGCGGGTCAGGGTGCTGTGCGTGCTGCCTGGCGGCAAGGACGTCCCGGGTGGAAGCGACGATGCCGGGGACGGCCGCCTTGATGAGGTCCCAGGTGACGTCGAAATCGTGATGGCCGCCGTACCAGGGATCCTCGATGCCCAGGTCCAAGGTGCTCCGGCCTGCTACGGCCGGGTCGAAACTGCGCAGCATCCGGATCTTGGCCAGTGACTCCGAATCCGGGGCGGCCTCGTGGAGCCAACCGTAGTGATCCACGTCGAGGGCCAAAATCAGGTCCCGCTCCCGGAACCACTCCTCGCGCCAACTCCTCGCGATGTGACCCTCGGAGCGGATGCGGTGTGCCGAAAGGACCCGAGCTGCGCGTGGATCGATGGGGTGTCCGGCCTCGTAGGACGTGGTTCCCGCGGAGTCCACAACCACCGCTCCACCGAGCCCTCCGGCGTCGAACGCTTCAGTCAACATCAGTTGCGCCATGGGTGAGCGGCAGATGTTTCCCGTGCAGACGGTGATGATGCGGTATGGGCTCAACGCTGAGTACATGGAGCAAGCATGGGGGATACCACCCTGTCTTGGCTAGTGAAAATTACAGAATTTGTAAAGTCGCTGGTGGAGGCGTAAAAGCGCCTGCACCGTGGCGGCTTGGGTCAGGAAATCCGCAAGTGCTCCAGGACTTCTGCAGCCCCGGGATAGGCGGCCTGGGTGCCTTTCTTGGTGGTGGCGAGAGCTGCGGCAACCGAAGCGAACGCCGCGGCTTCGGCCAGGGTTTCCCCCGCGGCGAGCCGGGCCGCTACGGCTCCGGTGAAGGCGTCCCCTGCACCGGTCGTATCCACGGCACTCACCTTGGTGGGTGCGATCCGCGAGATCTGTTCCCCGGATACGGCGAGCGAATCCAACACCACCGAGCCGTGGGAGCCGAGCGTAACCAATACCCGTTGCAATCCCCGCTCGGCGAACTGGCTTCGGACAGGCTCCCAGGCGCTTGCGTGCGCGCCGGGGTGGGGCATCTCAGCGTCGCCCAGAAACATGGAGGCTTCGTGGGCGTTCACCAGCAGCACATCGCTCAAGGCGGCCAGGCTTTGCGGGATCTCGGCGTACGGCGAGAGATTCAGCAGAACCGTTGCTCCGGCGTCGTGCGCTGCTTTCGCGGCAGCCTCCACGGTCTCAAGGCTGACCTCCAGACAGAGGCAGAGCACCGCGGCGTCGTCGAAGGCGTCCGCCGACACGTCCGCCGGGGCGAGCGTTCCGTTGGCACCGGCCGAAATGATGATGTTGTTCTCACCACGCGCGTCCACCGCGATAACCGCGACGCCGGTGGCCACCTCCGCGGCACGGCGGACGCACGAAACGTCCACCCCGGCCCCTTCCGTGGAGGCGATGAGCATGTCACCGTTGGAGTCGTTTCCGACCGCGCCGATCAGGCTTACCGTGCCGCCCAGCTTGCTCGCCGCGACGGCCTGGTTGGCGCTCTTGCCGCCGGGATTGACCGCGAAGCCGTTGCCGTGGACGGTTTCACCCGGGAGCGGGAGCCGCTCGCAATAGATGGTCAGGTCCGCATTCAGGGACCCGACGACGACGATCCTGCGGTTCACTTTTCAACCTCGGCTTCGAGGGGCTTGGGGATGAGCAGCGACGCCGCGAAGGCGCCGACAGTGATGGCCAGGCCCACGACGACCACCGTCAAGTACGAGGCCTTGGTGTCGCCCAGCGCCGAGGTCGCCACAAGGACTGCCGGCAACACCAGGAAGCTCAAGCCGGCGCCGAGGTTGAAGGCGCCGGCGTTCATGCCGGGCAGGAAACCGGGGTTGCCGGCCGGGGAGAGGACAACTCCGAGTCCGTTGAGCATGATGTTCACCGTACCGGCGTACATGATGCCGAGCAAGGCCGTTCCCACGATCATGGTCGGCAGGCTGCCGAGGCCGAAAAACGCGATGATTGCCAGGGCCGCGATACTGCCCAGCATTCCAATGCGCAGGACTTTGGTGTAGCCGAGCACGGGTGCGAGCCGGCCACTGATGGGTCCGAATACCCAGCCGAGGAGGGCGTACGGCGTGAGGATCATGAGCGACATCTCGGTGGGGCCAACCCCGAATCCCGGTGCCGCGGCCTGGACGTAGGCCGGGACGATGCCGTTGATGACCGCGAAGATGCCGGTCATGGCGAGGGTGGTGGTCAGCAGGGGCGCCCACGTGGAACGCTGGCGGAGGTGGATCGTTTCCACCATCGGCTCCTTGGAGCGCTTTTCGGTCCTCCAGAACGCGGCGAACGCGGCCGCGGCGACCACAATCAGTCCGATCGCCATCATCAGCGTTCCGGAAGAGAAGGCGCCGACCAGCTTGGATCCCTCATTGAGGGCTGTCAGGAGTGCGCCCACCGCGATGACAATGAAGAACACGCCGGGCCAGTCCATGCCTGTACCAGCGGCAGGCTTGCTCTCGCCGGCAAGGATGGCGATCAAGGCCGTGGCCACGATTGCGAGGCCGACCATGAGCCAGAAAATGCTGCGGAATCCGAAGTGCTCGGCGAAGTAGCCGCCTACGAAGGAGTCGACGCCGGCAACGCCGCCGTTGACTGCCGTGATGAGGCCCATGAGGGCTCCGTACTTGCGCGGGTTGTTGACCGCGGAGCGCAGCATGATGAGGCACAGCGGGACGGTAGGGCCGCTGACGCCCTGGACGATGCGGCCCACGAAGAGCCATGTAACGTCGGGCGCCATGGCTGCGATGACCGAGCCGACGGCCATGAGCAGCATCATGCCGAGGAGGATCTTCTTGCGGCCGACGATGTCGCTCAGGCGCGGCAGGAAGAGTGAGAACAAGGCCGCGGCCGTGAAGAACCAGGTCTGGGAGAGGCCGATGACCGCCTGGTCCGTGTGGAGCTCGTTGCCCATGGTGACCAGGGCCGGGCTGAGCATGGAAGCGTTGAGCTGGAAGGCTACGCAGGCGGCCAGCAGGGCAACCATGAGGGCCGCGACGTTGCCGCGGTTGGTCTTGGTTTCGTTGATGAGGGTCGTCATTTACTTGGCCTCTCCTGCGATGCTGCCAGCCACGGCGGCGGCGGGAGTGCCGCCGTCGTCGGGCTCGCCGATGCGGATGATCGCGTCGGTGACGAGGTTCCAGAACTTCTCGTGGTCGAGGTCGACGGCAACGGAGGTGTGGCAGTCGGCCGGTGCGGGGGCGCGGAAATCGGCTACGGTCATGCCAAGCGTGAGCTTGCCTTGCAGTTCGATATCGACGGGGACCTTGCGGGTTGTCATCACGCTGGGGTCGATGACGTAGGCCACGGCGCAGGGATCGTGCACCGGGGGGTAGTCAAAGCCCTGGGCGTCCTTGTAGGTCTTGGTGAAGAACTCCATCAATTCCATGACGAACTTTGCCGGCTTGGTGCCCACGGCGGCGATCTTCTCAACGACCTCGGGAGTGGCCAGGGCCTGGTGCGTGAGGTCCAGACCGACCATCACCACGGGCCATTTTTCGTTGAACACGATATGGGCGGCCTCGGGGTCGATAATGATGTTGAATTCGGCCACGGCACTCCAGTTGCCCACGTGGTAGCCGCCGCCCATCAGGACAACTTCCTTGACGCGTTCAACGATGCGCGGCTCCTTGCGGGCGGCCATGGCGATGTTGGTGAGTCCCGCAGTGGGGACCAGGGTCACTGTGCCCGGCTCGTGCGCCATGATCGTTTCGATGATGAGGTCGACGGCGTGGCGAGGGTCCAGCTCGATGGTGGACCGGGGCTGCTCGGGGCCGTCCATGCCGTTTTCGCCGTGGATGTCCGGCGCGGTTTCGATGGAGCGGACGAGTGGGCGGTCGCAGCCGGCGGCAAAGGGAACCCCGGTGATGCCTGCGATCGTGCCCACCGACAAGGCGTTGCGGGTGACTTTTTCGAGGGTCTGGTTACCCACCACCGTTGTGACGGCGAGTAGTTCGATGTCCGGGTTGCCGTGGGCCAGCAGCAGGGCCACGGCGTCGTCATGCCCGGGATCACAATCCAGGATGATCTTCTTGCGTTCACGGGTCATGGTGGGGTCCATGTTCATCTCCACGTCATTGGGGCCTGCCGATGCAGGGCGCTAAAGCATTCAGTGGAATTCTGGCACTGGCTTGCGTCTTACGTCAAACGCTTAACGCTTTTTGCGTCAAGCGCTTGATGCCTTGCGGCGAGAGAAGGCACTGATTCCCGCTACGATCGTTGTATGGAATCCGCGGAACGAGTGCACCGGGCCTCCAACCGTACGCAGCGCGTCACCGCGGCGATGGTGGCCTCCCTGGCAGGGGTCTCGACTGCGACCGTGTCCCTGGTTGCCAACGGCAAAACCCAGGGCAGGGTCTCCGAAGACAACATTTCACGGGTCCGCCAGGCTATCGCCGAACTCGGCTACGTGGTGGATGGGATCGGCAGTTCTTTGGCCAAGGGCGTGAGCTCGATTGTGATCCTTGTGGCGCCGGACATTTCCAACCCCTTTTTCGCCAAGGTCATCGCGGGAGTCCGGGAATCGCTCGGATCCGAGTACCAGCTGCTGCTCTCCGTGACCGACGCCGGTGAGTTTCCCCGTGCGGAGGACGTCCGAAAGCTTCTGGCCCTTCGTCCCGCCGGTCTGCTGGTGGATGCGCCCAACGCAAGTTTCCTGGAGGAGCTGTCCGTTGCCGGGCCGCTGGTCCTTCTAGATGCCCCCGGCCTCGAAGCCTATGCCCCATCCGTGAACCTCGATGTTGCCCATGGCGCCCGTGAATTGGCCGCGCATCTTGCGGCCTCCGGGCACAAGCGGGTTGCCTACGTGGACAGCGTGACAGGCACAGCCACGTTCGAGGTGCGCCGGGCGGCGTTCCTGGATGAGGCAGACTCCTGCGGTATTTCCGTTGCGGACGCGCACATCGTCAGTACCACCATCGACGTCGGCGCTGCCGCGGCTGCCTTCGCCGCCGCCTGGCCGGACTGGCAGCGTGCCGGGGTCACCGCCGTCGTCTGCGGAACGGACACCCACGCCTACGGTGTGTTGCAGGAAGCCCGAGTGGCCGGTGTCCGGATTCCGAAGGAACTCGCTGTTGCCGGCTTCGATGACCTGCCGTATTCGGCCACGAGCAACCCGAGCCTGACCAGTGTGCATTTGCCGGCCACTGCGCTGGGACTCAAGGCCGGCGAACAACTCCGGGGACTGATGGAAGGCCGTGAGCTGGAACAGCCGCAGCTGACGCTTGAGAGCTCCTTGGTGGTGCGCGGGTCCACGCGGTAGGTTTCCCCGTCGATTGCTGAGCAAGTGCCGTTTTGAGGCTGGAAAACGACATTTGCTCGGCAGTCGATTGCTGGCCTAGTGGATGACGGCGAGCAGAACGCCGACGGACATGAACAGCACGCCGAAAGTGCGGTTCAGGACTTTTTGTCCGTGCTCGTTGTGCGTGAACCGTTGGAATGAACGGGCTGCCAATGCGAAGAAGAACCACATGACGCAGATGTCGATGAAAACGATCGTGCTGCTGAGGATCAGATATTGCGGAATCAGTGGCTGCTCGGGGCGGATGAATTGCGGCATGAAGGCCAGGAAGAAAACAATCGCCTTCGGATTGAGCAGGTTGACCCACACGCCTCGCTGGAACATGGACCATGCTGGCTCGTTCCGTCGGGCCTCCACTTTCTCCTTGTCCAGGTCGGGCCGGTGGAGGAACTGCCGGATGCCCATGTACACCAGATACGCGGCCCCCGTGTAGCGGATCACGTTGAAGACCACCGGCGAGCTGGAGACCAGAACACCTACCCCGAGTGCCACGACCAGGATGTGGATGATCAGTGCCGTTTGCTGGCCCAGCACTCCCCAGATGGAGCGGCGGAATCCGGAGTTGAGCGAGTTGCTCATCGTGGAGATGGCGCCGGCGCCGGGAGTGAAACTGATCAGGGTGCCGGCGCCTACCAGTGCCAGCCAAAGCGAAATTTGCACCAATCCAGCTTATGCCCGGAGGACGGCGCGGCAGGACATGCTGATGCGAGCACCCGACGAGCGGTTACCAGAGCGACTCAACTAACGGGAAGCTATGGAATTCTTGATCGGCCGTGATGACCACCATCGATTCCACAATTGCTTGGGCGGCGATCAGCCTGTCGAAGGGGTCCCGATGCTCCCAATCGAGTTTCCCGGCCGCAAGCGCGTGCACGCTCCGGATGGGTAGCTCCTCGTTGCACAGTTCGGCGACGTGCCGGGCATAACCCAGGAGCAGTCCCTCCAAGCCCGGAAGCCTACCCAGCTTGTGCTTGTAGCCGATCTCGAAGGCGCTGGCGGATGATGCCACAAGACGATTGTCGAATGACTGGATTGCACGTCTTGCCTTGGGTGAGAGCTTCCTTGGCTCAGTGAGGGCCCAGATCAGGGCATGCGTGTCGAGGAGGTAAGGGGTGCTTCCCACAGCGCAAGTTCCTCCTCGTCCATGGGCTCTAGGAAATTGTCCGGGAGTTGCCCTTTGACGAATCCAAGGCGGCGCTTGGTGGGCCGCTCGATCTTCACGAGCCGGGCAACGGGCTTGCCGGCTTTGGCGATGACCACATCTTCGCCCCGTTCAACCATGTTGAGAAGCTCAGAAAGGCGGGTCTTTGCCTCCTGGACGTTGTACTGCCCCATGTTGACCAAGTCTAGTTGGTCAACCTCTGGAAAGTAAGGCTCAGTGGCACGGTGAATGCTTCTGGCCCACGGTCGACGAAGCTCAGGCACAATGGCCATACCTCGAGTGCATCCAGTGAAGCATCGTGTCTGGGAGGTCGTCTCCCGAAGCATATTGGTCAAAGTAGGAGTGCGGGCCATTGGACATGTATCCGGTCTCGTCGATGCCAAAATGGCCGATCATGTGAAGCCCGCGCTCCTCGGCAATACCCTTGAGTTTCTTCGCTTCCTGGAGGATTGGCTGCTCATCGTAATAGTCGTCCTCGGCCCAGATTCCGGCGTGCGCGATCGCAAAATACTTGGAACCCTCGAGCTCCAGATGTTCCAGGATGGTGTCCTGGAACGGATTCAAGCTGCCTTCGAAGGACTCTGTAACAACCCGGATGCTATCCAGCTGCATCTCGGCGTCGAGGCCGATCACGACGAGTCGTGGGTAGAGCTTTTCTTCTTGGTCGATGAGCGGACGGGCGAGAATCTGGAGGTCAAAGCCTGCTTGAATAATCATGGTTCGAGGCTATTCGTGGCCGCGGACCACAAACAGGGATCACTTTGCCTATGTGGACAACTGCCCGAGCTTGGCCGCCTTCACGAGGAGGTACTGCCGTTCCTGCAGGCTCCCTGTTTTCTTTGCTGCGGCAAGAAAGCACACCCGGGCACCCGCAAGGTCGCCGGACATTTCGAGCAGGTGACCGCGGACGGCGTCGAGCCTGTGCCAGTTTTCCGGGCCATTCTCAAGCCCCTCCAGCAGCTCAAGGGCCGCCCGAGGCCCCTCGACCATTGCCACCGCAACTGCCCGGTTGAGCCTCACCACCGGGCTTGGGGCCATGGCTTCGAGGACCGTGTACAAAGCAAGGATCTGCGGCCAGTCGGTCTGCTCCGCGGAGGCCGCCTCAGAGTGGACCGCGGCGATCGCGGCCTGCAGCTGGTAGGGTCCCGGCTGCCCGACCCCCAGCACCGCCGACACCAGTTCAAGGCCCTCGGCAATCTGCGCCGCGTCCCACAGGCGGCGATCCTGCTCGGCGAGCGGCACCAGCATCCCGTCCGGGAGGGACCTCGCCCGGCGTCGTGCATCGGTGAGGAGCATGAGGGCCAGCAGTCCGCCCACCTCAAGCTCGCCCGGGAGGAGGCCGCGCAGGAGCCGCGTAAGGCGGATGGCCTCCGCCGTGAGGTCTTCGCGCTGCATGGATGGCCCGGAACTCGCCGCGTAACCCTCGTTGAAGATCAGGTACAGGACGTGGATTACGACGCCGAGCCGCGCCTTTCGCTCGCCCGGTTCCGGGAGCTCGAAATGGGCCCCCGCCTTCTTGATGCTCTGCTTGGCCCGGCTGATCCTCTGGCCCATGGTGGCCTCCGGGACAAAGAACGCGCTGGCGATTTCCGCCGTCGTGAGCCCCCCGACTGCCCGCAAAGTCAGTGCCAGCTGCGAGGGTGCTGAGAGGGCGGGGTGACAACAGAGGAAAAGGAGGGTGAGGGTGTCTTCCGAAAATCCGTCCGTGTCACCGTTCGCAGAAGGCTCCTCGCGAGGCGGCGGTTCCAAGGCCGCCGCGCGTTGTTCGCGTGCCTGCCGGGCGCTTTCGCTGCGCCAATAGTCCACCAAGCGCCGACTGGCGACGGTGAGCAGCCAGGCCCTGGGATTGTCCGGGACGCCGGAAGCGGGCCATTGCAATGCTGCCTCGAGCAGCGCCTCCTGGGCGGCATCCTCGCACTCTGCGAATTGGCCGTACCTGCGGACGAGCACGCCAAGGACCTGCGGCGCAAGCAAGCGCAGCAGGTCCTCGAACGTGGATTCACCGGAAGGCTCGGCCAAGCGCTAGACCTCCGGGGGCTCGTCCTGGACGCGACGAAGCTCCACAACGGGGGCATACTTCACGATGCTGGAGCAGATTTCCACGGCCCGTTCTTCGCTCGCGACGTCCACCACCCAGTAGCCGATGAGGGATTCCTTGGCCTCGGCGAAAGGTCCGTCGGTGGTGATGACCCCGTTGTCCGTCTGCTTGACCAGCTTGGCGGTGCCGGGGTCAGCCAGTCCCGCGTTGAAAACCATCTCGCCCGAATCGCTGAGATCCTTGTCGATCTGGATCATGAAGCCGATCATTTCCCTGATCCACTCGGGATCGGCGGTTTCCATCATGCCCTCGGCAGAACCAAACATCATGATCATGTATTTCATCTCGAACTCCTTATCAGGGCGCTCCGTGTGGGCGCTTTCGTTCATGGGTCGGAACTACGGGACGGTTTTCGACATGGTTGATGGAAATTCCCAGAAAATGTTTGGCGGGCTGCCCGCGGCCGCTACGCCCGCGCGATGACTTCCCCGTTCGGGATCAGGAAGAAGCCATCATCAGTGGAGCCCCAGCGGTGCCAACCGGCGGCGATCCGGGCCAGGTCAGCCTCGTTGGCCAGGCCATATTCCAGCGCCTGCTCGGCAAAGGCGGAGTGCAGGACGCGTTCGCTCCAAACCCGCGACTGCCAACGGCGCTGCTGCGCGGTGGCGTACAGCCAGTTGCTGCTCGAGGGCGCGACGTCGGTGAAGCCCGCCTGCTGCGCCCACGACACGAGCCGCCGCCCGGCGTCGGGCTCTGCTCCGTTCCGCCGGGCGATCTTCTGGTAGAGCTCCATCCAGTCGTCGAGCTCGCGGACCTCCGGGTACCAGCTCATGCCGTGGAAGTCGGCGTCGCGCACTGCCACGATGGCGCCGGGTTTGGCCACGCGCCGCATTTCGCGCAACGCGGCCACGGGGTCGGTCAGGTGCTGCAGGACTTGGTGGGCGTGGACGAGGTCGAAGGTCTCGTCCTCAAAGTCCAGATCGTAGATGTTACCGGTCACGAATTCCACGTTTTCCACACCACGTTCGGCCGCGAGCGAGGCAGCCTGGGCCACGATGTCGGCGGAACGGTCGAGCCCGACCACCTTCGCGGGAGCCACCAGCTCCGCGAAGTCGCAGGTGATGCTCCCAGGTCCGCATCCGACGTCGAGCACTGACGTCCCGGCGGTGAGATGCGGGATGACAAACGCGGCAGAGTTCTCGGCTGTGCGGGAGGCGTGGGCGCGTACGACGGACTCGTGGTGGCCGTGTGTGTAGACGTCTTCAGGCTTCTGCTCGTTCATAGGGAAACGCTACCCCGATGGAGCGGAAAGCGGGCGGAACTGCCCAATGACTCTTCACGAAATATGTTGCCTAAAAGGCATCAGTTGTTGCATGATGAAAAGGTGATCCACATCACCCCGAGCACACGCCCGTTCGGCGGCGACCTACGCCGGCCAGCAGGGCCATTCCAAGCCAGAAATGGAGAATAGATGAGCCTGCAGCTAACGCCGGAAGAAGTCACGTCGGCAGCGGAACGGATCGTTGCGGCCTATTCGGCCATGGACGAGGACGCATATTTCGGCTCATTCGATCCGCAGGCGACCTTCTTGTTCCACGGGACCCCCGAACGGCTCAACAGCCGGGACGACTACGAAGAGCAGTGGCGCACCTGGGTGTCCGATGGCTGGAAGGTGGTCGGCTGCCACAGCAGCGATCCACTCATCCAGATCTACGGCACAACTGCGGTTTTTTCCCACAGCGTGGCTACGACTACGGAGGAGCGGGGACAGCGGGCAGTCACCGAGGAACGGGAAACCATCGTGTTTACCCGGACCGGCTCCGGCGGCATCAAGGCCGTGCACGAGCACCTATCACTCAACACTTTCTGATCACGGAGTCCAGCAATGACGACAGAAGCATCCGACCGGCCCAGGGCGCGGCCCGGCGCACCACTGATCGAGGTCCGCTCAATCGACTGGGTTCCCGATAACGAGCGTCACGGCCGCCTGTGGCACCAAGCGCCGCTTTGGTTCCTGGGCAACTTCCAGTACTTCTCCATCCCGATCGGTTTCATCGGCCCATCGATGGGCCTGTCCCTCGGGTGGACGGTGGTGGCCAGCGTTCTGGGCATTGGAGTGGGAACCATTTTCATGGCCTTCCACGCCTCTCAGGGTCCAACCATGGGCCTACCGCAGATGATCCAGTCGCGGGCCCAATTCGGGTACCGGGGCGTGGTGGTTCCCTTGATCGCCACCCTTTTCACCTATGTGGCCTTCAATGTCGTTGATACCGTGCTCCTCGGTGACGGCCTCGGCAGTGCTTTCGGCTGGAACCCGGCACTCATTGCCGTTGTCGCTGCCGCGGGCGCGGCGGCCCTTGCGATCTTCGGCCACGACTGGCTGCACAAGGCATTCCGCGTGCTGCTCTACGTTTCCCTGCCGCTGATGCTGATTCTGACCATCGGAGTCATCACCGGAAACGCCGGCGGAGCCGAAAGCACCACGCAGTACGGCTTCAACTGGGGCGCGTTCATGGCGCAGTTCGCCGCGGCATCGGCATACAACATCACGTATGCCCCCTACGTCTCCGACTATTCGCGATACCTGCCGTCCAGAACCAAAAGCCGGTCCGTCATCGCGGCTGTGTTCTTCGGTGCATCGTCGTCTGCGATCTGGCTGATAGTCCTTGGGGCGTGGCTCGCGATCCGGCTTGGCGCCACCGACGGCCTCGCCGGACTCCAGCTGGCAGGGAACACGGTTTTCGTGCACCTCGGTGATGCTACCGCGTTGCTTTCGGCCATGGCCCTGGCCGCCACCATGGGAATGAACGCCTACGGCGGGATGCTTACCGTATTGACCACGGTCGATTCCATCCGGCCGATCAAGCCGACCCGCAAAGCCCGGGTCATCACCATCCTCGTCCTGACGGCGGTGTGGTACCTCGTTGCCAGCACCATCACCTCGGGGGCTGTCAGCACGGTGTTCTCCTCCCTGACCCTCATGCTGTACCTTCTGGTTCCCTGGACGGCGACGAACCTGGTCGACTACTTCCTGGTCCGCAAAGGCCATTACGCCATCACGGACCTGTTCACTCCCAAGGGCATCTACGGTGCCTGGGGGTCGCGGGGCTTGCTCTCGTTCGCCATCGGCCTCGTCGCTGAGGTGCCCTTCATGGTGCTGCCCCAGATCGGTTCCTGGAGCTACACGGGACCCCTTGCCCAGGCCTTGGGCGGCGTCGACATCGCCTGGCTCGTCGGGTTGCTGGTCACTTCCATCGCCTACATCCTGCTCAGCCGCTCACTCAACGTGGCTGCCGAACAGGCGGCACAGCTAAGCAGCGATCAAAAACTCGGCCGCGAGGAAGAAGCAACGACCCCCGTGCATTAGTGACCCCGGGGCATGCTTCTGAGCGAGCGTTGGGGGAAACCCGGCGATAGGTGAGCGAGCGTTGGGGGAAACCCGGCGATAGGTGAGCGAGCGTTGGGGGAAACCCGGCGATAGGTGAGCGAGCGTTGGGAGGAGGGCCTACTCCTGGGGCCGGTTCCGATAGGCCGCCAGGAACGTGGCGATCCTGCGCACCGCCTCCTCGATCTCGCGGACGGACGGCAGGATGACGAAGCGGAAGTGGTCCGGGGCGGGCCAGTTGAAGGCCGAGCCGTGAGAGACGAGGATTTTCTGGTCCTGTAGGAGATCGAGGACAAATTTCTCGTCGCTCTCAATCGGGTAGACATCAAGGTCCAGCCGCGGGAACAAATACATTGCCCCGGCCGCGGGAACGCAGCTCACTCCGGGGATCGCGGTCAGGAGCTTCAAGGCCAGGTCCCGTTGTTCGCGGAGCCGGCCTCCTGGCCTGATGAGCTCCTCGATGCTCTGGTAGCCGCCCAGGCAGGTCTGTATGGCGTGCTGCGCCGGCACGTTGGAGCACAAACGCAGGGAAGCCAACAGCTCCAATGCTTCACGGTATTCAGCGGTCGCCGCGTGCGGGCCGGTCAGGGCGACCCAGCCGGCACGGTAACCGGGCATGCGGTAAGCCTTGGAGAGGCCGCTGAAGGTCAGGACGCAGATGTCGTCTGCCACGGAGGCCATGTGGATGTGCTGGGCGTCCTCGTAGCGGATCTTCTCGTAGATCTCGTCCGAGAAGAGGACAAGATCATGCTTGCGGGCCAGTGCCGCGAACTGCTCCAGGATGTGGCGGGGATATACCGCGCCCGTGGGGTTGTTCGGGTTGATGATGACGATGGCCTTGGTGCGCTTGGTGATTTTGGCTTGGACGTCGGACATGTCCGGCCACCAGTTCTGGCTCTCGTCGCAGAGATAGTGCACCGGGTTGCCCCCCGTGAGGGTCACTGCGGCCGTCCATAGCGGATAGTCCGGAGCGGGGATGAGGACCTCGTCGCCGTTTTCCAGGAAGGCCTGCAGCGTCATGGAAATCAGTTCACTGACGCCGTTGCCGATGAAGATATCCTCGACGCCGATATTCATCAGGTTCTTTGTCTGGTAGTACTGCGAGATCGCTGTCCGCGCGGTGAAGATGCCTTTGGAATCGCTGTAGCCTTGAGCGCCGCGGAGGTGGTGGATCATGTCCACCACCACGGACTCCGGAGCTTCCAGCCCGAAAGGCGCGGTGTCACCAAGATTCATCTTGAGGATGCGGTGCCCTTCGGCCTCCATGGTCTTGGCCGCTTGGAGGATGGGCCCACGGAGTTCATAACGGACGTTCTGTAGTTTGCTGGAGTGCTGCATCGGACGCATGGTTGATCATTTCACGTCCTGGGGCCTGTTATCCCTCATTCCCAGCGGATGATGACCGGCAAGCTGCTCGTATTGGCCGCGACTTCACGTTCAGTGCCGCGGACTGCCACGACAAAATGCTGGAGATCGTCCGCCGAGGCCAGGACCTCGAAATGGCCGGTGGGATCGCTCACGACGGCGGTTCCGGACGAATGCGGGCGGATATACGCCTCAGGGATGCCCTTGTTATGGACGTCGACCAACCTGCCGTGGATGAGGCGGGCCACCGCGGCAGCAGCAAGCAGGGGTTCAGCGACCGGAGGTTCGGAAGGCTCGTCGAGGCTTATGCCGATGGGGACGCGGACCAGGAAACCGAGGCCTTGGCGGATGCCCGCGTCGTACTCGTCCGGCTGGAATTCGCCGCTGGAGACCACGGAATATTCGGTGTTCTGCTCGATGGCAACCAAGAGCTTCTCCATGTTGTCCAGCTGTGTGGGACCATGGCATTCAACGGCCACCTTTAGCTCAAGGTCCAGCAGCGGCCCCTCCCGCCGGGAACGGCCCACCCTGTTCATGGCAACGGCATGGACCGTGACGGGGGCATCGATGGATTGACCGGTGGGTGGTTCGGAACCATCATCGAAGCGCACGCGCGCGGGCGAGACGGCGTCGGAAAGTATCCCGAGGAGCTCGGTCAGGGATGATCGCACAACACCCACGGTGACACTCCAGTCCACAAAGTGGTCCAGCTAGCCGTTGTGCTCTACGTTACTCCCGCATTGGTCCACGAGTCACCCGGATTCAGGCGTAACTCCATTCGATGGTTGCCTGTTTGGCGTTACATCGTTGCGTCGAATAAGGCTCAGCGTGCAGCCACGGTTTGCTGATCCCGCCACCAGGCCACTGTTGCCGCCATCGCGTCCGCAAGCGGCGTCGGTTCCTGCCCGAGCTTGGCCTGGCTCGCGGTGGAATCCATGACGAATGGCCGTTCGAACTGGTACAACATTTCGGCCAGCTCCCGCATATCGGTGGAAAACAGGCCAAGGGTCCGGAGCAGCCAGCCTGGAACCACACTCAGCTTCGGTTCGGGAACGCCGGCCGAGCGTGCGAAGTTTCCAGCGATTTCCCGCATGGTCATTGCCGGTCCTGTGGGTGCGTGGAGCACTGAGTTCCAGAGTTCGGGCTTTTGGGCCGCGGCGATCATGGCTGCGGCGAGATCCGGGACGTAGGTGAAGGAGTGCGGCTGCCCGGCGCTTCCGAGAACCTGGACGGTCTTGCCTTTGAGGATCAGGGGGACCATGCGCTCGCCGGCATGCGCCATGCGGGCCCGTGGCCCGAAGAAATCGCCCGCCACCACGCTGACGGTGTTCGCCGGGTGGGCTTGCCGGGCCTTCAGCAAGGCGGAGCGGATCCCGCGCTTGCCACCGGCAGCTTCGCGCGGGCTGCTTTCAGTCATGGTCTTGTCCGGCTCGCTGTAGGAGTACAGGCTCTCAGGGAAGACGACGACGCCGCCCGCCGCCGCCGCGGCGTCCATCACCACCCGCTCTGCTGCGGGAAGCTCGGCCGCCCAGGCTTTGGCGCGGTAGGCGGAACCGTGGATGCAGTGGAAGACGGCCGCGGCACCGTCGAAGGCTTCCGCCAGCTTGGCCGGGTCGGAGACATCCACGCGGAGCTTTTCGACCAGAGGGTGGTCCGGGCCGCTCCCGGAGCGGGTCAGGACACGCACCTGTTCTCCACGTTCCGCGAGTTGCTCGGCAATGGTCCATCCGACGGGGCCTGCTCCTGTGACGACGTACATGGTGTTGCTCGCTTTCTGGCTGGGGATCGAGTCCTCGGGTTGTAAGACTTATTCGAGAGCAGTGCTCTCTGAATTCAGGATGGGCTCTTTCGAATCCCTTGTCAAGAGCACTGCTCACATTTGTTGCCACTGCTCTCCTTTGTGGCATGCTGGATGCATGAGCCTCCCTCCCGCCGCAGCGGCCAAACACTCGACGCCCCGCGAGCGGGCCCGGGCCCAGACGGTGGCGGACATCATCCGGCTGGGCCGCCGGCACCTTGCTGTGCATGGCGCGGCGGGCTTGTCCCTGAGGGCTGTTGCGCGCGATCTTGGCGTGGTGTCATCCGCTGTGTACCGCTACGTTGAGAGCCGGGACGAACTGCTGACCCTCCTGCTGATTGACGCTTACGGAGAGCTGGGCGACGAAGTGGATGCCGCCGTCGACGCCCTCCCCGGGGACGACTACCGCCGCAGGTTCCTGGCGCTTGGGCGGGCCGTTCGTCAGTGGGCCCTGCGTGAGCCGGCACGGTACGCCCTCCTGTTCGGCAGCCCGGTGCCCGGATACCAGGCGCCCGCCGAGCGCACCACCGAACCCGGGACGCGGGTGATCTACCGGATGGTGGGGATCTTCGATGCCGCCTTCCGCGCAGGTGCCTTGGCCGCCGACGTTGCGCCCGCCGTCGTCGTGCCTCCCGCTCTTGCCGCAGACTTGGCGGCCATCCGGGCCGAACTGGGCGTGGCCGTTCCCGAGCCTGCACTGGCCAGGGGCATGCTGGTGTGGACGTCGGTTTTTGGTGCGGTCAGCTTCGAGGTATTCGGCCAGTACGGAGCTGATACCTTCGCCGCGCGCGACGAGTTGTTTGAGCACCAGCTTGAGGTGCTGCTGGGGATCGTCGGGTTGTAGGCGCCGACGGTAGAGTGTCTAGATGGCTCGCGGACTTGCTGACATCGGCGCGGAGGGCGTTTTGCTCGCCGGAGCAGGACGCGCCATCCTGATGCAGATCGCCAATCCCGCGGTCGGTCACGGCGTAGCCGAACACAGCAATTTCGCCGAGCGGCCACTGGACCGGCTGCGTGCAACGATGACGTACGTCTACGCCGTAATCTATGGCTCGGACGAGCAATTGGCCGCGGTGCGCCGGGCTGTGAATCGTGCGCACGCCCCTGTTCGCCGGTCAGCGGACGGAGGGTCGACGGGATACAACGCCTTTGACTCCCAATCCCAGCTCTGGGTGGTGGCGACCCTCTACGACACCGCCGTCACCGTTTACGAAAAGGTCCATGGAGCCCTCGACGACGAGACGGCCGATCGTGTCTACCGTGAGTATGCGCGAATCGGGACAGCGTTGCAGCTTCCCGCCGAGCTCTGGCCTGCCGACCGCAAGGCCTTCGCCGGCTATTGGGACGAATCCGTGCGGAACCTCGAACCGGATGCAGCTGCATTGAGGGTGGCTCGCGAACTTCTGTACCCCGCGGGTGGGCCGTTCTTGATGCGGTTGAGCATGCCGTTGGTCCGGTTGCTTACCGCGGGCCTGCTGCCGGAGCAGCTTCGTGCGGGTTTCGGACTTCCTTGGAACGCCCGGGATCGGCGCAGCTTCGACGGCACCATGCGGCTCTTGGCGGCGGCCTATCCAAGGCTGCCGGAAAAAGCCAGGCATTGGCCGAAGAACTATTATCTTGGCCGGCTCGGGCCCGGCGGGCCCGGCCTTGGCGAGTTCGGTCCCGGCGAGTAGGGCGCTGATGCGTGAGCTCACCGCGGTAGAGGAACTTATCGACGGGAGCGCGAGCCGCTTCCTGGGGAGTGCCCCGGTCCAAGGGCTTCGATCCAGGCTCATCGAGTTCACCGTCTTCGGCCTCAAGCAGGCATGGGCGTGCATCTTCGGCGCTTCGCTCCTCGCCGTCATTTTCGCTGCCCACCTCTGGTATCCGGCCAGCGCCGGCCTCGCGAGGAACGATTTCCTGACGATCGCCGCCGTCGTGATCCAAATCCTGATGGTGGCCACGAGGCTGGAAACCTTGCGCGAACTCAGGGTTATCGTGCTCTTCCACATGGTGGGAACGGTCATGGAGTTGTTCAAGACCGACGTCGGCTCGTGGTCCTACGAAGCCGAGGGTGTCCTCCGCGTAGGCGCCGTTCCGCTCTTCAGTGGCTTCATGTATGCAGCGGTCGGCTCGTACATGGTGCGGGTTTACCGGGTTTTCGACCTGCGTTTCGACAGGTATCCGCGGCGCTGGATCACCGCGGTCCTCGCTGCGGCCATCTACCTGAACTTCTTTTCGCACCACTACGTCGCTGACGCCCGCTGGGTCCTGCTGGCCGCCGTCGTCGTGATCTATGGCCGGTGCGTCATGTACTTCAGGGTGTTTCGTCGTCGACTCCGGATGCCGCTGGTCCTTGCATTCCTGCTGGTGGCGCTCTTCATCTGGATTGCCGAGAACATCGCCACCTGGTCCCACGCCTGGCTGTATCCGAGCCAGCTGGATGGCTGGCATTTGGTGTCCCCGGACAAGCTTGGCTCGTGGTTCCTCCTGATGATCATCTCCGTGGTGCTGGTGGCATGGGTCTACAAGCCGATGCCGCCGGACTCCGCCTGACGGAACACCCGGCGTCGACATCGCCGGAACGCTGCGGACTCGCCGGAGCGCTCACGCGAACCGGCACTGTTCCCGCGAGTTCGACGTCGGCCCTCTGTGTTCTCCCACGGCGAAATCGGCCATAATCCCTGAGTTTCCGCGGTTCTTGAGCCCTCGGAGAACGGGGTTGAGCGTACTCCACTCAACTTTGGATTGACATTGAATGAGGGCTGAGTACAGTTGAGTCCAGAACGCTCAACTAGCCGAAGGTTGAGTGCTCCCCGCCCTCCAAGCCCTCCGTGGGTATCGGAATCGGGTGAAATCTCCATCGTCGGCCATTGAAAGGAAGCAACATATGTCACGCGCTGTAGGTATCGACCTCGGAACCACTAACTCCGTCGTCTCTGTTCTCGAAGGTGGCGAGCCCACCGTCATTGCCAACGCCGAGGGTGGCCGTACCACGCCGTCGGTCGTTGCATTCTCCAAGTCCGGTGAAGTCCTGGTTGGCGAAATTGCCAAGCGCCAGGCCGTCAACAACATCGACCGCACCATCACGTCCGTAAAGCGCCACATGGGCACCGATTGGTCCGTCGCCATTGACGACAAGAAGTACACGCCGCAGGAAATCTCGGCGCGTATCCTCATGAAGCTCAAGAACGACGCCGAGAGCTACCTCGGCGAAAAGGTCACCGACGCTGTCATCACCGTCCCGGCCTACTTCAACGACGCCGAGCGCCAGGCCACCAAGGAAGCCGGCGAAATCGCCGGCATGAACGTTCTCCGCATTGTCAACGAGCCCACCGCCGCTGCACTTGCCTACGGCCTGGATAAGGGCAAGGAAGACGAACTCATCCTGGTCTTCGACCTCGGCGGCGGAACGTTCGACGTCTCCCTGCTGGAAGTCGGCAAGGACGAAGACGGCTTCTCCACCATCCAGGTCCGCGCCACCGCCGGCGACAACCGCCTCGGCGGCGACGACTGGGACCAGCGGGTTGTTGACTACCTGCTGAACCAACTCAAGGTCAAAGGCATCGACCTTTCCAAGGACAAGATCGCCCTGCAGCGACTGCGTGAGGCTTCGGAGCAGGCCAAGAAGGAACTCTCCTCCTCCACCAGCACCAACGTCTCCCTCCAGTACCTCTCCGTCACCCCCGACGGCCCGGTCCACCTGGACGAGCAGCTGACCCGCGCCAAGTTCCAGGACCTCACCAAGGACCTGCTCGAGCGCACCAAGAAGCCGTTCCACGACGTCATCACCGAGACCGGCATCAAGCTCTCCCAAATCGACCACATCGTGCTCGTGGGCGGTTCCACCCGTATGCCCGCTGTGTACGAGCTCGTGAAGGAACTCGCCGGCGGCAAGGAGCCCAACAAGGGCGTCAACCCGGACGAAGTTGTTGCCGTTGGTGCAGCCCTCCAGGCCGGTGTGCTGAAGGGTGAGCGCAAGGACGTTCTCCTGATCGACGTCACCCCTCTGTCCCTCGGTATCGAAACCAAGGGCGGCGTCATGACGCACCTTATCGAGCGCAACACGGCCATCCCCACCAAGCGTTCCGAGACCTTCACCACCGCTGACGACAACCAGCCGTCCGTGGCCATCCAGGTCTTCCAGGGCGAGCGTGAATTCACCCGCGACAACAAGCCGCTGGGCACGTTCGAACTGACGGGCATCGCTCCGGCACCGCGCGGCGTCCCCCAGGTCGAGGTCACCTTCGACATCGACGCCAACGGCATCGTCCACGTCTCCGCCAAGGACAAGGGCACCGGCAAGGAGCAGTCGATGACCATCACCGGCGGCACCGCGCTGTCCAAGGAAGAAATCGACCGCATGGTCCGTGAAGCCGAGGAGCACGCAGCCGAGGACAAGGCACGCCGCGAGGCTACCGACACCCGCAACACTGCCGAGCAGCTCGCCTACTCCGTGGACAAGCTCATCGCCGAAAACGACGACAAGCTGCCTGAAGAGGTCAAGACCGAGGTCAAGGCCGACGTCGACGCCCTCAAGAAGGCCCTCGAAGGCACCGACGACGCAGTAGTGAAGACCGCTTTCGAGAAGCTGCAGCACTCGCAGTCGAAGCTCGGCGAAGCGATCTACTCGCACGCAGGTTCCCCGGATGGCGCAAGCAGCGCCGCCGGTGCTGAGGGCGCTCAGGCCGGTGCCAAGGGTGCCGACGAGGACATCGTCGACGCCGAGATCATCGACGAAGACGAAAAGAAGTAAACATGCCTCACCACGGCAACGACGCAGAGCACTCACCTTCCAGCAACGAGGGCAAGCCCGACGAGCGTGAGGGAGCCGGTCAGCAGAAACCGGTCATCCGGGACAACCGCAAGGTTGACCCGAAGACCGGGGCCGCACGCCACACCCAAGGATCGGCAGCTGATTCCAACGCCGCTGCCGCCGAGGGCGACGCCCTGTCCCAGGCTGAGGAAATCCTCAACGGCATGGAGGTTCCGGCTGAAGAGTCGGTAGCCCCCGGTGCCGCTGCAGAAGCAGAGGCCGCGGAGCTCCGCAACGACCTCCTGCGCCTGCAGGCTGAGTACGTCAACTACCGCAAGCGCGTCGAACGCGACCGCGCCGTCGCAGGGGAAATGGCCGTCATCGGCGTCCTGAACTCCCTGCTCCCGGTGCTGGACGACGTCGACGCCGCCCGCCAGCACGGCGACCTCGTGGACGGACCGTTCGCCGCGATCGCCGCCAAGCTGGAGAACGCGCTGAAGACGTACGGCTTGGAGCGCATCGCGGAAACCGGAGTCGACTTCGACCCCACGATCCACGAAGCGCTCATCCAGCAGCCGGGCGAGGACATCGAAGTGGACACCGTCAGCCAAGTGCTGCGCTCCGGCTACCGGTCCGGCGACCGCGTGCTGCGTGCGGCACAGGTGATTGTGGCTGTGCCGGCTTAGCGTTCCGCCTTAGCTGTGCTCGCCGCACTGGGTGTGCTCACCGTGGCGCTTCGCCGGATATGGGGCGGTGCCCGTCCCCAGCCGCTCCCAACGCTCGCAAGCTCGCGTCGGGACCCTCGCGGCAGTGGGCCCCCCGCTGGGTGCCCTCCACACCGCCGCCCCATATCCGGCTTCGCGCCCGCTGTAAGCTCGCCTGAGGTGAGATGACAGCAGGCGCGAAGCGAAGCATAGGCCCCGGGAGTGGCATCGGGCCTGCCGGAGCGTGGCGGCTGAAGTCCGTAGGACTTAGCCGCCACGCGAAGGGGCGGGGGCCTATGCATCGCGCAGCGCACGCAACTTAACCAGAAACGAAAGAGAGAAGCCGAGTGGCCAGCCAGGACTGGGTTGAGAAGGACTTTTACGCCATCCTTGGTGTCGCCAAGGACGCCTCTGACGCTGACATCAAGAAGGCGTACCGCAAGCTTGCGCGGAAGTACCATCCGGACACCAATTCCGGGGATGCTGCTGCGGAGAAGAAGTTCAAGGACGTCTCGGAAGCCTATTCGGTGCTTTCGGATGCCGAGGAGCGCCAGCAATACGATGCCATTCGCGCTATGGGCGGGGCACGCTTCGCTCCGGGCGCAGCTCGCGGCGGGCCGGCCAATGGCGGCTTCGAGGACCTGTTCGGCGGGCTCTTCGGCGGCGGACGCCAGCCGGCCGGTGCCGGCGGCATCCCACCCGAGTTCGCTGACCTCTTCGGCGGCGGCTTCGGCGGTGGACAGACCGGGTTCCAGCGCGCACCGCAAAAAGGCAGCGACCGCACGGCGTCGACCTCAATTTCCTTTGCGGGCTCCATTCACGGCACCACGGTGAGCCTGCGCGAAAGCAACGGCAACGTCATCGACGTGAAGATTCCCGCGGGCATCCGAGACGGCCAGAAAGTCCGCCAGCGCGGCAAGGGCAACCCCGGCGCAGCTGGCAACGGGGACCTCATCATCACAGTGAACGTCAAACCGCACGATTTCTTCCACCGCGACGGCGACAACATCCGCATCCACGTGCCGGTCACCTTCGCGGAGGCAGCCTTGGGTTCGAACATCCACGTGCCAACGCTCGACGGCGACACCGTCACCGTCCGCGTCCCGGCCGGCACGCCTTCCGGGCGAACGCTCCGGGTCAAGGGCCGCGGCGTCAAGACATCGAAGGGCACTGGGGACCTGCTGGTGACGATCGACGTCTCCGTCCCGCAGAACCTCAACAAAGAGGCCGAGGAAGCCGTCAAGGCATTCGCCGCGGCCACCGCGGACGCCGATCCTCGGCACGACCTGGCCGCCAAGGCCCGCTTGTAGCGGCAGAACACATGGGAGGGGACGTAGGCATGGGGATCGACATCAACCAGCCGATCTTCGTCATCTCCGTCGCGGCCGAACTGGCTGACATGCACCCGCAGACCCTGCGCCAGTACGACCGCCTCGGTATCGTGTCGCCGAGCCGTGCCCCGGGCAAGTCCCGGCGTTACTCCCAACGGGACATCGACCGCTTGCGCGAGGTCCAGCGGCTCTCCCAGGAGGGCGTGTCCCTCGAGGGCATCAAGCGCATCCTCGAACTGGAAAACCAGGTGGCCGCGCTGCAATTCCGCGTGGCCGAGTTGAGCGAGGAATTGCAACGCCGGCGGAGCCCGATGGAGGCCCGTATTTTTGCTGCGGGAGCAGCGGGCGACGTCGTCAGCCTGGCCCGCGGGCAGCGCCCCCGGGCGCGGTCACAGGCAGTTGTTGTGTGGCGGCCGCGTCCGGGGGAGTAGTCCTCTAGGCCTGCGAGAGCGACGCCAGCAGCACGGGCGCTTCCTGCCCGGCCCACGTGCCCCGCAGGGCATCCGAATTTTCCGGACCGGGTGTCCCCGGGTCCAGGACACGATTTACCAGCAGCGTGAGCTTACCGGCGTCGATGCCAGTGACGCCGTCTTCTGTGACCGGGGCGGCCGGGGTCACCGAAGGGACTTCGCTACCGGGGGCTCCACTGCCTTTGACTTTGACGGAGCTGGCGCGTGGCTCCAAGGCGCCGTCGACCTCCACGAACTGTCGGGCTTCCTCTTGTCCAGTGAGGATGGCCGCGGCCAGGGCAGCTACGTAGACGGGGTCGGCGCAGGCGTCGTACACCCACCTCGTGCCCAACACCGAGTGTTCCATGGTGCCGAGCAACGAGTCCTCCCCACCGGGCAATTCCGAACCCCGGTAGCTCAAAGGAACCTGATAGACCTTGCCGCCGTGGGAGACCAAGTGGGTCTCGAGGCCGACTTCGCCGTCCGGATCATCGAAGCGGTACGCGCCGAGCAGCTCGGGCGGCGTGGAGCCATCCTTGGTGAACCACGGCTGGGCGGGCAAATACGTTTCGATGAGTTCAAGTTTGCTGGGACTCAGGGTTGCTCGATGGATGATAGCCATGCGGTCCAGCCTAAGCCACCTCGACGCAGTTGCTTCAGGCGTCGCGTGCAGCCAGGCGTCGATTGAGCCGGTCTACTTCGTCCAGGACTTCGGTTGCTGCCCATGCGCGATTCCGTTGCGATTGGGTGATTTGCGCCAGAATGCCGGCGTTCGTCAGCCTATCCAGGACCCTGTATATGGATCGCTCTTCGACGCCCGCGATGGATGCGGCGCTGTGCGCTTCGAACACCGGCCGCTCCAAGAGCCAAGGGATGATCTTCTCGTCTGCGGAGCCTTTTCGGGGTCGGGCCGCCTCCATCCATGCAGCCGGGAGGGCGTCGAGGGATGCCACTGACTCGCGGGCCGCTTCCGCTGCGCGGAGTGAGGACTTGGCCAGATACAGCACGAACGGATCTACCTCACCGTTGCGGTAGTTGTTGAGCAAGGAAAAGTAGCTCTCCACGTCCGCAACCATGGCCGAAGCGATCGGTATTACCGTGTTCTTCGTCAGCCCTCGCCGGCGGGAGACCGCTCCGATCAGCGCCCGGCCAATACGGCCGTTGCCGTCGGTGAACGGGTGTATGGATTCGAATTGGGCGTGCGCAATAGCCGCTTGGGCCATGATCGGGACGTCCCGTCGGGCGGAGAATGCCATGAGATCGTCCATGAATCCGGGGACGAGCTCTGCAGGCGGCGGCACATGAATGGCCCCTCGGGGTGAATAATCGCTTCCACCGATCCAGTTCTGGACGCCCCGGAACGAACCGGCATGCGTGCCATCCATGGGGTCGTTTTTCATGAGCGTCTTATGCGCTGCAAGCAGGGCCTCCAGTCTAATCTCACCTGTGGTGCCGGCGTCGTTGATCATGCCCTGGACGGCTTCGGCGGCGGCGACCATCGAATTGGCCTGGTCCGTTGCCTTCAGTCCGATCATCGCCCGGGCGTAGTCATTTCGCTTAGCGTCGACGTGCTCGATCTTGGACGACGAAACCGCCTCGCTGCGAAGAAGGAATCCACTGATGGCGGCCATGCGGGAAGCTGCGGTCACATCCAAGGATGAGATGGCGATCGCAGCCTCTTCAAGCGCCACGATGGTTTCACGTCCTGGCTCGAACCAGAGATCCGCTATGAGCGGTGGCAGCGACACCTCCACCTCGGTGAACTCCCGGTCCTCCCGCGGGGGCCGGCCGGAGGACTTCCACGGCACGATCTTGCTCCCGTGCGCGGGCCAGACTGCCATGAAGTCCTCCAGAATCGCTGAGTTACTCGCTCGTTATTCACATTTTATGCCATAAAAGTGAGTAATGATGAGTCTGGTGGCTGTTCTGAGCCCTGCCTGTGAATCCCTACTCCGCGAACAGGCCCGCCAGGTCCTCCGCGGTCAGGGCGCCGCCGGCCAGGGCATCGCCTTCCATCACATCCGCGAACAGCTGCGACTTCCTGGTCTTGAGCGCCATGACCTTTTCCTCGATGGTGTCCTTGGCCACCAAACGGTAAACCATCACGTTCCTCGCCTGCCCGATCCTGTGGGTGCGGTCCACGGCCTGCGCTTCAGAAGCCGGGTTCCACCATGGATCCAGCAGGAAGACATAATCGGCTTCGGTCAGGTTCAGGCCGAAGCCGCCGGCCTTCAAGGAAATGAGGAACACGGGCGCTGCGCCGTTCTTGAATTCGCTCACGACGTCGGCCCGGTTCCGGGTGCTGCCGTCGAGGTAGCAATACTCGATGTTCTCCGCGTCGAGCCGCTCCCTGACCTTGCCCAGGAATCCGGTGAACTGGCTGAAAATGAGGGCCCTGTGCCCCTCGGCAACGATGTCCTCCAACTGTTCGAACAGCACATCGAGCTTGGACGAGCGCACTGCGGACAGGGACTCGTCCACCAGGGAGACATCCAGGCTCAACTGCCGCAGCAGGGTGAGCGACTGGAAAATGGTGAAGCGGTTCTTATTGACGTCGTCGATGAGTCCAAGGATTTTCTGCCGCTCGCGCTGCAGATGCGTCTGGTACACCTTCTGGTGCCGCGGGTTCAGCACCACTTCCAGCACCTGCTCCTGCTTCGGTGGCAGGTCCTTGATGACCTGCTCTTTAGTGCGGCGCATCATGAGGGGGCGGACCCGACGCCGGAGCTTGGCGAGCTGGGCCTTGTCGCCGTTCTTTTCGACAGGCTTTTGGTAGTACTCAGCGAAGCGGCGCGGGCTGGAGAACAGCCCGGGGGCGACGATCGAGGTCAGCGCCCAGAACTCCATGAGGTTGTTCTCAAGCGGCGTTCCCGTGATGGCGAGCTTGAAGGATGCCGGGAGTTTCCGGGCGCACTGGTACGCCTTGGACTGGTGGTTCTTGACGAACTGGGCCTCGTCGAGCATGAGCCCGGCCCATTCCTTGGCTGCGTAGGCTTCGTAGTCGATCCGGAACAGAGCATAGGAAGTGATGACGACGTCGGTTCCGGCCATGGCTTCCCGCGGATCGGCGCCGCTCTTGGCGAAGGTTTCTCCGACGGTCTTCATGCTCAGGCCGGGCGCGAAGCGTTGGACCTCGGCGGCCCAGTTGCCCACGACGCTGGTCGGCGCGACCACCAAAAAGGGAGCGCTGCCACCCGCGCCGCCTGCGGCGGCTTCAGCCTGCTCCTTCGCCGCGCACATCAAAGCAATCGCCTGCACCGTCTTGCCGAGGCCCATGTCGTCGGCCAGGACGCCACCCAGGCTGTGCCGGTACAGGAAACTCAACCAGTTGAAGCCCTCCAGCTGGTACGGACGGAGCTCGGCATCAAGCGAGCCTGGCAGCGGCAGCCCGGTCACGCCGTCGTCGAGCAAGCCGCCCACGGCCTCGCGCCATGCGGCCGCTTGCTCTTCCACAATCCCCAGTTGCGCGAGCTCATCCCACAGCCCGGCCTGGAAGCGGCTGATCTGAAGGGTGCCGTGCCGGTCCGGGTTGTCCTGCAAGGACCTGGCCTCGTCGATCAGCGCGCGGAGCTGGTGCAGTTCGGGCAGGTCCAGCGAGAAGTAGGCGCCGCTGGGCAGCAACATCCGGCTCTGGCCGGCCGCGAGGGCGGAGAACACCGCGGCGAAGGAGACAGGTTCGCCCTCTAGCGTGATGACGATGCCGAGATCGAACCAGTCGCGGCTGTCGGTGGCCTTGGTCGAAATGGAGACGACGGGAGCCTCGGTGGCCTCGCGGTAGTCGGCGATCTCGCCGGAGGTGTCGACGACGACGTCGGGCAGTTCGCGGAGCCGGGGCAGTACCTCCTCGGTGAAGGCCAGGGTGTCCAGGCCGTCCAGCGCTACCGAGGCCGCCAACCGTGGAGCCCCCCATCCTCCGCTCGAGGATTCGCCCAGCGCGGCGACCACATCCCAAGGCCGGCCCAGGGACTCCAGGATCCGGGCTTCCTCGGCGTCGTCGCGGTAGCCGTGATCGTCCGGGTGCCGCCAGAGGGGCTGGGCCGTCACGAGCTTGCCCGCCTTGTAGTGCCACTCCCAGTGCAGCCGCACGCGGTGGTCGGAACCGTAGTTCGCCAGCAGGGACAGCGTGGGCACGGCGAGGACCGGCAACTCCACCGAATGGTCCGCTGCCGTGACCCGGGTGGACTGCTTGAGTTTCGGATAGAACGCCGTGAGGAATCGCTCTTCGTCCTTCGCCGGGATCTGGAGCCGGGATGCGCCCATGACGAAATCGAGGAGTTCCTGCGACTCGCCGCCCTCCAACGGAGCCAGCGTGATGAGGTTCTCGGGTGCCGATACGCCAGGCAAGTGCCCCTCGCCGGGACCGGTGAAGAACAAGCCATGCGCCGGGCGGCCGATCAAGCCCAAAGTGGCCGGATCAAGGGCGTCCCCGCCCAAGGTCACCGACGGCGCGAGCTGCAGTCCGCCGTCGGGCCGGCTAAGGTCAAGCCCGACGACGGCGGGCTCGGCAGCAATGCGGACCGGTGCGGCTCCGCCGGAATGGATGAGCGCGACCCCTATCTTCTCGGCATCGGCTATGAGGCTCCACAGGTTCTTGCCGGCGAATTCGTTGAGCAGCATCCACATGCTCGAGGTGAGCTGCCGGTAGTCAGCAGTGGAATGCGCGGCCAGGAAGTTCTGCATCCAGTCGATATGGGCTTCGTTGAACTCGCGCTTGTAGCCGAGGTAGTTCAGGTTGGTCCAGGAAACATCGCCCCGGATCCACTTGCCCTTGGCGCCCATCATCACCGGGCGGGCCTTGAGCTGGCGCACGCTGCGGAGCGGATCCCGCCGGCCGGTGTAGGAGAAGTGCGGTGCAGGTTCTTCCACCTCGAACGCCAGCGCCAAGGGGAGGCCCTGGCCTTGCGTTGCGGTTCCCGGAGTGGCTATGAGCTTGCTGAGTGCCTGCTCCCAGGCCGGCCGCTGCACGATTTCCCCAGGCTGCGCCGTCTGCCCAAACGCAGGCGCGCTCAGCAGCTGTGCCCGCACTGCAGGGTGGTCTTCGGCGGCGAAGAGAAGGGCGGCCACATGTTTGCAGTCCTTGCGGACGGGGCAACTGCACACGCCCACGGTGCAGCTCCAGCCGCCGGGCTTGCGGACCAGCTTGGCCGACGTCGAATACGCTGAGGGGCCACTGCCCCTGACCTTGCCCATCATCAGGCCCGTAGCGGAATCGAAAGTGATGCCGCTGACCCGGCTTCCCATGGCATAGGCGAGGCCGGCCGCCAGGGAGCGGTCGTTAATGGCGGGTGTCTGAATCGCCAGTTCCCAGGAGTCGTCTGAGTGGGAAGGCATTCGTTGGGACTACTTTCGGCAGGAGGCTATCTATGAATCCTAGGGCCCCCACCGCGGCCCTGAAACTTTGCCGGACGTTCACCTCTGCCTAGCCTGCCCGACAACCGCCTCCGCGTACGTTGAAAGGGTCCGGAGCAGCACAAGCTTCCCAGCAGTGAGGAAATCCCATGACCAGCAATGAGACCACCTTTAGGAACGCAACAGTTCTGACGAAGGACAGCATCGAGGCCGACGACGCAGCCGTTGTGGACGCGAACGTCACCGTGGTCAACGAGATGTACGAGGAGCTCCTCAACCATGAGGAAATCGCTACCAACGCTCTGCGCAGCTACTTTGTGGACTTCTACCTGACACAGGCACTCGCGGGCGGTTTCGCCCAGTACGTGTTCACGGTCCCGGAACGCGAAGAGGTGGATGCGTTTGTCCGCGAAGGCCTCGAAGGAATGGGTGCCAAAGGCCACCTCGAGCTGTTCAACCGCACCGTCGCAGCGTTCGACGCGCTGTCCGAAGACGACGCCGAGGCCTACCTGGACGGTGACCTTGACGAGTCCGAAGAGGCACCGGAAGCCGTTGCTGAGCTCGAGGCCCTCGACGGCGAATTCGAATCCCTCCTGGAGACCGAAGACATCATCGAACTCAACGCAGCCTGGCTCCGCGGCCAGGACGGCGTGCTCTACCTGGACGAGGAGCAGCTCAAGGCACACATCGCCGAGCGCGTAGCCCGGATTCCCAACCTCGAAGAGCGCAAGGCCGAGGCAGCGGAAGCGGAACTCGAGAACGCCCCCGAATTCGAGCTCATCATCCGTGAACTGTGCGACGTTGCCGGCTACCAGCTGGAGAAGATCACCATGGGCGATCCCAACTACGAGCACGACGGCGAGACGATCCTCGCCTGGCACTTCACCACGGACCACGGCAACTACATCATGATCGAAGGGGACGACGAAGCCTTCATGATCCACCCGGAGACGAAGGAAATCATCGCCGCCGTCGAGTTCGAAGACGCTGACGAGTTCGAAGACGCCTAAAACGCCCGCTCACCTATAGGGCTTCCAAGGCGGACGCTCGCTCACCTATAGGGCTTCCAAGGCGGACGCTCGCTCAGATCTTCCGGCAGGCCCGGAGAGATCTGAGCGAGCGTTTGCCTTTTGGGCTGCAAAAGTGAGCGAGGGTTTCAGTAGCCCATGCTGCTCCCGCTTGGGGTGCTGGTGCTGCTCGGGGTGCTGCTGCTCGGGGTCACCATGGAGCCGGACGGGCTGACCAGGAACCAGACGCCACCCACGCCTTGGCCATAGGTGTCACTGGAGTCTTCGTCCTTGGAGAAGAAGTAGAGGGGCATGCCGTTGATGGTGATCTGCATCTTGCCGTCTGCTGTGGGGATGGTGCCTATGCTTCCGCTCACCCCGTCAACCGCCGGCCTGGTCGACGTCGTTGTCACGGCGGGCCAGTTGTTAGCGCAGCCGCCGGTGCAAGCGCTTTTTCCGGAATCCTTGACGTCCTTCGTGAAGATGTAGACGCTCTTGCCGTTCGCCGCAACCACTCGCTCGCCAACGCTCGACGTCGCCGTCTTCAGTTCCGCCGCGCCTGCAGGAGTGCTCGACGCCGCGGGGCTGGACGCCGTCGGACCGGGACTGGTGGCGCTCGAGGATGTGGAGGACGCGCCGGGGCTTCCTCCGCAGGCAGTGAGGGCGATGGCCAGAGCAAGAATGCCGAGCCCGGTGCCGAGTTGCTTCTTCATGGTTTGCTCCTTCGCTTGCACCGGCCGCGGACGTGCCGGAAGCTAACCCGTACGACGCCGCCGGGTGAAGAATGGTTCACAGGGCGTGAACCTTTTTAGTGGCGGGCACGTCGTATCGCACGAGAAGGGGAAGCCGAGCACCAAGGAGGCGCCGATGCCGCTCGACGAGGATGTGGTGGCCGCGATCTACCGCGACCACGGCGCAGCCCTGCGCCACTTCGTGCTGAGCTGCACGCCGGACGCGCACTTGGCCGAGGACGTGGTGCAGGAAACCATCCTTCGCGTGTGGCAGCACGCCCCGCAGATCACCGGCAGCCTGCGCAGCTATTTGTTCCGCACTGCCCGCAATGTCATCATCGACAACTACCGCAAGGCCCAGCGGCGCCCGGCAGAGGCTGCCGAACGCGACATGGCGGACCCGGAGGAGGCCACCGAGCGAGTGGACGAGCTCCTCAACCGGGTCCTTATGGAGGAGGCGCTCCTGCGGCTCAGCACTGAACACCGGGAGGTCCTGGTAGCCCTGCATTACGAACGTTTCACGGTTAACGAGGCCGCGCTGAGGCTTAACATCCCCAGCGGCACGGTGAAATCCCGGGCCTTCTACGCCGTCAGGGCGCTTCGCACGATTCTCGACGAAATGGGGGTGCAGCGGTGAACGAAACCGGACTTCACCAATTGCTGGGCGCCTACTTGCTCGGCGGCCTCGAGCCTGCCGAGGCCAAGGCTTTCGAAGCGCACTTGGCAAGCTGCGCTGATTGCCGGCTCGAGCTGGGCGAGCTGGAGAGCCTCCCTGCCCTCCTCGACGCCGTCCCCGTGCCCGACGCCGTCGCGCTCGCCGCCGGGCGCCCCGCCGTCGAGCCCTCCGCCGCAGTTCCGCCCGACGCCCGCTCACGTATGGGGGCTTTTTCAGAGACGCTACCGCAGCCGATTCTTGTGAAAATGGCGGCACGGCGGCGGAAATCCCGACGCCGGTGGACGGCCTTGGTGGGTGCCGTGGCCGCCGCTTGCCTGGGGTTGGGCATACTGGCGGGGCCGGTGTTGAACCAGCCGCCCAAACCTGACGCCAGCTACTCGCTGCAGACGGACAGCGGCCTGCAGCTCACTGTGGGGCTCGTCAGGAAGGCGTGGGGGACCGAGCTGCAACTGGAAGGCCGCAGCATGCCGGCGCAGGGCACGATGTACCTATGGGTCAAGGGCCGCGACGGCACGGAGGAAATGGCGTGCGGTTGGACGGCGACCTCCAGCGGCCACATCAAGGTCACGGGCGCGACGCCGGTCCAGCTCGCCGGGATTTCGGGCGTGGAACTGCGCGATGACGCCCAGAAGACGGTCGCGGTGATTTCAGTCCCGGGAAGCTAGGGGTTCCCAGGACCTAGGGGGTCAGCGTACGCGGCTAGGCGGATGCTGCTTCGCTGGGCTCGGGATCTGGCAGATCGCTTCCCCCCCAACTTGGCATGTCCAGTCGGTTGAAACTGTAGAGATGGATTCCGGAGATACCATCCGGGCGCGCCGTTAGTTCGGAAACCAGGCCTTCCGGTGAGTACTTGTCCACGCCCAGAAGCTTGCGCGCAAGGGTCCCTTTATTGCTGAGGAACTTCAAGGAGGTCCCGACGCCGATCTGGGTCGCCAGCGCCAGCAGTTTTGTCCTCGGAACGGCCCCGGGAACACCGGCCCACACCGGCAGGTCGACCCCTTCGCGGCGCAGGAGTGCTGCGTAATCGAGGACCTTCGGGGCGGAGAAACACATTTGCGTGACAACGTGCGTCGCCAGATGTTGTTTGGCCAACAGGGCATCCAGCAAGTCCAGCCCGCTCACGGAAGGATGCCCCTCGGGGTAACCGGCGATGCCCGCGGTGATGCTGCCGCCGGAGCACTCGGCGATGTCCGCCAAGAGGGGAAGGCTCGATCCATAGGGGCCGGCAGCTTGCGCGCCGTCTCCACCGATGGCGAAGACCTCCGTGATCCCGGCAGCCTCGCAGTCCCGGAGGATGCGGGAAAGCTGCGACCGGTGCTCCAGCCCGCGTGCCGAGAGGTGCGGAACCACGTTGTAGCCCAGAAGGCTGAGCTTGATGGAAGCCTCCATGGTCCGCGCGATCCCGTGATGGGGCAAGCAGGTAACGGTGAGCGTTGTGGAAAGCGGCACTGCGGCCTGGACTTTCTCGACGATTCCGTCTGAGGGAATGATTTCAATCCGGGTGGGGAACATGCTGGCTCCTTGCGGATCAGGCCGTCGCGTGGTGTGCGAGGAGGGTGCGGGCTTCCTGGCGGGTGGTGCCGGAGTCCTGGATGCCTTCGGCAATGTGCTCTAAGTGTGCGGGGATTTCGCGGCCTTTCTTGCGCATCGCGGTGGCCCAGAGGCGTCCGGCGCGGTAGGAGGAGCGGACCAGGGGGCCGGACATGACTCCGAGGAAGCCGATTTCCTCGGCTTCGGTGGCGAGCTCGACGAATTCCTGGGGTTTGACCCAGCGGTCCACGGGCAGGTGCCGTTCGGAGGGGCGCAGGTACTGGGTGATGGTGATCAGGTCACAGCCGGCGGCGTGCAGGTCGGCCAGTGCTTCGGAGATCTCTTCCCGGGTTTCGCCCATGCCCAGGATCAGGTTGGATTTGGTGACCATGCCGGCGGCCCGGCCCTGGGTGATGACGTCCAGGGAGCGGTCGTAGCGGAACGCGGGGCGGATGCGCTTGAAGATCCGGGGCACGGTTTCGACGTTGTGCGCGAAGACTTCCGGGTTCGAGTCGCAGATCGCTTTGATGTGTTCGGGTTTGCCGGAGAAGTCGGGGATGAGCAGTTCGACGCCGGTGCCGGGGTTCAGTTCGTGGATCTTGCGGACGGTTTCGGCGTAGAGCCAGACGCCTTCGTCTTCGAGGTCGTCGCGGGCGACGCCGGTGACGGTGGCGTAGCGCAGGGCCATGGCCTGGACGGAGCGGGCGACCTTGGTGGGTTCGAACCGGTCCACGGGGGAGGGTTTGCCGGTGTCGATCTGGCAGAAGTCGCAGCGGCGGGTGCATTCGGAGCCGCCGATGAGGAAGGTCGCTTCCTTGTCTTCCCAGCACTCGAAGATGTTCGGGCAGCCGGCTTCCTCGCAGACGGTGTGCAGGCCTTCCTTTTTCACGAGGTTCTTCAGGCCCACGAACTCCGGGCCCATCTGGACCTTGGCCTTGATCCACTCGGGCTTGCGTTCGACCGGGACGGCTTTGTTGCGCTGTTCAACGCGCAGCAGCTTACGGCCTTCGGGTGCCAGGGTCATGAGGAACTCCATAATTCAGGTGGCGCGGACGCACCACGTTGATTCGGTTCCTCCCCGCTCTGTATTGGACCTGAGAGTTTCCGCGTCTCCGCCTCGTGGCTGGACGCTTGCACCGTCGGTGAGTCCGGTTGCCCGGGCTGCTTTCCAGAGTTGCCTTGCCGCGGCGGTACATGGGCCTGAGAGATTCCTGGGGAGGATTTGCTCCTACGGCGCCTGCTGAAACGTACCGGCAGGGCTCTCCCGCCGCAGATCATAAGCACGTGCCGCCTTTCGGTGACACGTCTCACATGGTATCCGGTGCCTGTGCGGTGCGCAAAGGACGCCCCCGTTCCAGCCGAGGTTCCCACCACGCAGTGTCAAGGGTTTTGCTCTTGCCTGAGTGGTCGATATGCAAAATTGAGTGCTCGAAGACAAAAAATTGAGTGGTGTTTGGATTGGGGATTGAGTATTGGGGAACATCAAAAGATAAAAATTGTGAGTACCAGATTCTAGAACTCCACGATAAAGTCCTCCATCCGTTTAACAAAAAATGTTGCTTAATTTGCCTTTTCTGCCTAATTTGATTCTGAAGCATTTGCCTTACCGGTCGCCCCTCCCGATAACGCTCGTCGGAAGACAGGGTGAATCGAAAGTCAAGAACCTTAAGAATGTACGGCGCAGTTGCCGCCAGTTACTGGTCGCCGGGGCCGAAACTCACGTGCCCAGGTCCTCTGTTGAAGCGGTATCCGATCTCATAACGGGAGTAGATGACACCTCTGGCGTACTCATGCTTGATTTCCTCGGCGAACACTTCCGCCTCGTCTTGAGATGCGAAGACGCCAAGCACGGCATTAAATGGTTCCTCTTCATCGTGTTGGACGATCCACACCGCAGCCATGCTGACAGGGTACCTGAAAACTTGAGCGCCTTGACCTTTTTATAACGCCCGGTTGTCTAGTCGGAACGTTTTAAGCACAGAAAGCAATTAGCAAAGGGAGCCATGAAGAAAATATCCGTACTTGCCACGTCAGCCCTGTTACTGGCCTCGTTGTTCGCGGCAGGGCCGTCAACTGCCATTGAACAGTCGCCGAAGGCGCCAGACGCCCCCGCCGATGCTCCGGCATATGATCCAAAGGTCGCGGCGCCGAAACCTGGCGACCTGACTTGGGCCGAGGTAGCTACAGCCCAGCAGAGCTTGGGAACATTCACGGAAGAGACCCCCAAGAACCGAATCTCGAAGGAAGTCGCTGCTCCTACCAGCCTGTCGGCGATCGCCGGTGTTAGCGGCCAGCGTTGCACCATTGACACCGGAAACGTTTATAAACGGACATCAGGAAGCATCTATCCGTATGGAACTGTCGGGGGTCACCCAAAGACGACGTGCAATGTCTTCATGATCAGCATGTCCCAGACAACGAATCTGTATAAGACGGTTTGGTGGGGGCTTCAGCGAGTCGCAGGTCCGTTCAATAGCTTTAACCAGGGACAAGCATCCTTGATCCAGACATCTCCTGAGGTCGTTTGCGCGGACCTTCGTGAATCGACATTCAGGATGTTCGTCCGTAGTACTGGGACGTTCCCGACCGGGGCAGTGGGATCAGCCAGCGCCTGGGAAGGCGCCACCTTGAGGTGCGGGACCAAGTAGTAAGTTCAACGAGCTAAACAAGGTGGACGCCTTCGTTGCCCCACCAATATCTGCCCCTAGATCCTGCGGTAGCTGAGGTCGAAGATCATGCGCCCGGCCTCGTGGGCCTTGTTTTCGAAGCTGGTGCGGATGCGGCCATCGAAGCGCGGAGCCCACCCGCCCACGTGGTCCACTCCCTCGTTGGGGCCGGTGTGCTCCGTGCTGACAGGGGCGCGGCCTTCCTTGACAGGTGCCCCGCCAACCATGGATTCGACTCCGGATTCCCACACTTGGGTGAGGGGGCTGTCAGCGCCGGTCCGCTCGCCGCGGTGCACGTTCTCAAACTCGGTGGAGCCGGCGAGGACCTCGCGGACGTGGATGGCGTAGTTGGACCAGTCGGTGGCGATCCGCCACAGGCCACCCTTTTTGAGGGACCGCGCAGCGAGTTTGGCGAACGCGGGCTGGATGAGGCGGCGTTTGTGGTGCCGGGATTTGTGCCATGGGTCCGGGAAGAAGACCCAGAGCTCGCTCACCGAACCCGCGGGGAGCATGGTGGCCAGGACCTCCGGCGCGTTGGCCTCCACCACGCGCACGTTGCTGAGCCCGCGGCTGTTGATCTTGATCATCGTGTTGGCCAGGCCCGGGGTATAGACCTCCACGGCGAGGAAGTCCTTGTCCGGGTTCTGCTCCGCTGCGTGGCACACGGCGTCGCCGAGTCCCGAACCGATTTCGACAATCAGCGGTGCTTTGCGCCCAAACTCGGCTTCGGCGTCGAACACGTAGTCCGGGTGCACGGAGGTGTTGGCGACATGCCGCGGAACCTGGATGGCCCAGCGGTCCGAGTGCTCTTCCCACGCTGCCTGGCGGCGGCCCTGAAGGCGGGTCCCGCGGCGGACGAAACTGACCGGCCGGCCACCATATGTGCCAAAGGAGGCCTGGCTGCCAGGGGTCACGGGGCGCGAAGACTGCGGTGTTTCGGGGGATTCTGGGGTTTCACTCATCTCCTCCAGAATACCGTTGCAGGGCCAAACGCCCGCGGCGGAGCCTGCGTAAGTGGACAAACTGCCAGAATGGGTTGGTGACCCGTGCTTCAAGCTCCCCCGAGAACACCAAGCCGCACTCCGCCGTCCCGGAGATCCTCGTCGACGCCGAGATCGACGAGGTTCCCGCCGCCGAGCCCACCCAGGTCAAGACGCGCTCCGGACTCGTTTTCCTGGGGATCTGCCTGGTGCTTATCGGCCTGAACCTGCGGACGGTGTTTTCGAGCTTTTCGGCGGTTCTTCCGGAAGTCACCGCCGACGCCGGGCTGCCGGGCTGGGCAGTGGTTGTCCTCACCACAGTGCCGGTGACCTTATTGGGTGTCTTCGCACCGCTGGCGCCGGTCCTGGCGCGCCGTTTCGGTGCCGAAAGAGTATTGCTCGGCGCGATGGCAGTGCTAACGGCTGGGCTGCTGCTCCGTCCCGTGGACCTCGCCGGCGCCGGGCACTTGCCGGCCCTCCTTGCCGGCACCGCCGCGTGCGGCGCCGCGATCGCGCTATGCAACGTGCTGCTTCCCGGCGTGGTCAAGCGCGACTTCCCGCATCGGCTTGGGCTCATGGGCGGGCTGTATACGACGGCGATTTGCGCGTCCGCCGCACTTGGTGCCGGTTTCACCTATCCCGTCTTCACGGCGGCCGGGCACTGGACCTCGGCGCTGTGGTTCTGGGCGCTGCCCGCCGCCGTCGTACTTGTGCTTTTCCTGCCGCTGGCGGTCCGCCAGCATCCCGTCCGGCACAATGCCGCCGACGGCGGTGCGAACGTCTGGCGTTCCGCCGTCGCCTGGCAGGTCACCATCTTCATGGTGTTGCAGGCGATGATGTCCTTCAGCGTGTTTGCCTGGTTGGCGCCGATTCTGCGTGATCGCGGGATCGACGGCGGGACGGCCGGCTTGATCGTGTCCGTGTCGATTGTGCTGCAGATGCTTGGTTCGTTCATTGCCCCGGGGCTCGCGGCCCGTTTCAAGGATCAGCGCGTCATCAACACCGTGGTGGCGCTCATGACCGGCGGCGGCTTTGCCTTGAGCATCTTCGGTCCCACGAGTTTGATTTGGGTGTGGACCGGGCTGTTGGGCCTGGGCCAGGGGAGCCTCACGGCCGTGGCGTTGACCATGATCATGCTGCGTACCCGTGATTCGCATACCGCGGCGCACCTTTCGGGCATGATGCAGGGCGTCGGCTATGGCTTGGGCTCCACGGGAACCCTGATGGTCGGCCAGTTGCACCAGGCGACCGGCGGCTTCGCGGCTGCCGGCATCCTGTTCCTCGTGGTGGGATCCCTGGCGGCGTTCTTCGGCTTCCGCGCCGGCCGGAACCGGTATGTCGGCTAGCCCAACTGACTCGCAGTTGTTGTCGTTTTCAGGCCTCTAAACGACGTTAACTGCGAGCCAGTTGGGGAGGGAACGCGGCGACGCGGCATAATCGGGTACATGGTCATGCTGGCACCCTCGCGCGAGCTGGACGGGCTCGATCGGCGGATTGTCGGCGCTCTCCAGGTCAACGGCCGCGCTTCCTGGCGGCGCATTGCCGAAGTCCTGGGCGAACCCTTCAGTACCGTGACCCGCCGCGGCATCGCATTGCTGGATTCGAACGTCGTGCGCGTGGCCGGCCTGGTGACGCTCGGCCCGACCCACCTTGTGGAGGTTCACTGTGAGCCCTCGCGGTTGGTCGCCATCGCGGAGGAGCTTTCCCGCGACCCGGACGCTATTTTCGTCTATGCGCTCACCGGTCCCACCCGCCTCCTGTTCGAAGTACAGGCCCGTGCGGGACGCCTCTCGAGCCTTGTGCTGGAGGAACTGCCAGCCCTCGACGGCGTGGTGCAAGTGAGCGCTTCGCCCGTCATGGAGTATTTCCGCACGGTGGCTGAATGGCACCCGGGCCCCGTCACCGCCGAGGAAACTGCCGCGCTCCAGGAAGTGCCGCCTCCGCCGTCCCGGCCGAGTGCGAGCGGAGCGCTCGACGACGTCGACTCCCACCTTGTGCGGATCCTCGTGGCTGACGGCCGCGTTCCCGTCGCCGAGCTGGGGGAAGCCGTGGGACTCTCCGCCCCGGCCGTGCGCCGACGGCTCAACACCCTCCTCGAGGAGGGCACACTGAGCGTCCGGGCGATCGTTGAGCCCTCGGACATCGGCCTTCCGATCGAAGCCGTGGTCTGGGTCCGCACCGCCCCGTCCGACGCCGCCGAGGTCGGCCGGCTGCTCGCTGAAGCACCCGGGGTCCGCTACGCGGTCATGGCAATGGGCGAATTCCAGCTCATGGCCAACGTCACCCTCGCCAGCTTGAACGAACTGCGCGATTTCCTCACGTCATCTCCGTGGGCCGCGCGTGCCCTGGCCGTGCGCAGTTCGCTCGTCGTGCGAGCGTACAAGCGCGGTGGCGTGCGCATGCCCGCCCTCGGCTAGGACTTCCTAAGGCTCTCCCGGGACTTCCCGGCCGTTTGTTCCCTTAGCGCGTCCACTCCCGGTCACCTCCTGCCCTGGTCCGGGTTTCGTGTACGCCAAGAAACTTTGCGCACACCCCTAGTCAAATGTGATCCATCGCACTATCGTGGTTCATTAATTCCACTTGAGGCAAAGAAGTGACTCAAAAGGAAACTAAATGAAAGCAAGATGAATCATGACAAACGATTTGATTTACCGCGGAGCCGTGGAGCTCGCTGGGCTCCTGCGCTCGCGGCAGGTGTCCGCCATCGAAGTCCTCGAGGCGCACCTGGACCAGATCGACAAGCTCAACCCGCTGATCAACGCCGTGGTGACCCTCGATGAAGAGGGCGCCAGGGCGGCGGCCGCGGAAGCCGATCGGAAGATTGTGGCCGGAGAGCCGGTGGGGCCGCTCCACGGGCTGCCCATTAGCTTCAAGGACACGGCGAACACCGCGGGGATGCGCACCACCTTCGGCCACCCGCACTTCCGGGACCACGTTCCGACCGAAAATGACCTGCACGTCCAGCGCATCCTCGACGCCGGAGCCATCCGAGTGGGCAAGACCAATGTCCCCGAGTTCGCCGCCGGATCCCACACCTTCAACCGTGTCTTCGGCGCAACGCGCAACCCTTATGACCCCGGCAAGTCCGCCGGCGGCAGCAGCGGTGGTGCGGCGGCGGCCCTGGCAGCGGGCTTCCAGCCGGTCGCCGACGGAAGCGACATGGGCGGCTCCCTCCGCAACCCGGCGTCGTTCTGCAATGTCGTAGGCCTTCGCCCAACGCCCGGCATGGTGCCCAACACGGACGGCAACAATGTCTTTTTCCCGCTCGGTGTGGCCGGACCCATGGGCCGCACGGCGGCAGACGCGGCGCTCCTGTTTGAAGTCATGACCGGCGCGTCGTCAGCGGATCCGCACTCGGTGTTCCTGCCGGATCCCGAAAGCCCCGAAAGCGCTGCCACCGAACCGTCCCCCACGGATTTCGCCGGCCTGCGCGTTGCCTTCGCACCGAACCTCGGCGGCCGGATTCCGGTGAGCCGGGAGGTACTCGACGTCATTGAACCGCAAGCGGCCGCCCTTGCGGCCCTCGGTGCCCACGTTGAACTGGACTGCCCTGACCTCGACGGTTCCGAGCAAGTGTTCCGCGTATTGCGCGCAGCCTCTTTCGATTCGATGTGGGGCGAACAGCTTGCCGCGGAACCCGACGCGTTCAACCACTTCCTCGCCGGCAACATCCGCGAAGGTGGCCTGCTCACCGGCCGCGATGTAGTCCGCGCGGAGGAAGGAATGACCCGCCTGATCCGCAAGGCGGCCGGATTCTTTGAGCGTTACGACCTGGTGATCGCGCCCGCGTCCCAGGTTGTCCCGTTCGACGTCGATCTCGAATACCCCACCGAGATCGAGGGGGAACGGCTCCAGAACTACCTCGACTGGATGCGTGCCCCGTACCTGTTCACCCCGCTGGGCCTCCCTGCCCTGTCGGTTCCGGCCGGATTCACCCCGGCCGGACTTCCCGTAGGCCTCCAGATGGTCGGAGCGCGTGGCAGCGACGCCCGCCTGCTCCGCCTGGCTTCCGCTTTCGAGAAGATCTCTTCCTGCTCAACCGTTCGCCCCCAAGGAGCTGCAGTTCTATGAGCACTACCCTGGCATCCCCCAAGAGACTGACCATTGCCTCAGTCCCCATCGTGGGCATGATCATCACACCGTTCCTCCCCTTCGTTTCCACACCAACGCTATGGCTTGGCCTTCCCTCGGCGATCGTCTGGATGGGCCTCATGATCGTCGCCACGATCGTCGCCCTGCAGATTATCGAGCGCACGTACCTTCGCGAAGGCGGTGCCGAACTCGATCGGCTCGAGGCTGAGCGAAGCGCCTTGCAACTCGCAGCCGTGACGAACAGTGCTACCAACAGCCCGGCCACCATCACCGAAAGGCAGACCCACTGATGCTTACAGTCGCCATCATCATCGGAATTGTCGGCATCGGCGCCCTCGGTATCGCAGGCCGCCGGCGCCAGACAGAACTCACCAGTTGGACCGTCGGCAAGCGGGATTTGCCCCGCTGGACCAGCTGGTTCCTCCAGGCGGGCGAGTCGCTGACCACCTTCAGCTTCCTCGGCCTCGCCGGAATCGCCTTCGGAGGCGGCGTTGCCGCGCTCTTCGCCGTCGCCTATCTGACCATCAACTGCATCGTCCAATACTTCGTGATTCCCCGGCAGCGGGAGCTCGGCGCAAACCGCGGCTACCTGACCATGGCTGACTTCTTCAAGGACCGGTTCAACAGCAAGGCCTTGGGCAAAACCGTGGCCCTCGTCGGAGCGGTCTTCCTCATCCCGTACCTGCAACTTCAGATCACCGGGCTCGGTTTGATCGTCCAGCTCGCGACGGGCAGTGAATCGGCCCGCGGTTACAGCATGGCCGTGGCAAGCGTACTGGTTGTTGTCTTCGTGATCTGGGCGGGGATCCGGGGGCTGGCCAAGGTGGCTGTTTTCAAGGACTTCGCCATGCTGGCTGCCCTGGTCATCGTGTTGGCCGGTGTGGTGGCCGGGATTGGCGGCATCCCGGATATCTTCGCCAAGGTCATGGATACCGCCCCGAGCTACCTGACCATCAGCCGTCCGGGATTCGACGCGACCTTCTGGGTGACCTCGGTCATCGTGACCAGCATCGGCGCCGGGCTCAACACCTTCCCGCACTTGTGGCCGCCGGTCCTTGCCGCGAAAAGCGGTGCCGTGCTGCGGGACAACGTCAAATGGCTTGCGGTCTACCAGTTCCTCCTGCTCATCCCGATCACGGCCGGAATTGCCGCCACCTTGGTCCTCGATCCGAAGACCAAGAGCAACTTTGTCCTGTTGGGCATCGCCCAGCACACCTTGCCAGAGCCACTGATCGCGATCATTGCCATCGGCGGCGCGGCGGCCGCCATGGTTCCCGCAGGCGCGATCGCCATGGGCATTTCCTCGCTTGTCTCGAACAACCTCCTGTCCGTGAAGAACCCCAAGCTGCGGTTCCGGATCAACCACGTGGTTGTCGCGATCGCCGTCGGACTGGCGCTGGCTTTCGGGCTCGCCAAATCGGACATCGGAGCGCTGCTCCTGCTCACGTACGGCGGCCTCACCCAGCTCGCACCCGCCGTCGCCATCGCGATCGGCCGCAAAGTGCGCATCGGTGCCCTTCCGGTCACCTTGGGGATCATCGTCGGCACGCTCACCGTAGCCGTCATTACCTTCGGCAACATCCCCACGGGCGGCGTGGATTCCGGCCTTATTTCCCTCGCGCCGAACCTTGCGGTGCTTGCCGTTGCTGAACTTATCCGCCGTCGTCGCGTTCCGCAGGCACCCGCTGAGCCGGCGGAGGACACCGGGCAACCCTCGCCCGAGCAACAGCCGGTAGCGGGACACAGCGCCGTAGGAGCCGAAGCATGACGCAGCCCGAGCTCCCCAACCACAAGCAACACCACCAGGGACCGCTTGCCGGTACGCTCGTCGTCGACCTCTCCCGCGCCCTTGCCGGTCCGCACGCCGGCATGATGCTTGGTGACCTCGGCGCCCGCGTCATCAAGGTGGAGAATCCCGACGGCGGTGACGACACCCGCGGCTGGGGGCCGCCGTTCATCGACACCCCTGAGGGTCGCGAGTCCACATACTTCCTTTCGTGCAACCGGAACAAGGAGTCCATCCGGATCGACCTCAAGGCGGCAGAAGGCAAGGCCGCGTTACGGGAACTGCTGCGGCGGGCGGACGTCCTCGTGGAGAACTTCCGACCGGGAACCCTGGACCGCCTCGGATTCGACCCGGCGAGCCTCGAAGAGTTGAATCCGCGGCTGGTGGTTCTCGCCATCAGTGGATTCGGCCACGACGGGCCGGAGGGGCATCGGGCCGGTTACGACCAGATTGCCCAGGGCGAAGCAGGGCTGATGTCACTGACAGGGTCAGGTCCGGGGGATCCGCAGCGGGTAGGCGTCCCGATTGGGGATGTCCTGGCGGGAATCCACGGAGCCTGCGGTGTGCTGGCGGCTCTATTGGAACGCGAGCGGACGGGCCGAGGCCAAATAGTACGCACCTCGCTGTTGTCCTCGATCGTCAGCGTGCTCGCTTTCCAAGGCACGCGCTGGACGGTGGGTGGCGAGGTTCCGCAAGCCCAAGGCAACCATCACCCGTCGATCGCGCCGTATGGCTTGTTCCGCTGCGCGGGAGGCTCGGTGCAGATTGCCGTGGGATCCGAAGGCTTGTGGCGGCGTTTCGCGGAAGAGTTCGGCTTCAGCACCGAGGACGAACGCTGGCGGGACAACCAGTCCCGCGTGGCCCACAGGACCGCGCTGATCGAAGCGATCGAAGCCGCATTCTCGGACTTCGACGCCGAAGAGCTGCTCGTGCGGCTTGAAGCGGCCGGGGTGCCGGGAGGGCGGGTCCGTTCCCTCGACGAAGTCTTTGCCTGGGAACAGGCTCGAAGCCAGCACTTGGCGGTCGAACTCCAGCACCCCACGCTGGGACGTATCGAGGTCCCCGGATCGCCGCTGCGGTTCTTCCAGCCGGACGGCACCGAGACCACCAGGTCGCGGCACTCTGCGCCGCCGAGGCTCGGAGAGCACGACGACGCCGTCCGGGCATGGCTTGACGGGGCCGCATTGCTCGGCGCGGCATCAATTGGTTCGGGGGCGTCATGACGGCGGTCGCGGAAGCCCAACGGCCCTCGGAGTCGGGCCCCGTCGGCACGCGGCAGCGCCGCCTTGGCGGGGCGGAGTTTCTCAACCAGCTCCTCGACGCAGGTAGTTTCCGCAGTTGGGACCGGCCGGTCCCGGCGCCGCCGGGGGCAGATTCTGCCTACCTCGCGGACCTGGCCCGGGCGCGGGAGCGCAGCGGCGCCGACGAGTCCGTGCTCACGGGCGAAGGGACGCTGGATGGGCAGCCCGTGGCCGTCCTGGCTAGTGAGTTCGCCTTCCTCGGCGGCTCGATCGGACGGTCCGCCGCCGAACGGATCGTCGCAGCAATTGAAGAAGCAGGCCGACGCCGACTACCCCTCGTGGCCGCACCGGCGTCAGGTGGAACTCGAATGCAGGAGGGCACCCTGGCTTTCCTGCAGATGGTGCGGATTACCGAGGCGCTCACGGCGTACAAGCGTCTCGGACTGCCCTATCTGGCCTATCTCCGGCACCCCACCACGGGCGGCGTCTTCGCCTCGTGGGGATCATTGGGGCACGTGACGGTGGCGGAACCGGATGGGCTGGTTGGCTTCCTGGGGCCCAAGGTCTACACCGGACTCACCGGGCAGGAGTTCCCGGAAGGCATCCAGAGGAGTGAACACCTCTTCGCCCATGGGACGGTCGACGCCGTGTTGGACGCACGGGGATTCAGGAACTTTGCCGCCGAGGTGGTGGGGATTCTCGCCGCCCGTGGATCGTGGATCGGCGCGGGAGGCCCGCCTGGTCAAGCCGCCTCCGGCGGCGACGCTTCAGCATGGGATTCGGTCGAGCGGACTCGCGACGCCGGACGTCCCGGGCTGGCCGAACTGCTCGACGGCGGGTTCGGCCGCCTCGTGCGTTTGCACGGCACCGGCCGTGGGGCAGCTTCGGCGAGTACCGCCGTCGTACTGGCTGAACTCGAGGGGCGGCCCGTCGTCGTCGTGGGCCAGGACCGGGCAGCCCAGCGGGCCGGGAGCGTCCTCGACGCGGCGGGTTTGGCGCAGGCCCGCCGGGGAATGCGCCTGGCAGAGGAACTGGGGCTGCCGCTCGTGACGGTGGTGGATACTCCGGGGGCCGAGCTTTCGGTCCGGGCCGAGGAGTCCGCAATTGCGGGCGGGATCGCCGATTGCATCGCGGGATTGCTCGGACTCACTGTGCCCAGCGTTGCCGTGCTCCTCGGCGAGGGGACCGGTGGCGGTGCGCTCGCTCTTGCGGCTGCCCGTCGCACGGTGGCGGCAGGGAACGCCTGGCTCGCTCCGCTGCCGCCCGAAGGTGCCAGCATCATCGTGCACGGTGACACGTCCTTAGCGGCCGAGCTGAGTGAGCGGCAACGGATCGTAGCGCGCGCACTGCTCGAGGACGGTGCCGTGGACGAGGTGGTAGGCGAGGACGAGGGTTTCATCAAGCGCCTCGCGGAAGCCGCCTCCCGGCAGATCGCTGCGCAGCTTTAACCCAACTGACTCGCAGTTGTTGTCGTTTTCAGGCCTCTAAACGACATTAACTGCGAGTCAGTTGGGTCCACACGGGGGAGTTTAGTGTGTCAGGTCCTTGCCCTTGGTTTCCGGGATCATGAAGGCGAACGCGATTCCGATGGCCAGCAGGACCACGGCGTAGACGTTGAACATATTGGCCTGGCCGATGCTGCCGAGCCAGGTCTGCAGGTACGGGGCCGTGCCGCCGAAGACCGCAACGCAGATCGAATACGGGACGCCGACGCCCACGGTGCGGATCTTGGTCGGGAACAGCTCAGCGTACACGGCAGGGACAATCGAGGCGCTGCCGGCAATGAAGAACAGCATCACGGACATCGAAACGGCCAGCTGCCACGGGGAATCCTTCAGGAGCCAGGTCATGGGGAAGTGCAACAACGCCGCACCGGCGGAACTCACGATCAGTACGGGCTTGCGGCCGATGCGGTCGGACAGCTTGCCCCAGAACGGCAGCGCCGCGATGAACGCAATGTTGCCGATGACGCCGGCCCACAGGGCTGCGCCGCGGTCCATCTTGAGGGTGGTTGCCGCATAACTCGGCGCAACGACGCCCCAAATGTAGTAAACGACGGTGAGGCCGACGGTCAGCCCGATCACTTGCAGGGCCTGCTTGCGGTACTTGACGATCTGCGGCCACATCGGCGCACGCTTTTCTTTCGGAGCTTCGGCTTCGAACGCCTCGGTTTCCTTCATCTTGGCCCGCATGACCAAGGCGTAGACGCCCAAGGCGCCGCCCACCAGGAACGGGATGCGCCAGCCCCAGGCGTTCATGTCGGCCTTGCTCAGCACACCGGTCAGGATGGCCCCCAGCAAAGTTCCGGCGAGAATGCCGGCGGTGCCGGAGGTGTAGATGAGGGTCGCCCAGAAGCCGCGCTTTTCCTTGGGCGCCATTTCGGACAGGTACGTTTGCGACGACGGCAGCTCGCCACCGTGGGCGAGGCCCTGGATGAGGCGGGCCACCAGCAGCATGACGGATGCCAGGGCTCCAACGGCCTGGAATGTCGGGGCGATACCGATCAGCAGGCTGCCGAGGGCCGCGAGACCGACGGCGAACGTCATGGAGGTCTTGCGGCCGATCCTGTCGCCGATCCAGCCGAAGACGAAGCCGCCGAACGGTCGGGCCACGAATCCGACGGCGAAGATCGCCAGGGTGGAGAGGACCGCGGAGGCGGGGTCGGCATTGCTGAAGAGCGCGCTGGCAATGAAAGGCGAGAACGTGGCGTAGATTGCCCAGTCGTACCATTCGACGGCGTTGCCGATGCCGGTGCCGATGAGGGTTCGCAGATGGGACTTGTGAACCTGGACTGTGGCTGAAGGGCCTACGGTGGCGGTCATGTCGTGCTCCAAGGTTTGGGGTGGTGGTTAGTTGCCGGCGGCGAGGGTGGCGATGCGGGAGACCGCGAGCTCTGCGTAGAGAGCCGCGCCGTCGGACAGTACGCCGTCGTCGAATGTGGCGTAAGGGGAGTGGTTGAACGGTGAGGTGGTGTGGTCCACGCTCCGCGGTACGGCGCTCAGGCCTACGAAGGTTCCCGGAACTTCCGCCAGGACCCTGGAGAAATCTTCCGAGCCGCTGATCGGCGTGGCCCAGCGGGAGAGACGGGAATCCCCGAACATGTCCGTGATGACGTTCTCAGCAGTGCGGGTCTCGTCCTCGTCAGTGACGGTCATGGGGTATTCGCCGCGGTAGTCGACGTCCACCTCCACGCCGTGGGCCGAGGCGATGCCCTTGAGGAGCTGGGGGATCGCGGTCATCATCCGGTCGCGGGAGGCTTCCGAGAACGTGCGGATGGTGGCTTCGAAACGCGCGGATTCGGGGATAACGTTGCGCTTGGTGCCTGCCTGCAGCACGCCCACGGTCAGGACTACGGGATCGAACATGTTGAACTGCCGCGTGATCATGACCTGCAGGGCCGTCACCATTTCGGCGGCGGCAGTCACGGGATCCTTGGCCGAATGCGGCGCCGAGCCGTGGCCGCCGGCGCCGAGGACCGTGACGAAGAGGCCGTCGGAGGCGCTCATCATGACGCCTGGTTTGGTGCAGAACTGGCCATGCGGTTCCAAGGAGGAGAAGACATGCATGCCGTAGGCGGCATCAACACGGCGGCCTGCGGCGTCCAGGACTCCTTCGCGGATCATGTGGCCCGCGCCGTCGAAGCCTTCTTCGCCCGGCTGGAACATGAGGACGACGTCGCCCGCCAGCTGATCGCGTCGCTCGGCCAGCAGGGTTGCCGCCCCGGCGAGCATGGACGTGTGGAGGTCGTGGCCGCACGCGTGCATGGCGCCGTCGATCTTCGAGGAGAACTCGACGCCGGTGCGCTCCTGGACGGGAAGGCCGTCCATGTCGGCGCGGAGCAACACAACCGGCTTCCGGGCTGGTTCCGCGCCAAGCGCACCGGGCGCGCTGCCGCGCAAGACCGCGGTGACGGACGTCGTGCTCTCGCCCAGAGTGATTTCGTACGGGAGCCCGTCAAGCGCCTTGAGCACCTTTTCCTGGGTGCGGGGGAGGTCCAGGCCGATCTCCGGTTCCTGGTGGAGCTCGTGACGGAACCGGGCGATTTCTCCCTGCATCTCTTTGGCGTCTGCGGCGATTGACATCTGTTCTCCTGTTTCCTGAACGTTTGGTAGGTATCCATAGCCATTGTGGAGTGACTAGCCTCACAGTCTTCAAAAGTCATGAAAAAATTCAGGATCATGCCAGAATTAACAGGAATCACGCACTGCCTAGGAGAGGATCGCTGATGGAACTCAGTGAAGAGGATCTTCGGCTGATCAATGCCCTCCAGATCTCGCCGCGGATCAGCTGGTCTGATGCCGCGGAGGTCCTGGACGTCCACGCCACCACGTTGGCCTCCCGATGGGAGCGCCTTCGCGAGTCCGGAGCCGCCTGGACTACGGCGCACCTCATGGGCGACCCCAAGCACGCCTGCCTCGCCCTGTTGGACGTGGACTGCGAAATGCACCTCAGGCCCGAGGTCACAGCCGCGCTCGCAGCGATTCCGGAGATCATCACGGTTGAGGAGGCGGCCAGCAACCGTGACCTCATGCTCACCGTGATCACCCAGGACCTGGGTGAGTTCAGCAGCCGGCTATTGCCCCAGCTCAAGGAAATCCGGGGGCTCACCAAGTACCGGACCTCGCTCTGCACCCGGATCCATACGAGCGGCTACGCGTGGCGGCTCAACGTCCTGAGCCGGGCGGAGCAGCAAGCGCTGCGCGCCCTCGCCGGGCCGGAAGCGCTCAATCCATCCGCCCCCTACGCGCAGGTCACCCCGCTCCCGGAGAGCCACATGGCTCTCTTTCCCTTCCTCGCGCGGGATGGAAGGGCCTCCGCCGCGGAGATCGCACGCGCCCTGGGGCGACACCCTGCCACGGTGCAGCGGCAGCTCGGCCGGGTGCTCGCGAGCCGGATGCTGTCTTTCCGCTGCGAAATCGCCCAGCAATTCTCCGGCTATCCCATCACGTGCCAGTGGTTCGCGAATGTTCCAGCAGGCCAGCACGAAGCTGCGGCCGGCGAGCTGCGGGCCGTCAGGAACGTCAGGTTCACGGCCTCCACCACCGGCAGCACCAACTTTGTGATCATCATGTGGCTGCGCTCGCTGGCCGAGGTACTGGAGATGGAACTTGCCATCCAGCAACGCATTCCCGGGATCGAACTCGTCGAAAGCGTCGTGATGCTGAGCACGGCCAAGCGGGTCGGGTGGATGCTGAACCCGGACTCGACGGCGACTGGCGCCGTTGTGCCGACTGGCGCCGTCGTGCCGACCGCCGCCGTCGTGCCGGCCGCCGCGGGCCCGGCCTAGAGGCCGGCGTTGTAGACGTCGAGTCCGAAGCGGTTCAGCCCAGGGGTGCCTGCGTAGCCGAGGTGCGGAAGGCCGAAGGTGTCTTCAATGCTCGCCAGCAAGCTGTAGTGGTTGTAGGGCGTCGTGGACCACGTGCCGCCCTTGGTGAAGGGGGAGATGACCAAGGCCCCGACCCGGCCTCCGCCCTGTCCGACGATCCCGGGAAGCGGGGAATTGGGTCCGGGGCCTTCGCCGCAGCACGCGGAGGCGTCCGATTGGGGGCTGTCGGATTCGTCGAAGGTGATCACCAAAACACCGTCCTGGCGGAACGCGGGAGACGAGGTGATCAGCGGAACGTACTGCTTCAGCCATGCATCCGCGCTGGTCAGGCCGCCGGGCTGGCCGTCAACGCACGGGGAGTCGTGTCCGTCGTGGCAGAGGTTCGGCGTGATCATGGACAGGTTGGGCGTGGTGGAGACCGAAGCAAGATCGGTCTTCAAGGCTCCGAGGTCCACGTCGTTCTTGGCGCAGTCCGGGGAACCCGTGATCCCCGCGAAGTAAACGAAGGGATTGTGCCGGGCGGCGTACTGGTCCCCGACCTTGGCTTTCTGCGTGTCATCGGGTGCGCCGAGGGCCGGGTGGCGGCATGGGGTGCCCATGTCCTCCATGTAGCCCTTCCAGGACTTGCCGGCTGCCGTCAACTGGCCGGCCACCGTGGGCACATCGGCAGGGAAGACGCAGCCATCTCCAACGGCCTGGCCAGGAGCTGCTGTCCCGGTCTTCGCGAATGGAGAGTACGTCTGGCAATCGGCCTGCATCTGCGGGTTGGGGCCCTGGCCGGAAATCTGGGCGACGTAGTTCGGTTGCGAGTTGTGTGCCGTGCCGAAGTACTGGTTCAGGAGTACGCCTTGGTTGCGCAGCGTGGTGGAAAGGTATGGTGCTGCCGAACCCGGTCCCCACGTGGTGTCGTATCCCTTGTTTTCAAGATTGATCACGAACACGTGCTTGGCTCCCGGGAGATATCCGGTGCTCTGGGCGGTTTGGGGTTCGCTCGCTTGTGCTTCCGTCTGCTGCAATCCGAAGGCGATGCAGGAGGCGCCCAGCAGGACAACCATCAGCGCAGCGAAACCGAGCCGCATCTTGGACATGGCGAAGGTTTTGAAGGTCATGGCAGGATCCATCCGTCCGCGAGAGCTTTCTGTTTCAAGCCGGCCCACTCTTCTTCCGCCGGTGGCCCTACCGGGGAGCACGCCGGACCGGCGGCATAAGGCGGCACAAGGTATGTCGGAGCGGCCAGATTGGGCGCTGATTGGAAATCGAGCACTTCGGCGATGTTGCGGGCGGCATTGTCCCGCGGCGTCAGTGGTTGAAGCCCCCAGCGCCACTCGATGGCCTTCAGGACCGAGGTGTGGTCATAGGTGCCATGTGCCACGTATTGCCTGCGGGCGCGTGGAGAAATGACCATCGACGGTACGCGGAAGCCGCGCCGGGCGGTGTCTGGATTGCTGTCCGGTGCTGTTTCGGGTGGCACGTGGTCGTAGAACCCGCCCCATTCGTCGTAGTTCACCACCAGCATGGTGTTCGCCCAGTTGGGGCTCTTGGTCACGGCGTTATAGACCTCCGCGAGGAACAGTTCGCCGGAGCGGATGTCCGCATGCGGGTGGTCATCGCCGGAGGTTCCGCTGGACTCGTCCGTGAAGCGCGGATCCACGAAGGACACGGAGGGGAGTTTGCCGGAACTGCAGTCGCTGAGGAACTCGGCGTAGGGCTTGGAGATTCCGAGATACTTCGTTCCCCATAAGGCGGTGAAGGGGATGTCGCCGTAGTAGTACTTCCCTTGCACCCCGGCGGCTGCCAAGCGGTCCCAGATCGTGGGCATGGTGCTGGTGACGGTCGAGTTATGGAGCCTGTCCGTGGCCGCCGAGTGCTGATAGAAGCGGTTCGGATACGTTTCGGCCAAGGTGGCTGCGAAATAGCGGTCGCAGACAGTCCAATCGGGGCCGGCTTGGCGCCAGAAGTCGAGATCGCCCGAGTCGTAGTATCCGACGGCGAACTCATCATTCTCGCCTGCCCGCAGCCAACCGTCGTTCTTGCCGTTGTTGTACTGGATCCGGCCGCCCTCATAGGAATGGTCAGGGTCGGGATGCCCGCAGCCCTGGTAATCCGTCAGGTGGTGAGTCGTGTGCGGGATCCCGTAGCGGTCAATGAACGTCAGTCCGGCTTGTTTTCCGTCCGCACCGGGCATCCAGCCAAGGAAATGGTCGAAGGAGCGGTTTTCCATCATCACCACAATGATGTGGTCGATTCCCGAGGCGCCGGGTTGAGGGAGGGCGGTCACGGCAGGCGCGGTTCCCACGGAGGCGCCGGTGACAAGCGTCGCGGCCGTGGCAGATCCGGCAACTGACAGGAAGTTGCGTCTTGTGAAGTTCACGCCAAGCAGTTGATCACGGAATGATTACGGGAACAACCGATAGTCGGCTATTTAGTACAGTGTTTGCCCAGAGTTAATTTCTCGTGAAACATAAATCACTTGAATGGATTTTGAGGGTGGCCCCAAACTCCACCGGGCTTCTAGGCTGGGATGATGACAAGCCACGACGCAACAGCCGGCATTTTGCAACGCCCCTATCTCCTGGCGACAGCGGGTGCCTGCGCGTTGGTCTTCCTTGCAGCTTTCGAATCCATGGCGGTCACCACCATCATGCCGCTGGTGAGCCGCGAGCTGGACGGTGCCGGACTCTATGCACTGGCGTTCGCCGGGCCGCTCGCCACCGGTGTGATCGGGATGGTGGCCGCAGGGAACTGGGCGGACAGGCGTGGTCCGTCCGCTCCGCTGTATGCCTCCGTGGTGCTGTTCGCGGCGGGGCTGCTCATCGCCGGTACGGCCGTTTCCATGCCGATACTCGTCGCCGGCAGGCTGGTCCAGGGCCTTGGCGGCGGCGCAATGACCGTGGCGCTGTACGTGGTGATCGCCCGGGTTTACCCCGCGAGGTTGCACGCCCAGGTCTTTGCGGCGTTTTCGGCGGCCTGGGTGATTCCCTCGATGATCGGTCCCTTCGCGGCCGGCGTGGTTGCCCAACTGAGCAGCTGGCACTGGGTGTTCCTTGGCGTGGTCGGCCTCGTGGTTCCGGCCCTGGCAATGATCCTCCCCGCCATGCGGGGCGTGCGGTCGGCGGAAGGCTCCGACGCGGCCGCCACACACACTCCAAAGCCCGAAGCCGCCGACGTTCCCTGGGCTTTCGGCCGCATGGGATGGGCAGCGCTCGCAGCCCTTTCGGTTCTCGGCCTGAACCTCTCCGGCCACGTGCCCGGCGTGGGTTGGGTGATTGCCGCCGTCGCGCTCGTCATCGCAATGCTGGCGGTAAGGCCCTTGGTTCCGCGCGGCACGCTAGGCGCGCACCGCGGACTGCCGAGCGTCATTTTGATGCGCGGAGCCGCTTCCGCAGCCTTCTTCGGTGCCGAGGTTTACGTGCCGTACCTCCTCACGGAGCGATACTCCTTCACCCCTGCTTTTGCGGGACTCGCGCTGACGGGATCGGCGCTCGCGTGGGCAGGGGCATCCGCGGTGCAGGGCCGCATGGGCTCCAGGCTTGGCAATTCCCGGGCAGTCCGGATTGGCTCGGCGCTGGTGCTCGGTTCGGTGGCAATTCTCCTCGTGACCACATTGTTTTCGTGGCCACCCGCGCTAGCAATTGCAGGGTGGCTGTTCGCCGGCGCCGGGATGGGCCTGATGTACCCGCGCTTGAGTGTCATGACCCTGGCCCTCTCCAAGCCCGAGGACCAAGGCTTCAACAGTTCGGCAATGTCCATCGCCGATTCCCTCGGAGGCGCCCTCTCGCTCGCCGTGACGGGACTCGTCTTCAGTGCGCTGACGACGACGGCGGCTTCCTTCGCGGGAGTGTTCGCGCTGACATCGACCATCGCCGTCGTCGGACTCATCATTGCGCCGCGGGTTACCGTCCGGCGACCTTCGGGTACGGAAATTGCGGGGGACGCCGAAGCCCACAGCGCCCCCGAGGCGGACGACGTGCGGGCCTAGGACGCTCGGGTGGCCCGGAGCACGCTGTCGATGGTGGTGGCATGTTGGCCCTCCGGCCCCGTCACGGCGCGTTCCCGGGAATCGGCAACATTGATCCTCCAAGAGCCCGGGCCGCTCATAAGTGCCTCGACCAAATCTTCGGGAGTGAAGAACTTGTCCTTCATGTCCTTGTGCCCGCTCCACGGCGTCAGGCCATCCGGATGATGCCCCACCACCAGCAAAGCACCGCCGGGAGCCACCGCGGCCGCGGCCGAAGCGAGCGAATCGCGCCACGGAAGAAGTGGAGAATGAAGGAATTGGGAGGACACGAGGTCGAAGCCCGTGTCGGGGAGCCAGGAGCCGAAGTTCCGTTGAAGCCACACGATGCGGTCCTTTAGCCCGACGTCGGCCGCATGGGCTTCTGCCCGTTCAAGCGCGACGGCGGAGACATCCACGGCGGTCACTGTCCAGCCGTGCTGGGCGAGCCAGATGGCGTCCGCGCCCTCCCCGCAGCCGAGATCCAGTGCGGTTCCGGGAGCCAGGGCCTTGGCTTCCGCGACCAGCTGCGGATTGGGATTGCCGCTCCACCTCTTCGCCTTTTCCAGGTACACCCCGTCCCAAAACTGCGCCGCGTCGGCGTCGCGGTCGGGTTCGCTGTGAAGGTGGGCTCCGCCGTCGTGCTGGTGCGTCATGCCTCAAGCCTGCCCGGAGGTGCCCCCGTGAGGCAACGGCTGCCCAAAAGCACCCCGTGGAAAGGCCAGCTGTCTGCGGATGCTAGGATAGATCTACTTGATGTGCAGTGATGCCCGCTTAGTTCCCGAATTTGGCTTGGTTCCAAACTTGGGAAGTGGGCTTTTTTCATGTGAGAGGCACATCCTGCGTCGATGAACGCGTTTTCTCTGGTCCCGGCCACGGCTTATTGCCTACCGGTCGATCACTGACTTTTCCTCGGCGAACCCTTGGCCCAACCGGCGTCGGGGGACGATGTCCGTTGGACACCGCCAGAAAGACCCTTGAAACACATGACTACTTTTGCTGCCCTTGGCACGCCCAAGGCCATCGCCGAGTCCCTCGCTGCGGATGGCATCGAAGAAGCTTTCCCTATCCAGGTCAAGACCCTCCCGGATACGCTCGCCGGCCGCGACGTCCTGGGCCGTGGCCGCACCGGCTCCGGTAAGACCATCGCTTTCGCTATCCCGCTTGTGGCACGTCTCGCCGAGCGCGAAGCCAAGCACTTCCGCAAGCCTGGCCGCCCGATGGGCCTGGTCCTTGCGCCGACCCGCGAGCTGGCCACCCAGATCAACGCCACCATCGAGCCGCTCGCCAAGGCCATGGGCCTAAACACCACGGTCATCTACGGCGGTATCTCCCAGGCCCGCCAGGAAAAGGCGCTGCGCGCCGGCGTCGACATTGTCATCGCCTGCCCGGGCCGCCTTGAGGACCTCATCCGCCAGCGCATCCTGACTCTCGAAGCCGTCGAGATCACCGTGCTGGACGAGGCCGACCACATGGCCGACCTCGGCTTCCTCCCGGTGGTCAAGAAGCTCATGGACATGACTCCTACCCAGGGTCAGCGCCTGCTCTTCTCCGCGACGTTGGACAACGGTGTTGACAAACTGGTCAACCGTTACCTGTCCAACCCGCTGACCCACTCGGTGGACGACCCCCAGGCCGCCGTGACCACCATGGAGCACCACGTCCTGGTGATCAACGACCAGACCGTCAAGAAGCAGCTGATCGTGGAGCTGGCGTCCGGCGCCGGCCGCCGCGTCCTCTTCATGCGGACCAAGCACCACGCACGCAAACTCGCCAAGACCCTGACGGACTGCGGCATCCCCGCCGTCGACCTCCACGGCAACCTGTCGCAGAATGCCCGTGACCGCAACCTCGCCGAGTTCTCCAGCGGTGAGGTCCGGGTTCTGGTGGCCACCGACGTCGCTGCCCGCGGCGTGCACGTCGACGACGTCGAGCTGGTCATCCACGTCGACCCGCCCACAGAGCACAAGGCTTACCTGCACCGCTCCGGCCGTACGGCCCGTGCAGGTTCCGACGGCACCGTGGTCACGCTGACGCTTCCCGAGCAGCAGTCCGACGTCAAGAAGCTCATGAAGGCTGCCGGCGTCGACGTTTCGTTCGAGCGCGTCACGGCCAACTCCCCGTTGATTGCCGAGCTGGTGGGCCAGGTTGCCGACAAGGTTGACCCGCGCACCCGCGCGGCACTGCTTGCGGCAAAGACCCAGCAACCGGGCGGCGGTACCTCCACCGGTGCCAACGCCCAGCGCAAGCGCAACCGCCGTTCCACCCAGGCTGCACCCACTGCGGGTGGCCGGGGTGGTCGCGGTGGCCGTGGCAAGGTCGCGGCCGAGCCCGTGCGTACCGACATCAACCGCGCGGAACGCCGTGCTGCTGCGAACGACGACGTCGCCCGTAGCTCGCGGGGACGCGGCAACGCTGCTTCCACTCACCGCAATGACGTTCCAGGCGCACAGGGCCAGGGTGGTCGCAGCGGACGTCCGGCAACGGGTCAGCGTGCATCCGGTGGTAACCGCTCGGCGTCGGCTCCGCGCACGGAATCCGCTACGTCCACGCGTACTAGCGGCAACAAGTCCGTATGGTCCTCGAACACGGGTGGCAATTCCGGTGGCTCCTACGGCTCCGGCTCAGGTAACTCGGGTTCCGGCCGTCCGGCCCGCAGCGGCCCGCGCCGTGCCTCGGCCCCGGCGTCGAACGAACGCCGCGGCCGCTAGGTTACTTGTGGTGTAGGGGCATGTCCCTTGTTCACTCGATAGGCCGCCGAGTTCGCCAGGTTGTCCGCTGGACATGCTCTGCGTGGGCAATGAGGAGTGGACATATTCCTGATATGCCCACTCCTGGGCTCGAATAATGAGCATGTCCCTCGTCCGTTCGCTAGGTTCTCCGCTGGACATGCTCAGCGTGGGCAATGAGGAGTGGACATATTCCTGATATGCCCTCTCCTGGGCTCGAAGGCTGGGCATGTCCCTTGGGGATTACCAGCCGCGCTCGCGCCATTCCGCAAGGTGTGGCCGCTCCGCGCCGAGCGTGGTCGGATCTCCATGGCCCGGGTGTACCACGGTGTCGTCCGGGTAGGCCTCGAACAGCCGTTCCTTCACATCGTTTAGCAGCGACGTGAAGCGGGCGGCGTCGTTCTGGGTGTTGCCGACGCCTCCGGGGAACAACGAGTCGCCGCTGAAAATGTGCGCGGGCCCTTCCGGGTCCTGGTAGACGTAGGCGATCGAGCCGGGAGTGTGGCCGCGCAAGTGCAGCGCGGTGATGTCGAAACCGTCGAAGTTTCCCACATCGCCATGGTGCAGCAGCACGTCCACGGGTACGGGCAGCACCTCGGCGTCGTCCACTCCGGCCGAGGTCTTCGCGCCCGTAGCTTCCACCAACCCGGGAAGCGCGCGGACGTGGTCCCAGTGCTGGTGCGTCGTGGCGATCATGGCCAGTTTCGGCGTGGCGGTGGTGTCCCCGGCGGACTCAGCCAGCATTGCCTGGATGGCCGGAAGGTCGTCCGCGGCGTCGATGAGGAGCTGCGCGCCGCTCGCCTTGGCGGTGAGCAGGTACACGTTGTTGTTCATCTCGCTGACCGAGATTCGCCGGATGGTGATGTCACGCAGTGAATGAATGAGTGAGTCCATTCGTCCACTCTACGGAAGCCTCCTGCGGCTTATCGCCTATTCGCGGCCCTGCGAAACCCAGGTGGGATCCGCGGACCGTGAGCCGACGACGGCGTCCGCGGCGCCGTCGAGCACGTCGAGTTGGGCGGCGCTCAACTCGAGCGACAGGGCGCCCAGGTTCTCATCGATCCGGTGCGCTTTGCGCGTTCCGGGGATGGGGACCACACTGAGCTGGAGGCGGCGGCCCTGGGCGAAAAGCCAGGCCAAAGCCACCTGGGCGGGGGTTGCATCCCGGCCATTGGTTTCGGACAGCTCGGCGGCCACGGCACGCACGGCGGCAACAACCGCTTGGTTGGCGTCGAGTGCGCCGTCGGCAAATCGGGGGATGCGGTGCCGGAAATCGCTCTCGCCGAGTTGATCGGCGCTGACGGTTCCCGTGAGGAAGCCCCGGCCAAGCGGCGAATAGGGCACGAAGCCCACACCCAGCTCTGCCGCAGTCGGGACGACGTTGCGTTCAACGTCCCGGCTCCAGATGGACCATTCGCTCTGCACGGCGGCTATCGGGTGCACGGCGTTGGCGTCCCTCAGCTCCTCGGCTGTCACTTCGGACAGCCCAAGGTGCCGGACCTTGCCTGCCCGGACAAGCTCCGCCATGGCCTCCACGGTTTCCACAATCGGAACGCGGAGGTCGCGGCGGTGCATGTAGTAGAAGTCGATGACGTCGGTGCCCAGGCGGCGGAGGCTTGCTTCCGCCGCCTGGGCCACGTACGCGGTATCTCCCCGGACATCGGTGTAGCCATCACGCGGGTTGCCCACGATTCCGAACTTGGTGGCCAACTGGACCTCGTCGCGCCGGTCCTTCAGGAGCTTCGCGATCAGTTCCTCGTTGTCGCCCGCACCGTAAACATCCGCGGTGTCGATGAAGCTGATGCCGGCATCCACGGCGTGATGCAGCGTTTTGAGGGATTCCGCGGGATCCACCTCGCCGTATACGGGCGTCAGTGCCATCCCGCCGAAACCGAGGGGGCTCACGGTCAAGCCATCGCCGAGCTGTACATTCGTGGTTTCCGGGCTATGGTGCTTCTCCTTCGCAGAGTGTTCGTCTCATTGCTGGCAACTCCGGGGAGCCGGGGAGTATTCCGGGCTTACGACCGGGCCGGTTCCGTCACTTCTTCACGCTTCTCAGGGGGAAGGACCTTCAGCCCGGCCGCGCAACCCACGATTCCCGCAATAAACAGCAGCTTGAGCGGGCTGGCCGGTTCGACGCCGGTGGCCATCGCCCAGCCGACCGTCAGCGCAGCGCCGATCCCGACCCAGACGGCGTAGGCCGTGCCCAAGGGAATCCGCTTCACTGCAATGCCGAGGCCGATCATGCTGAGGCTTGCCGTGACGGCGAAGACCACGGTGGGGAGGGCTTGGCTGAAGCCGTCGGACAGTCCCAGGGCCGTCGCCCACACAGCTTCGAGCACGGCGGATGCCAGCAGTATGGCCCACGCGAATTTAGCGGTCATGGCTACGCCACCACCTTCAAGCCGACCACGCACGCACCGATGCCGGCGAGCAGGAGCAGCCGGGCCGCCGTCGGGCGCTCGACTTTGGTGACCATCGCGTAAGCGGCCGTGAGAACGACGCCAACTCCCACCCACACGGCATACGCGGTTCCGGTGGGGATGGATTGCATCGCGAAGGCAAGCCCTGCTGTGCTCGCGACCACGGTGACCAGGAAGATGGCGGAGGGGACCGGCTTGCGGAAGCCGTTGGAACGGTGGAGCGCTGCGGCCCAGACGGCCTCGAGCGCGCCGGACAGAATGAGGATAAACCACGACATGACGATCCTTTGGCCAGTCTTGTCGCGTGCCGGGTACTGATCCGTCGTCCGGAGGTCCCTGTGCGGGCCTTCCTTCGAGGCTAGCAAGCCCGACGCCGGGTGGTCAGCTTTGGTGGCGAGCCTCACCAGGGGACATGCGCGGTCATGGGCCTCACCGAGGGACATGTCCAGTGGTGGGCTCAGTGAATGGGCATGTTGCTGACACCACGAGGGACATGTTCAGTGGTGGGCTCGGTGAATGGGTGTTTTGCGGACGCCATGAGGGACATGTCCAGTGGTGGGCTCAGCGAGTGGGCATGTTGCTGACACCACGAGGGGCATGTCCAGTGGTGGGCTCAGTGAATGCGCATGTTGGCATTATGTCCAGTGCTGGGACCTAGGAGGGCGCATGCTCCACACGGTCGATGGAGATGACGGCGATGAATCCACGGCCCAGGATTTCCGGGCTGCGGGTGTCGGAACCTACTACGGCGTCGTAGCGGGCGAGTTCAACGGGTTCGGCGGTCGCCGCGCCAGCCTCCCCGTCCGCGGCGGCCTCCCCGTCCGAGCCGTCCGCGGGTGCCGTGTCCGCCGGCTCCGCGCCGGGACTCACGGAAGCCTTGCCCTCCAAAAGGACAGCCAACTGGCCTTCGAACACCGGGTGTGCGCGCTTCTTGGATAGCTCGATGATGGACGTGTAGCCCTTGAATTCGCCGGCCCGGGCAATCACATTGAGGTCGCGGATGTCGCCGGTGGGAAGTGCGCTGGCCGAAGCCGCCTCTCCGGAAAACCGGAACGGTCGGTACTTTTCCAGCGGGTGTTCTTCGCCGTCCACCGTGAGCAGCAGCAATTCGCCATCGATCACGGTAAGCACTCGCTCCATGCCCGGGAACGTCGAGAAATCGCCGGCCGATCCGACGTCGGCGATGCTGACCCGCCAGTCCCACGCTCCGTCTTGCGCCGACGCCGCTTTCGGATGGCTGGCGAGTTCGCGGGTCACCCCGCCTCCGTTGCGCCATGGTTCGGGTTTGAGCTCGGCAAAGCGGATGATCTCCATGCGCTCCAGCCTAGCCCGAGCCAGCCTTTGGCCAATTGAACGCCCGCGTAACATCGGTGCAATCTTGGCACGGTTCAACAAACCCTGAGGCCCTTGCTAACGTCGTAGGAAGGTAAACGGTTGGAGGCGCGGAATGTTCGTCAAAGTGTGCGGATTGAGCACGCCTGAATCTGTGCAGGCCGCCGTCGAGTCCGGCGCAGACGCCGTTGGTTTCGTGCTGACGAAGAGTCCGCGGGAGGTATCGCCCGACCGTGCCCGAGAGTTGTTGACCCATGTCCCGGAAGGTGTCGCCGCCGTCGGGGTTTTCCGGCACGAGGCAGCTGCCGAAGCCGTCGTAACCGCCCGTGAAGCCGGTCTCGAATGGGTCCAGCTGCACGGAACTCGCTCGCCGGAAGACGTTAAGACCGTGCACGACGCCGGCATGCGGCTCATCCGGGCCGTCACCATGGGTGCCGCTCCGGTCGAGTTCGAGGAGTGGGGCGAGGAACTTCTCCTGATCGACGCCGCTGTGCCGGGTTCGGGTGAGGCATGGGACTATTCCTCGGTCCTTAAACTGGCCCTGGGCGGGCGCCACTGGTTGTTGGCCGGCGGGTTGACCGCGTCCAACGTCGGAGCCGCGGCGCGCGAAGCCAAGGCCTGGGGCGTCGACGTGTCCAGCGGCGTGGAGTCCTCGCGCGGGGTGAAGGACCTCGACCTCGTTCGCTCCTTCGTCCAGGCCGCAAAAGCCTGACGCCCGCCGGACGCTCGCTCACCTTTATCGCCTTTTCGCCGGACGCCCGCTCAGATGATGTGAGCGAGCGTCCGCGGTTTTGCCCCCGGATGTGAGCGGGCGTCCAAAGAAACTCTTGACAGTAGCCGCCCGCTGTCGCATATTTAACACGTCGACTAATTAACCGATGTATTAAATACGAAGGCGCTGGCGATGTCCACAGACCGGCTCAGTCTCATCTTCTCGGCTCTTGCCGACCCCACCCGAAGGGCCATTCTGGCCCGGCTTTCGGAGGGTGAGGCCACCGTGAACGAGCTTGCCGAACCGTTCGACATCAGCCTTCCCGCCGTCTCGCGGCATCTCAAGGTCCTGGAAAATGCAGGGCTGATCAGCCGGAGCCGGAATGCGCAATGGAGGTCTTCCAAATTGGAAGCAGAACCACTGCGCGAAGCCACCGAATGGATGGACAAATACAGGCGCTTCTGGGATGCCAGCTTTGCCCGCCTCGACGCCCACCTACGCAAGATTCAGAACGATTCAAAGGATCCAGGAGTCAAGCAATGAACACGGAACAGCACATTCTCACCATGACCCGCGAATTCGATGCCCCGCGCGAGCTCGTCTTCCAAGCTTTCGTTGACCCCGACCAGCTCGCGGCATGGTTCGGGCCGGTGGGCGTGGATTCGCCACGCGACCGGATAGCCGTCGACCCCAGGGTGGGCGGAGTCTGGCAGCTCGTCATGACCTGGGACGAGAACGGCGTCGCCAAGGAGTCACCCATCGACGCAGTCATCACCGCGTACGATCCGCCCGCCCTGCTGGTCGCCACCCAGAAAGCAGAGCCCGACGCCGGGATCACACTTTTGCTGGAAATGCGCCTTGAGTTCGAGGTACTGGACGGCGGCCGTACGCGGCTTCATATCACACAGGGTCCCTTCGACTCGGACGAATGGGTGGAAATGACCCGTGAAGGATGGGGCACCTCGTTCACCAAACTGGATACCTTGCTGGTGCGGGAAGAGGGAGCGGTCTAAAAGGGGTCCTGAAGTCAACTTGGAAGGTCCGGGGCCGTTCGGGCTACACTCCACGGCGGGGACAGAATGCCATTGCTCTGGAGACCGAACGGTTCCGGAGACAGACGATCAAGCAGAATGCGACCTTTGAAAATCCTTTCCAAACCACTTAACGGTCCGATCCGATACCTGACAGTCGCCCTCTTCGCCGCACTGGCGCTGTCCGGCTGCTCCACACAGGGAGGGGGCTCCGCCGCGGCGGGCACGCCGTCGTCCTCTTCTGCGGGCGACTCCGGAACCGCAAGCGCAAGCCCAACTCCTTCATCGGGGCCATTCGGGGGCTTCGCCTCGGCAGCCGAGATGTGCTCCACCATCTCTAAGGAAGCGACGGGAGCTTCGTTGCTGCCAATGTCTGCGGCGCAGGGAAAGACCGCCGAGCTGGAGCAATACAAGGCAGAGCTCGCCGCCACTGCGGATCGCGTCCCGGACGCGCTCAAGGCTGATTTCACAAATCTCAAGGACACTGCGATCGCAGGCCTGAAAGATCAGACCGTCTACTCGAGCGGCAAGTTCGAAAAAGCCATGGCTCCCGTTACCACGTGGCTGAGCGCCAACTGCAAGTAGTCCTTCGCGGGAAGTCCCACGGGCGTTGGCCCGGGGGGCCTTGTTTGTGAGCGGGCGTTGGCCGGGAGGGCCTTGTTTGTGAGCGGGCGTCGGAGGAAAGGGCCGTATATGTGAGCCGGGATCGGAAGATCAGGGAGATTTCAGGGCGAACCCCTAGCCCCCAACAGCACGCGGCAAGGGACAATGGGAGATATGAAAACGCTGCTCAACATCATCTGGCTCGTCTTCGGCGGCTTCGTTCTGGCCTTGGGATATTTTGTGGCCGGAATTGTGTGCTGCTTGTTGATCGTCACCATCCCGTGGGGCATCGCGTCGTTCCGGATCGCCTCGTACACGCTGTGGCCGTTCGGACGCACAATCATCGAAAAGCCCGGCGGGGGAGGTGTCTTTACGCTCCTCGGCAATGTCATCTGGTTGCTGGTTGCGGGCATTTGGATCGCGATCGGCCACGTGGTCACGGCCTTGGCCATGGCCATCACCATCGTCGGGATCCCGCTGGCCATCGCAAACCTGAAGCTCATTCCGGTATCGCTCATGCCGCTGGGCAAGCAGATCGTGCCCAGCAACCGCCCGTTCGTCACCACCTACCGTTAGCCCTCCCGACGCCGGGCATCAGGCGCCATGGACTGTTCCGGAGTAGCGTAGGCCGTGTCTGCACTGCCTCCCCTCGAAAGGAACAGTCCATGTCCGCCGCCAGGAATACTGTTGCCAAGAACATCGTCGCCACCCTCAAAGCCAACAACGTCCAGCGCGTCTACGGGATCCCCGGAGATTCGCTGAACGGATTCACGGACGCCCTGAGGGAGGAAGAGAGCATCCGCTGGGTCCATGTCCGGCACGAGGAAGCCGCCGCGCTGGCAGCCGCAGCCGAGGCGGGTCTGACGGATGAACTGGCGGTGTGCGCCGGATCCTGTGGCCCTGGCAACCTGCACCTGATCAACGGCCTCTACGATGCCAACAAGTCCAGGGTTCCCGTGTTGGCGATCGCCGCCCACATTCCCAGTGAAGAGATCGGCAGCCAGTACTTCCAGGAGACGCACCCCCAGGAGTTGTTCCGGGAATGCAGCGTTTATGTCGAGCACATCGCCCATCCTTCCCAGATGCCACGGGTCTTGGAGATCGCCATGCGGACCGCGGTCGAGAAGCGAGGCGTCGCCGTCGTCGTAATTCCCGGCGATGTCGCCCTCGCGGAGGCGCAAAGCGACCGCACAGCGGTGATCCGCGCCGCCCGGCCGGAGATCCGGCCCAACTCGCAGGAGCTCGCAGAGGCAGCGGATATTCTCAACGCGGCCGGCAAGGTCACCATTCTCGCCGGCGCCGGCACCGCGGGTGCGCACGCCGAGGTCATGGCCCTGGCGGACGCGCTCGGCGCGCCGATCGTGCACGCGATGCGCGGCAAGGAACACATCGAATACGACAACCCGTTCGACGTCGGCATGACCGGCCTTTTGGGGTTCAGCTCCGGTTATCGCGCGATGGAGAGCTGTGAGGCCTTGCTCATGCTGGGCACCGATTTTCCGTACCAGCAGTTCTACCCGGAGAACGCCAAAATCATCCAGGTGGATGTCAGGGGCGAGCAGCTGGGCAGGCGGGCCCGGATCGACCTTGGCCTCGTGGGCACGGTCAAGGACACCGCCGCTGCGCTTCTGCCCTTGATCGGGCGCAAGGCGAAGAGAACACACCTGAGTGCTTCGCTCAAGCACTACGCCAAGTCGCGTGCCAAGCTCGACGATCTCGCCTCTCCGGCCAAGGACGGGCAGCCCCTCCATCCGCAGTTCGTAGGCAGGCTCGTGGATGAGTTGGCGGCTCCGGATGCGGTTTTCACGTGCGACGTCGGGTCCCCCACTGTGTGGGCGGCCCGGTATCTGAGCATGAACGGCCGACGCCGGCTTCTGGGTTCGTTCAACCACGGAACCATGGCCAATGCCCTGTCGCACGGGATCGGCGCGGCGGCCGCGTACCCCGGGCGGCAAGTAGTGGCCCTGGCCGGCGACGGCGGCCTGACCATGCTGCTTGGCGAGCTGATCACCTTGGTGCAGAACAAGCTCCCCGTCAAAGTGGTGGTCTTCAACAACTCCTCGCTGAACTTCGTGGAGCTCGAAATGAAGGCCGCCGGATTCGTCAATTACGGCACGGAGCTCGAGAACCCGGACTTCGCCAAACTCGCGGAATCCTTGGGAATTCGCGGCATCCGGGTGGACAACTCCTCCGGGCTGAAAGCGGGACTGGCTGAAGCCTTCGAGTACGACGGTCCGGCCCTCATCGACGTCCGCACGGCCCGGCAGGAACTGTCCATTCCGCCGGCGATCAGCGCCGAACAGGTCAAGGGCTTCACGCTCTACGCGATCCGGACGGTCCTTTCCGGCCGCGGCGACCAGCTTATCGACCTCGCGAAGACCAATATCCGCCAGATTTTCTAAGGAACGCCCCGGGCGCCGCCTGAAGTACAGCGCTTCGGCGGCCCCGCGGTTGCGCTCGGGATTATGGTTACAGCCATGGGCAATCGAAATCCGGATGTAGACAACTGGCTTCAGCAATACGACAACCCGCACCGTGAACTCGTCGGAAAGATCAGGGAATTCGTCATGGGGGTGGACCCCCGCCTTTCCGAGGCCATCAAGTGGCAGGCACCCACGTTCATGTACAAGGGAAACATTGCCTCGTTCTTCCCTCGGTCAAAAAAGAACGTCACGCTGATGTTCCACCAAGGGGCGTCGATTGCCGATGAGCTGGGCCTGTTGGAGGGCGACGGCGAGGTCTCCCGCGTCGCGCGGTTCCTGGACGAAGCCGACTTCGAGGCAAAGAAGCCCGCGCTTGAGGCCGTGATTCTAGGCTGGATCAAGGACAAAGGCTAAAGCGCAGTTAGCTGATCCTGCGCCGGTAGGCCGCCGCCGCGAAGAAGTACGCGAGAACGAGGATCCCGAGGCACCAGGCGATAGCGACCCAAATGTCGCTTCCGATCGGCCGTTGTTCAAACAGGTCCTGGATCGTGTTGACGATCGAAGTGACCGGCTGGTTCTCTGCGAAGGCGCGCACGGGACCCGGCATGGTGGAAGTGGGTACGAAAGCCGAGCTGATGAACGGCAGGAAGATCAGCGGGTAGGAGAACCCGCCGGCACCGTCCACGGACTTCGCTGTCAGGCCCGCAATGATTGCGAGCCACGTGAGAGCCAGTGTGAACAGCGCCAGGATCCCGATGATGGCGAGCCATGCCAGCGGGCTTGCCGATGTGCGGAATCCCATGAGGAGGGCCACCACCACGATGATCACGAGCGAGAGCCCGTTGGCGGCGAGGGAAGTCAGCACGTGCGCCCACAGCACGGACGATCGTGCGATCGGCATGGAGTGGAACCGCTCGAAAATCCCGCTCTGCATGTCGTAAAACAAGCGAACGGCGGTGTACGCGATGCCCGACGCTATCGCGATCAGCATGATTCCCGGCAGCAGGTAATTGACGTAATTCTCCGTGCCTGTCTTGATGGCGCCGCCGAACACGTAAACGAACAGCAGCATCAGGGCGATCGGTGTGATCGCAGTGGTGATAATGGTGTCCGCGCTGCGGAAGATGTGACGCATGGAGCGGCCCAGCAAGACGGCCGTGTCTGCGAAGAAGTGTGTGCTCATGACTGGTCCTTACTTGACGCGACATTGCCCTCGTTTCCCACGAGTGCGAGGAAGATATCCTCCAGGGTGGGCTGCTTTTCGACGTACTCCACCTTCGCTGGCGGGAGGAGTTGCTTGAGCTCGGCGAGAGTGCCGTTCGCGATGATCCGCCCGTGATGAAGGATGGCGATCCGGTCCGCGAGTTGTTCGGCCTCGTCGAGATACTGCGTGGTGAGCAGAACCGTGGTGCCCTGGTTGGCGAGCTCCTGGATCACCTGCCACACCTCGATGCGTGCTTCGGGGTCCAGTCCGGTGGTCGGCTCGTCGAGGAAGACTACCTCGGGCTGCCCGATGAGGCTCATGGCGATGTCAAGGCGGCGGCGCATGCCTCCTGAATACGCGGACACCTTCCGAGATGCCGCATCGGACAGGTCGAAGCGCGCGAGGAGATCATCCGCCGCCTGGCCGGGGTCCTTGAGGTGGCGCAACTTGGCAACCAGCACCAGGTTTTCCCGACCGGACAGGATTTCATCGACAGCCGCGAATTGTCCGGTGAGGCTGATGGATTCCCGAACCCGCAGCGATTGGGTGACGACGTCGAATCCATTGACGGTGGCCGTGCCCGCGTCCGGACGCAGGAGCGTGGACAGGATTTTCACCATCGTGGTCTTTCCTGCTCCGTTGGAGCCGAGAAGGGCGAAGATGGTGCCCGCTGCCACGTCGAAGTCCACGCCGCGCAGCACGTGCAGCTCCTTGTAGGACTTTTCCATGCCCTGCACGCGGATCGCGGGTTCTCGGGTGGTGGATGCACTGGTCATGACTATCTCTCCTTCCCATCGTCTCCGGCAGCGGCGTCGATTGCCTTGACCAGGCGTTCGCGCTCCTTGTTGATCCACTGTCCGCTCGTGTAGTTGCGCATGAACGTTTCGGCGAACTCCACCGGGTCCTCGCCGACGATGTCGCGGATCGGCGTTCCGTCCGCGGCGCTCTGTTCGAAGAGATCGGTGAGGTCGCCGAGCATCCTCAGCAGCACGTCGCCCTTAGTGATGGCCCCGAAGTACATCAGGTACCGTTCCAGCGCGGTCGCCGCCGCGCGATAGTCCGCGGGAAGCTGCTCCACGCGCGCCTTGTTTTGCCGGTATTGCTTCTTCTGTTCGAGCGATCCCGTGAGCTGCTCGATCCACCCTGCGGCCATGTTCACTTTCCTCCCTTTCGGAGCTGCTCCAGCCGTTCAGACAGGAAACTCCACGTATTCCAGAATTCGTCCAGTTCCTTCTTGCCCTGCTCGTTGAGCGAATAGACCTTGCGCGGCGGGCCCTTCTCGGACGGCCGCTTCTCGACATCGACGAGGCCTTTCTGCTCGATCCTGACGAGCAGCGCATAAACGGTGCCCTCGGCGATCTCGGTGAAGCCCTGTCCCCGGAGCAGCGTCGTGATTTCGTACCCGTACGCGGGATTCCCGGTCAGGAGGGCGAGAACGATGCCCTCCAGGGTCCCTTTGAGCATCTCCGTCATCTGCCTGCCCATCGGACACCTCTTTTCACTACTCAGTGATACTAGCTACTGGTACATAGTATCGCTAAGTAGATGAAGCGCAAGCCCCTATGGAAATCGCACCGAAGGGCATTCAAGGCCGCTGGAATGCGCCGTCCCTCAAGATGGCCACGGCGGTCCCGGCGTCAAGTTCGGCGGCGATCTCGACGTCGTCGGCGTACCCTGCGCCGATCAACTCCCGGCCGCTGGAGCAGCCTCGAAGGGCGTCATGGAGCCGGGGTTCGGCAGCGTTGAACACGGCCATCGCGGCACCAGCCTCCGGCGCGAAACCTTCCCTGCCGTCTTCCGGAGTGAAGCCGCCCCGCCCTGCGGCAGCGAGCCCGGCAATGAAGGTTCCGGCCCCGATTTGATCCTCCACGGCGGGCCTGAGCGAGCCGCCGGGCCATAATTCGCCGGCTGCGATCACCGCCACCACTGCATCCGCGGGGAGTTCGGCCGCCACCCAATCCGCGGTGGCGGCTGCATTACGCAATGACACTGCCGCGATAAGCGGGACTTCCCGGGCGAGCTCGTGCGCGATGGAGGAGCCGTTGGGCGAGGGCAGCACCAGGCGGTTCAGCGTCCGTGCGTCCCGCAAGCTCGACGGCGAGAGGCTCAGTCCGCCTCCTCCCCGCGGTCCGGCCAGTTGGGCATCGTGGTGGGCGGCGAAATCCTCGGCCCCGGCATCCTTCCACGGGTAGGGGAACACGATGGCGCCCCGGTCGACGGCGACGCTGACGCAGGTGGTGAAGGAGAGAACGTCAACCACGACGGCGAGGTCAGCTCCGGACGCAACCGCACGGGCGCCGTCGAGCCCCCACTCAAACCTCACCGTGAACGGAAGCTGCCGGTGCACCGTCCCCGCCGTGGTCATGACAGTTCGGCCTCCAGGTTGCGGCGGGCGGCATCGAGCCAGAGGCCCTTTGCGCGTTCGCTGTGGAAGAGCGGATCCAAAGTGAGTAGTTGACGGACGACGGCGGTCCGGCCCGCGGCGAAGTCCGCGTCGCTGACGTGGGCGTAGTCCTCGCGGACAGCAGCCAGGTAGCGGGCGTAAGCCGTGGGTTCCGCGCCGAGGATGGACAGATCGGCGTCGCACAAGAGGGCGCCCGTGTGGTCTCCCGGTTCGGGACTGTGGGTGGAGGTCAGCCTGACCAGCCGGGCGACTTCGTCGATCACTGGCCGGGCAAGTCCCGCAAGGGCCAGCCGGTCCTCGGCCAGCCTGGCCGACTGCTCTTCGTCCTGCCCGGCGATACCTTCGTAGACGGCGTCGTGGAACCACGCGGCCAACGTTACTGGGCGTGCAGGCTGCCCGGGGTCGGTGAGGAGGTCCAGGGCTTCCAAGACCGCCAGCAAATGCGTGCGGCTGTGGTACTTCCGATGGTCCTCGCCCCAGCGTTCAAGAAGCTCGAAACCCAGTTCCTCATGTCCCGGAAGGGTGGAATTCCAGCGCTCCAGCAAGGGCACAGTGAGGGCGTTGCTCCGTTGGCGGGCCGGAATCCGCAAGCCGCTCGCGATCAGTTTGCGCACCAGGATCCGGGCCTCCACGGGGATGGCACCTGCGGACAGGAGATCCTGGTATCGGCGTTCCGGGACGTCGTAGTGGTCGCCGTCGAAGGCCCGCCCGGGAATCCCCGCGGCCTCGGCGAAGGCATGCAACTCCTCAAGCGATGTGTCCGAGACGAGGTGGGAAAACACGGTCCCGTGGGCGGGCCACAGCGGCGGATCAACGTAGACGGCCATGGCCTGCGTCCGGGAAGCTAGGAGTTTTTCCGGGTGGCTACCGCTGAGAGCGCGGCCAGGCCCTTTTCGAAGTCGCCGCCCACCATCTTGTCCATGTTCATGAACAAAGCGAAGATTTTGCCGAGGCCCTTGTTCTCGCCGGTCATTGTCCAGGTGACGCGGGTGCCGTCCCCTTCGGGCGCGAACGTGAACCGCGTGGGGTTGACGGCTTTCATCGGCTTGGTGAATTCGAGGCGGATGTCGATCTTGCCGGGCTCTTCCGAGCCGACGATTTCCATGGTTCCGGCGCCGGCCTTGTTGTTGCCGCTCCAGGCATACTTGGCTCCGACGCCGGATTCGTTGCCCGAGTAGCTCCGGCTCAGCTTGGGGTCAACGGCCTCCCACGGAGACCATTTGGTCCACTCGTGGAAGTTGTTGACGAGGGGGAAGACGTCGGAGGGCGCGGCGGGGATCAGCGCATTGCGAGTGACTGTGAAGGGTGCCATGTGCATATCGTACGGCGCTTCGGCGGGATCGTGGGTGCGGGCCGCGGGCGGAGGTTGCGTGCCCCCCCCGCGCCCCCGCCCCCACGGTTGGTCCGCCGGGGGCGGGCGGGGGGCGCCCCCCGGGGGGCGG
>NZ_JBFBKR010000014.1:0-28215 GCF_040686575.1 Arthrobacter sp. NPDC080073
GGCGGCCTTTCTACTTGAGCTCTGCGCGGCGTTTGACGATGAGGTTCACGATGGTGGCCAGCAGCAGCATCAGGCCCAGGAAGAACTTGAACCAGTCCGGGTTCCACTGCGCATACACGATGCCCTTGTTCGCCATGCCGAAAATGAACGCGCCGATCGCCCCGCCCACGGCCGAACCGTAGCCGCCGGTGAGCAGGCAGCCGCCGATCACCGCGGCGATGATGTACAGGAACTCGTTGCCCACGCCCTCGCCGGACTGGACCGCGTCGAAGGCGAAGAGGTTGTGCATGCCCAGCAGCCAGCCGCAGAACCCGACCGCCATGAACAAGCCGATCTTGGTCCTGGTCACCGGCACACCCACCGCGCGGGCCGCGTTCGCGTCCCCGCCCACCGCGAAGATCCAGTTGCCGACCTTCGTGCGCAGCAGCACCCAGGAGGCCACCGCGACCAGGATGATCCAGAAGAACACCGTGATCTTCACCTCGACCCCGCCGATGCTGATCGAGGACGCGAACACCGCATGCGCCGAATCGAAACCGTCCAGCTTGGAAATCGACGGGGAAGACACCGACCCCCCGATCAGGCGGGTCAGGGCCAAGTTCAGGCCCGTGAGCATCAGGAACGTCGCCAGCGTCACGATGAAGGACGGCAGCTTCGTCTTGACCAGAATCCACCCATTGATGAAACCGATGCCGAGCGAGACGACGAGGGCCAGCCCAACGCCGACCCAGGCGTTCATGGAGAAATACCAGCTGAACAACGACGCGGTCAGGGCCGAGGAAATCACGGCCACACCCGTGGAGAGGTCGAACTCGCCACCGATCATCAACAACGACACCCCCACCGCCATGATCCCGATCGTCGAGGAACCATAAAGGATCGTCGCCAAAGCATTCGGCTGGGTGAACGTCCCGGACACCGAAGCGAAGAAAATGAAAAGGACAACGGCCCCCACCAGGGCGCCGACTTCGGGCCTCCCCAAAAACTTCTGAACCGGGCTCCGACGTCCGATCCGCTCATCGCCGGGGGCCGAAGCCGGCGCCGGCGGCAGGGTTGCTGTGTTTGCCATAGGAAGAGCTCCTTGTTGCTCAGGCTGCGCGGCGGTCGCCCGCCGCGCAGCCGGAATCCTGGATCTAGCGGACGCCCTGCTGGGCGAATTTGAGGACGTCGGAAGCGTTGGACTTGTCCACGATGGCGGGACCGGTCAGAACGGGCTGGCCGCCACCGAGCTTGAAACCGCCGCGCTTTGCCTGCCACAGGGAGTCAACGGACATGTAGCCCTGGAGCCACGGCTGCTGGTCCACGGTGAAGATCACGGAACCGTCCACGATCTTCTGGGCAAGGTCCGCGTTCAGGTCGAAGCTGGCAACCTTTGCGGAGCTGCTCGCATCCTTGACCGACTTAAGCAGGGTGAGCGTGAATGGGGCTCCGAGTCCAATGACCACATCAGCATCTTTCGTCGCTTGGAGCTTCGCCGTGGCGGTGGACTGGACCGACGTCATGTCCTGGCCGTTCACATAGAGGATTTCCGTCCCGGGAACCTTTTCCTTCACACCTGCGCACCGTGCTTCAAGGCCGACGTGGCCCTGCTCCTGGATCACACAGATCGGGTGCTTGTACCCATCCTGCGCCAGCTTCGCCCCGACAGTCCGACCAGCGACTTTCTCGTCAGATCCGAAGTAGGTGAAAGCCCCCAGGGCAGCCGAAGCATCAGAGCCGGCATTCAAGCTAACCACCGGGATACCCGCATCCTCTGCCTTCTTGAGGACGTCCTTCATGGCATCGGGCTTAGCCAACGTGACTGCGATCCCGTCGACCTTCTGGTCGATGGCCTGCTGCACGAGCTGGGCCTGGCGGCCCGCATCAGCATCGCTAGTGTAAAGGAGTTCGACATTGTCCTTCGCGGACGCTTCCTCCGCACCCTTGCGCACGATGTCCCAGAACGTATCACCCACGACCGCGTGCGTAATGAGCGCCACCTTGATCCGAGGCGTCGAAGCGGCCTGCCCGCCGCCACCGGCAGCATTGCCGCTGTCAGCCGGCTTTCCACCTTGGCTGGAACAGGCGCTGAGAGCCATCATCGGAACGACGGCCGCCACGAGTGCCGCCTTCCGCCAGGAAAACTTCTTCACGATTTATCTCCTTTGATAGGGGTTGCGGCCCTGCCACTCTGCAGGAGCTCAAAGCCCTCTACACCGATCATGGTGACTGACCTCACATATGTCAATACTTTGTCCTGACATTAGGATGTTTTTACGTGAGATGGTCACATGATCCCCTGCGAAAACGGTGATATCGGGGTTACGGGGCCGGCGGGGCCGTCGTAGAGCGAACAACCAGGCGCGGGGCGCTGACGACGTGGACAGGTCCCTCCTTTCCCTCTATGCGGTCGATCGCGCGATCGACCGCAGCGGCAGCCAGCAGCGGCGCCTCAGGGCTGACGGACGAGAGTTGGACGAAGCTAAGCCGCGCAAGCTGGCTATTGTCGAAACCGACAACCGATAAGTCCTCGGGGACACGCAGCCCTCCTGCCCGAAAACTTTTGATCACTCCCAAGGCCGATCGGTCATTGAAGGCGATGACAGCGGTAGTGAGGCTCCTCCGGAGGAAATCGCCGGCCATCAGTCCATCTTCCTCATCTCGGCGCTTGTCGGCAGAGACGGCCGTTATGTCACCCTGGGCCTGGGACCCCCCAAGGGGCCACTCTTGGGCCGACTTTGTGTACCAACTCCGTGCAGTTGGCTACGACGGAACTCTTAACATCGAGCACGAAGACACCCTGGTGAGTTCTTCGGAGGGCGTTCGCCGCACTGCCAAGCTTCTGCGCGACGTCGTCCTCACCGAGGCCCCAGACTGGTCACCCGCAAAAATCTGGACCACCGAAGCCGTGGCGCGCCCGGTCTATGTAGACATTTCCATGAGAGTCAGCGCGATTCCCTGGAGTTTCTTCATCGTTCGGATTATTTGCCCTTGGGGGCCCTACTTGACCGCGACTCTGCCGTGAGAAGGTGAGCGAGCGTCGGTAAAAAAGGCGTCAAAGGTGAGCGAGCGTCCGTCGAAGCAAACGCTCGCTCACATATCCGCCTTCAAAGACTAACGCTCGCTCACATATCCGGCCTTAAACACGCAAGGGAGGCGGCGAGAAATCGCCGCCTCCCTTCCGCGTCTTCCTCTACTGGACCTTGGCGATGTACTTGCCCATCGTCTCCAGCTGGTAGCGGGACACCTCGTTGGCGTTGTCGTCCTCGGCGAAGACGCTGGACACCATGACGGTATTGTCCTTGTCCAGGAAGCCGATTTCCTTGAGTCCGCCGAAGAACTCGTCCCAGTTGACGTCGCCGTCGCCGATCTTGAGGTGCTGGTGCACACGGACGGCGTTGCCGGGCGGGTTGGTGATGTAGCGCAGCCCGTGGGAGGCGTGGTGGTCCATCGTGTCGGACACGTGGACCAGTCGCAGCTTGTCCCCCGCGGCCCGCATGATCTCGAGCGGCTTGTTGCCCATGTGGAACGTGTGCGAGGCAACGTAGACCATGCCGATGTTGGGCGAGTTCACGCCACGGATGACCCGGAGGGCGGCGAGTCCGTCCTCGACGAAGTCGTCCGGGTGCGGGTCGATGAGGACGTCCAGGCCTTCGCGCTCGATGATCGGAAGGAGCTCTTCCATGGAGCGGTAGAAGGCCCTTTCGGACTCCTCTGCCTTTTCCGGGCGGCCGCTGAATTCGGTGTTCATGGTCTGCACGCCGAGGTCGACCGTGATCTGGATGGCACGCTTCCAGTAGCGGACAGCCGCCTCGCGGGCGTCTTCGTCCGGCCCGGACCATCGCAGCACAGGAAGCACCGAGGCGATCTCGACGTCGGCATCCTCGCAGGCCTTCTTCAGCTGGCCCACCAGTTCGTCGTCGGCCTTGGGATGGTTGAAGAACGGGATGAAGTCGGCGTGCGGGGTCAGCTGGAGGTATTTGTAGCCGAGATCGGCCGCCAGACGGGGGAACTCCAGCAGGCTGTGGCTGTGGTGGAACGGGGTCGGGTCAAGGGCAATCTTCATGGTCACCCCTACTTGTACAGCTCAGGCTTGGTGTTCAGCTGTACAGCGACCTTTTCGCCCGACTTCTGGGCTTCAACGCCTGCTTCGCAGCAAGCAGCAGTGGCGTAGCCATCCCAGGCGGTGGGGCCGCCGATTTCGCCGCGGCGGGCGGCGTCCACCCAAGCCTGGATCTCGACGTCGTACGCGGCACCGAAGCGCTCTTCGAAACCTGGCGTGACCTTGCCGCCCCAGCGGCCGGCGCTGCGGACGTAAGGACCGCCGTCGCCACCGATGCTGACGATGCCCTCCTCGAAGGACGCCTGGGTGGCGACTTCGTAGCCGAACTTGGCGTTCACATAAATTTCGACGTCGGCCAGGACACCGGATTCGGTCTCGATCAGGACGTGCTGGGGGTCATGCTGGCCGTCCGGGGCGTTGCGTGTCGCCTTGCCCAGTCGGACCTGCACGGAGGTGATCTCCTCGCCGGTGAAGAAGCGGATGGCGTCGAATTCGTGGACCACGGAGTCGTTGATGAGCATCTCGTTGGTGAAGCCCGGCGGGGTGGTCGGGTTGCGGTGCTGGTGGTGCAGCATGAGCAGCTCGCCCAGTTCACGGTCGCGGATCACGGAACCCAGGGCGGCGTACTCGGCGTCGAAGCGGCGCATGAAGCCCACTTGGATGCGTTTGTGGCCGAGGGCCGTTTCGGCCTGGACAACCTTCCAGGCGCTCTCGGCATCCGGCGTCAGCGGCTTTTCGCAGAGGATCGGGAAGTTCTTCTCGAGCGCCTTGTAGAGGATTTCCTCGTGCAGGAAACCGGGGGTGGCGATCAGCACGGCGTTGACGTCCCCGTTGTTGAGGGCCTCTTCGGCGCTGGCGAGGGCGACGGCGCCGTCGATCCCTGCGATGGCGGCTTGCGCGCGGGCGAGGTCGACGTCGACGACGGCAGCCACCTCGGCGCCGTGGATGCGCGTGCTGAGCCGTTTGATGTGGTCGGCGCCCATGCGGCCCGCTCCGATGACGGCCACGCGGAGAATGTCAGTCAATGTTCTGTCCTTAGTTAGTTGACGGCAGTGCGGGAACCGCACGAGAGCAGGTAGTTGCGGGTGCGCTTGGCGATGGGCATGGGGACGTCGAAGGCCACGGGGTACATGTCCTGTTCCACAATGCCAAAGATCGGGCGGTTGAGTCCTTCGACCGCTTCGATAACTGCACGCAGGTCCGGGAGGCCGTTCGGCGGTTCGGTCATGACGCCGGCCAGGTTGGCTGCCGCCCAGGTCATGTTTTCCTCACTAACCTTCTTCAGGACGTCCGGGTTGATCTGCTTCAAGTGCAGGTAGCCGATGCGGTCCGGGTAGTTCTTGATCAGTTCCAGGCTGGACGCTCCGCAGTACTCGGCGTGCCCGGTGTCCAAGCAGAGGTTCAAGTACTGGGGATCGGTCTCGGCGAGCAAATGCTCGATGTCCGCCTGGGCACCGACGTGGGAATCTGCGTGGGAGTGGAATTGCTGCTTGAGGCCGAAGTCTTCCAGCAGCACCTTGCCCATGCGGTTGTGGCCGGCGAACAGATCATTCCACTGTTCCTGCGACAGCTCCCCGCTCTCCACGGCCTCCCCGGTGACGTCGTCGCGCCACATGGCAGGGATGACCACGATGTGTTCGCCGCCCATGGCGGCCGTCAGTTCGGCGACCTTGCGCGCGGGCTCCCAGGCTTCCTCGTACTGTGCGGCACCGCGGTGGAAGGCCGTGAAGACCGTACCCGCCGTCACCTTGAGGTCGCGCTGCTTGAGTTCCTCGGCGAGGCGCGCGGGATCGTTGGGCAGGTAGCCGTAGGGGCCAAGTTCGATCCATTTGTAGCCGGACTCTGCCACTTCGTCCAGGAAGCGCTCCCAAGGGGTCTGCTTGGGGTCGTCCGCGAACCAGACGCCCCAGGAGTCCGGGGCCGTGCCGATGATGAGTTTGTTCTCTGTCATTGCGGGCTCCTTAGTTGGAGGGGAAGTTGTAGGAGGCGCCGGAGGCGTGGGTGGGTTCTGGCCAGCGGGAGGTGATGACCTTGCCGCGGGTGTAGAAGGAGACGCCTTCGGGTCCGTAGATGTGCTTGTCGCCGAAGAGCGAGGCTTTCCAGCCGCCGAAGGAGTGGTAGGCCACCGGGACCGGCAGGGGCACGTTGATGCCGACCATGCCCACGGTGACGGAGCGCTGGAACTTGCGGGCGTTCGCGCCGGAGGAGGTGAAGATGGCGGTGCCGTTGCCGTAGGGGTTGGCGTTGATGAGCTTGATGCCTTCGTCCAGGTCCTCGACCCGGACGACGACGAGGACCGGTCCGAAGATCTCCTCGGTATAGGCGCTCATTTCCGTGTTCACGTGGTCGATCACGGTGGGGCCGACCCAGAAGCCGTCCTCGTGGCCGGGGACCACGAGGTCGCGGCCGTCCACGACCATGGCCGCGCCGGCGGCTTCGGCTTCGGTGACGATCCGCACGATGCGTTCCTTGGAGGCCGGGGTGATGACCGGTCCCATCTCGGCGTCGGGCTCGGTGCCGTTCTTGACCTTCACGGCCAGGGCGCGTTCCTCGACCTTCTTCACCAGCAGCTCCGCGGCGTCCCCGACGGCGACCGCGACCGAGATGGCCATGCAGCGTTCCCCGGCGGAACCGAACGCGGCCGCGGCCAGGTGGTCGGCGGCGTTGTCCAGGTCGGCGTCGGGCATGATGATCGCGTGGTTCTTCGCCCCGCCCAGGGCCTGGACCCTTTTGCCGTGCCTGGTCGCGGTCTCGTGGACGTACCGGGCGATCGGGGTGGAGCCTACGAAGGAGATCCCGTCCACGTCCGGGTGGGTCAGGAGCCCGTCGACGGTTTCCTTGTCCCCGTGCAGGACCTGGAACACGCCGTCGGGCAGGCCGGCCTGCTTCCACAGCTTCGCCAGCAGCATCGAGGCGGAAGGGTCCCGTTCGGAGGGCTTGAGGATGAACGCGTTGCCCGTGGCGATCGCCATCGGGGCCATCCACAACGGCACCATGACGGGGAAGTTGAACGGGGTGATGCCGGCCACGACGCCCAGCGGCTCGCGGAAGGAGAACACATCGATACCGGTGGAGACCTGGTCCGAGTACTCGCCCTTGAGCAGGGTCGGGATCCCGCAGGCGAACTCGATGACCTCCAGGCCGCGGCCGATCTCGCCCTTCGCGTCGGAGATGACCTTGCCGTGCTCCGCGGTGACCAGGGCCGCGAGTTCCTCCACGTGGGAAGCGACGAGCTCACGGAAGGTGAACAGCACCGCGGTGCGCTTGGCCAGGGAGAAATCACCCCATTTTTCCGCCGCGGCCTTCGCCGCGGCGACGGTGGCGTCCAGATCGGCCCGGTTCGCGAGCCGCAGCTCCGCGGTCACCGCTCCGGTGGCCGGGTTGTAGACGGGCTGGCTGCGGTCGCCTTCGCCGGCAGTTTCAACACCGTTGATGAAATGCTTGATGGTGGTCATGGTGGTCGTCGTCGACATGTGCGGACTTCCTTGTCTGTAGCTTGAAGGAGCTTGAGGGGTCAGCCGAGCAGCTTGCGCTGGCGGTTCTTGTGGTCGGTGTAGGTCTTGTAGGCCTGTTGGGTGGATTCGAGTTCGGAGACCTGCGAGACGGGAACGTCCCACCAGGACTCAGAGCTCGGGGCGTCCAGCAAGGGGTCCGATTCGACGTGGATGACGATCGGTCCGGTCTCTTCCGGTGCCGCTTTCGCGTCGCGGATCGCTTGTTCGAGTTCGGCGATGACCTTCTCGCCCGGTTCGATCCGGATGACCTTCGCGCCGAGGGACTCGGCGTTGAGGGCAAGGTCGATGGGCAGGTGCTCGCCGGCGTCGAAGGAGTGCTGTTCCTTGTCCAGCACGCGGTACTGCGTGCCGAAGCGCTGCGAGCCCAGGGACTCGGAGAGCGAGCCGATGGAGGCGTAGCCGTGGTTCTGGATCAGGACCACGATCAGTTTGATGCGTTCGGCGACGGCGGTGACCAGTTCGGTGTGCATCATCAGGTAGGAGCCGTCCCCCACCATCACGACGACGTCGCGGTCCTTGCCGCCCGCTGCTGCCTCGGCCAATGCGGCGCGCTTGACGCCCAGGCCACCGGGGATTTCGTAGCCCATGCAGGAGTAGGCATATTCGACGTGGTAACCGAAGGGATCCCGGACGCGCCACATCTTGTGCAGGTCACCGGGCAGGGAACCGGCGGCGCAGATGACGACGTCGTGCTCGTCCATGGCCCGGTTGGTGGCGCCGATGATCTCGTTCTGAGCAGGCAGCGGGGTGTGGCGGGTGTCGAAGGCCTCGTCCACGATGCCGTCCCAGCGCTTCTTCTCCGCCGCGATCTTGTGCTCCAGATCCGCGCCTACACGGTAGCCGCCGAGCGCCTGGTTCAGCTTGACGAGGGCCTTACGGGCGTCGGCGACGATCGGCAGCACGGTGCCGTGCTTGTAGGCGTCGATCGCGGCCACGTTGATGTTCACGAACTTCACGTCGGGGTTCTGGAAGGCAGTGCGCGACGCCGTCGTGAAGTCCTCGTAACGGGTACCGATGCCGATGATCAAGTCAGCCTCGGCAGCGATGGCGTTCGCCGCCGTCGTGCCCGTGGAGCCGATGGCTCCGAGCGAGAACTGGTGGTCCCACGGAAGGACGCCGACGCCGGCCTGGGTGTTGCCCACCGGGATGCCGGTCAGCTCGGCGAACTTGGCGAGTTCCTCGTTGGCGAAGGCGTAGAGGACGCCGCCGCCGGCGATGATCAATGGCCGCTTCGCGGCACGGATGGCCTCGGCGGCACGGCGGATGTCGTCGTCGTCGGCTTCGGGGCGGCGGATCCGCCACTCACGCTCGGCCAGGAACTCCTCCGGGACATCGAGCGCCTCCGCCTGGACGTCCTGCGGCAGCGAAATGGTCACCGCGCCGGTCTCGGCCGGGTCCGTCAGGACTCGCAGGCCGTGGTGGAACGCGGAGAACAACTGCTCCGGCCGGGAGACCCGGTCGAAGAACTTCGAGAGCGGACGGAAGGCGTCGTTGACCGTGATGTCGTAGGCGTAGGGCAGCTCGAGCTGCTGCAGCACCGGGTCCGCCGCGCGGGTGGCGAAGGTGTCACTCGGCAGCAAGAGAACCGGCAGCCGGTTGGTGGTGGCCAGCGCCGCGCCGGTCAGCAGGTTCGACGAGCCGGGACCGATCGAGGTGCTGATCGCAAACGTCTGGCGGCGGCGCGTGTGCCGTGCATAGCCCACGGCCTGGTGGGACTGGGCCTGCTCGTTGCGGCCCTGGTAGTACGGCATGATGCTGGGATCGGCGGCCTGGTACTGCTTGAGGGCCTGGCCCACGCCGGCGACGTTGCCGTGTCCGAAGATCCCGAACGTGCCCGGGATCAAGCGCTCCCGGTACTCGCTCCCGCCGACGGTATCAACCGTGTACTGCTTGGACAGGAACTCGACAACCGCTTGGGCGACCGTCATTCTGCGCGTTGCCATTACTCTTACTCCGATACTTTCGCAGGTGTCTTCAGCGGCTCTGTCGTCTTCAAGAGGGAGGCGGCGGTGGCCACGGCCCCGGCAACGTCTCCGTCGGCCGGATACAGAAGGGTCCGTCCCACAGTCAATCCCTGGACTCCCGGCAGTGCAAGCGCTGCCTGCCAGCTGGCAAAGACCTCATCCTGGCCCGCATCCGGATCCCCGCCCAACAAGACAGTGGGCAGCGTGGTGGCGGCCATGACGCGTTCCATCTCCGCCACGACCGGGAGCTTCATCCAGGTGTAGGCGCTCGTGGAACCCAGGCCCTCGGCGATGGCCACGGACTTGATGACGGCGTCCGGGGAAAGATCGTTGCGGACCTTGCCGTTCGCCTCGCGGACGGACAGGAAGGGCTCCACCATGGCGATGAGCTTGCGCGCGGCGAGGGAGTCCACGGCCTTGGCCGTCGCTTCCAGGATCGACGCCGTGTCCGGGTCCCCGAGGCAGATCCGGGTGAGCATCTTCCCGCCATCGGCACCGAGGGCGTCCAGCGCAGCTGCGGTGTGGCCCGTGAAGCGGTCGTCGATTTCATTGACCAGCCCGGCGAGGCCGCCGCGGTTCATCGAGCCGAACACGAGCTTGCCCTCGAGGGCGCCGAGCAGGAGCAGATCGTCCATGATGTCCGGCGAGGCCAGGACACCGTCGACGGCGGGATTCGCCAGCGCGATCTGCAGCCGGTCCAAAAGATCCCGGCGGTCGGCCATGGCCACCGGGTCCGAACCGACGCTCAGGGCGCCGCGGGCCGGATGGTCGGCGGCCACGATGAAGTTCTGGGTCCCGTACTTCAGGCCGGGGTGGCGGCGGCGCGCAACGGCTGCGCGGGCAACGGCGTCGGGATCTTCAAGCCGGATGGCACTGAGGTGCTCGTAACGGCGCGGGTCGTCGTTGAGGCTCAACGTGTTGCTCCTTCGGAAACTACTGCGGGGGAAGCTGCTGCTTCGGTGCCGGCGGCGGCCGGGGTCAGGCGGCCGCGCTCGGCGAGCAACGAAGTGACTTCTTCCGGCGTCGGCATCGCGTCCGCACAGGAGACTCGGGAAGCGACGATCGCGCCGGCGGCGTTGGCGTAGTCCAGGATCCGGGCCAGCGGCCAGCCGGAAAGCAGTCCGTGGCAGAAGGCGCCGCCGAAAGAATCACCCGCGCCCAGTCCGTTGACGGTCTCCACGGGAACGGGAGCGGAGACAACGCGTTCGGTGCGGGTCTTGGCCATGACGCCTTCGGGGCCGAGCTTGACGACGGCGATCTCGACGCCGGCGGCCAGCAAGCGGTCCGCCTGCTCGTCCGGGGTTCCTTCGCCGACAGCGACGGCGCATTCCTTGTCATTGCCGATGGCCACCGTGACGTGCGGCAGGATCTTGGCGACCTCAGCCCGGGCCTCGTCCTCGGAAGCCCAGAACATGGGGCGGTAGTCCAGGTCCAGGACGGTGTACTGGCCCTCGTTCAGGCCGGTGCGCGGCCGGGCCTCGTGGGCCGCGAGGTGGGCGGAACGGCTGGGCTCCTGGCAGAGGCCGGTCACGGTGGACCAGAAGATGCCGGCGTCCTTGATGGCGTCCAAGTCGAGTTCTTCGGCCCTGATCTGCAGGTCCGGTGCCGTGGGGAAACGGCCGTAGAAGTACAACGGAAAGTCATGCGGGGGCTGGATCGCGCAGAAGGTGGCCGGGGTCTGCAGGCCGGGCACCGGCGTGACGAATGCGTCGTCGACCTTGAACTTGCGCAGCTCGCGGTGCAGGTAGATGCCGAAGGGGTCATCGCCGGTACGTGTAATCACGCCGGATCGGCGGCCGTGGCGGGCGGCAGCGACGGCCACGTTGGACGGCGAGCCGCCAAGATACTTGCCGAAGGACTGCACGTCCTCCAGTCCCACACCGATGTCGTTCGGGTAGATATCAACGCTGATGCGCCCGATGGTGAGCAGTTCGTGGGTCACGGTGATCGCGGACCTTTCTGTAGTGAACTCTTCTTGCGGGACGGTGAGAGCTCCGGTGCTTTTGCCGGCCCGCAGTGAGCGGGGCCACAACCACTACTTTGCACCAGAATTCATGTCCTGTCAAAGGTTTGTACTGACATATTTACAACGAAACGTAATGGCCTAAACTACGCGGCGGTTCGGGCTTGAATCCGCGCCATAACGCCGGAATTACCGCGCGGGAACGGCCAGCTCGCCAGTGACATACTGGGCCCGGCCAAAGCCAAAGGACCAGTCTTCGGCGCTGTTTTCCACGTACCCCAGGAAAACGTCCTCGCCAGTGATCCCCACCTCGCCGAGCCGGGCGGCGATGGCGGCGAACAAGGACTGCTTGGCTTCACGGCTCCGCCCACCCTGGGTGAATATCTGGATCATGACCACGCCGGAACTTCGCTCGAAACCAAGACCGGCGTCCTGCGCAACAATCTGGCCCGCGGGGTGCTCTGTGATGATGTGGAAGTAGTCGCGCTCGGGGATGCCGTACTCGGCGAGGATGGCATCGTGGATTCGCTTGCTGAGGTCACCGAGCTGCTCCGGCGTACGGCCTTCGTTGACATCAATGCGGACGAGGGGCATCTGCACTCCTTTAATAGTTTGTCCTGACATACTAACAAACTCTCGATGTGCGCCACAAGACGTCGGTCCTGATGCCCCTCCTGCTCCGACGCCCGCTCACATATCCGGCCTTAACCGCCAACGCCCGCTCACAAGATGTGAGCGGGCGTCGGGCCAAAAGCCTTCAGATGTGAGCGGGCGTTCGTGAAAAGGGCGATATAGGTGAGCGAGCGTGTGTCCAAGCGGCGCCCGGAGGTATCCAAACGGTCAAACGCCCCGGGTATCCAGCAGTTAAACGACGACGGCGCCCGTCGCCTTCACATGGAAGGTGACGGGCGCCGTCGGGCGTGGTTTGAGGGTTACCCAGGTCCTAGAGGGCTGCGAAGACTTCGCGGAGGAGCTTGGCGGTCTCGGACGGCGTCTTGCCGACCTTCACGCCTGCAGCTTCGAGAGCTTCCTTCTTGGCCTGTGCCGTACCCGCGGAGCCGGAGACGATGGCGCCGGCGTGGCCCATGGTCTTGCCCTCGGGAGCAGTGAAGCCTGCAACGTAACCAACAACCGGCTTGGTGACGTTGGCCTTGATGAAGTCGGCTGCGCGCTCTTCGGCGTCGCCACCGATTTCACCGATCATGACAATTGCCTTGGTCTCCGGGTCAGCTTCGAACGCAGCCAGGGCGTCGATGTGGGTGGTGCCGATGACGGGGTCGCCACCGATGCCGATGGCGGTGGAGAAGCCGAGGTCGCGCAGTTCGTACATCATCTGGTAGGTCAAGGTACCGGACTTGGAGACCAAGCCGATGGGGCCCTTGCCCGTGATGTTTGCCGGGGTGATGCCAACCAGGGCTTCGCCCGGGGTGATGATGCCGGGGCAGTTCGGGCCGATGATGCGGGTGATCTGCTTGCCGTCAGCGTCAACCGTGGCCTGGGCGAGGGCCCAGAACTCGGCGGAGTCCTGAACCGGCACGCCTTCGGTTATGACAACAACCAGGCCGATGCCTGCTTCGATGGCTTCAACCACGGCGGCCTTGGTGAATGCCGGCGGGACGAAGACGATCGAGACGTCGGCGCCGGTCTCGGCAATGGCTTCCTTGACGGTGCCGAAGACGGTGATTTCCTTGTCGCCGTGCAGCACCGTGGTGCCGGCCTTGCGGGCGTTGACGCCACCGACGATGTTGGTGCCCGCCTTGAGCATCAGGGCGGTGTGCTTGGTGCCTTCGCCGCCGGTGATGCCCTGGACGATGACCTTGGAGTCCTTGTTCAGATAAATAGACATTGTGAGGTCCCTTTACTTCGCTGCGTTGGCGAGCTCGGCGGCCTTGTCGGCGCCCTCGTCCATGGTGGCTGCCAGGGTAACCAGCGGGTGGTTGGCCTCGGCCAGGATGCGGCGGCCCTCTTCGACGTTGTTGCCGTCGAGGCGGACAACCAACGGCTTGTTGGCGTGGACACCAAGCTCGGCCAGTGCACCGACGATGCCCTTTGCCACAGCGTCACACGCGGTGATGCCACCGAAGACGTTCACGAAAACGCTCTTGACCTGCTCGTCACCCAGGATGACGTCCAGGCCGGCGGCCATGACCTCAGCGGAGGCTCCACCGCCGATGTCAAGGAAGTTGGCGGGCTTGACGTTGCCGTGGTTTTCGCCTGCGTAGGCAACGACGTCGAGGGTGGACATCACAAGACCGGCGCCGTTGCCGATGATGCCGACCGAGCCGTCAAGCTTCACGTAGTTCAGGTCCTGCGCCTTGGCCTTGGCCTCAAGCGGGTCGGCTGCGTCCTTGTCCTCAAGTTGAGCGTGCTTGGGGTGGCGGAAGCCGGCGTTCTCGTCCAGCGAGACCTTGCCGTCAAGCGCAACGATGTCGCCAGCGCCGGTCTTGACTAGCGGATTGACCTCAACAAGGGTTGCGTCTTCCTTCTTGAAGACGTCCCAGAGCTTGAGGATGACGGAAGCAACCTTGGCGCGCAGTTCCTCGGAGAAACCGGCTGCGGCAACGATTTCGTCGGCCTTGGCCTGGTCGATTCCGACGGCGGGATCGATGGCGACCTTGGCGAGTGCCTCGGGGCGCTCAACAGCAAGCTGCTCGATTTCCATGCCACCTTCAACCGAGCACATGGCCAGGTAGTTGCGGTTGGCCCGGTCCAGCAGGACGGAGAAGTAGTATTCCTCGGCAATGTCGGCGCCCTGGGCGATCATGACCTTGTTGACGGTGTGGCCCTTGATGTCCATGCCAAGGATGTTGGTGGCGTGCTCAAGCGCTTCGTCAGCGGACTTGGCGACCTTGACACCGCCGGCCTTGCCACGGCCACCGACCTTTACCTGCGCCTTGACGACGGTCACGCCGCCGATGTTCTCGGCAGCAGCCTTTGCTTCTTCAGGAGTGTGCGCCACGATGCCGGCGAGCACGGGTACACCGTGCGCTTCGAACATATCGCGCGCCTGATATTCAAACAGGTCCACGGTTTAGTGTCCTTCTACGTCGAAGTAGTTTCTGTACAGCCGGAAACCACGGTGACCGCGAAAACCGGCTGCGGATAGGTGCGCATCGAACGGCCGCCAAGCAGCCGGTCACATTGCGCAAGTTCCTCTCGAACTTTAGCCCCCCGGGGAGGCCAGCCTGTTCTACAGTACCTGTTAAGTGAGTAAGCACACACTTCTATCGACGGTAGAAAAACCGCTATATGACGCGGTTTTCCGGCGCGTCCGGCCACCGTCATGTTAGGACGACAGGCCACCGGGAGCCTTTAGGAATCCAGTTTGGTCAGCGGCGCGTAACGCAACAGCAGCCGTTTCTCACCGACGTCGAACTTCACCTTCGCCACGGTCTTGTCACCGGCGCCTTCGACGCCGATCACGGTGCCGTTGCCGAAGCTCGTGTGGTTCACTTTGTCCCCCACGACGACGGCGAGCACTTCCTTTTGCGGCTGGACGCGGTTGCGTATGACGGCGGCCGGCACGTCGGCGTTGAAGCCCGCCGTAGCGCTGGCGGCAGCCCCGCGCGACGTTCCGGCGCCCCAGAAGGATCCGCCGTAACGCCCGGAACCGATGGGGGCGTTGCCCCAGCCGCTGACTTGGCGGGAGGTGCCTTCGCGCTTCCACTCCACGAGACCGGTGGGGATTTCCTCAAGGAATTGGCTGGCGGGGTTGTATTGGCTCTGGCCCCACATGCTGCGGACCTCCGAGCGCGTCACATAGAGGCGCTTCCGTGCACGGGTGAGGCCAACATAGGCCAGGCGACGTTCTTCTGCCAGTTCCTTTGGATCCGTTGCGGAGCGCTGATGCGGGAACAGCCCGTGTTCCATGCCGGTCAGGAAGACCACCGGAAATTCCAGGCCCTTGGCGGTGTGGAGGGTCATGAGCGTGACCACGCCCATTCGCTTGGCCTCTGCCACGGCGGCGGCTGCGTCCTCGGAGGATCCCTCCGGAGCGTCCGGGATCTGGTCGGCGTCGGCTACGAGGGAGACCTGCTCCAGGAACTCACCGAGTGAGCCCTCGGGGTTGTCTCGCTCGTATTCCCGGACCACCGCGACAAGTTCGGCGAGGTTTTCCACACGGGATTCGTCTTGCGGATCGGTGCTGGCGCGGAGCCCGGCAAGGTAACCGGTCTGTTCCAGGACGGCCTCCAAGGCTGCCGCGGCCCCGGAACCCGACGCTACTTCGGCCAAGTCATCAAGGAGCTTCACGAAGCCCAGGACCGCATTCACGGAGCGGGTGGCCATGCCGGGAGCCTGGTCCGCTTTGCGCGCCGCAGTCATGAACGACGTCCGTTCGCGTTCGGCGAGCGCCGCCACGGCGCCTTCGGCACGATCGCCGATTCCCCGCTTGGGTTCGTTGAGGACGCGACGCAAATTGACGTCGTCGTCCGGGTTCACCAGGACACGAAGGTACGCGAGGGCGTCCTTGATTTCCTTGCGCTCGTAGAAGCGGGTGCCACCCACCACTTTGTACGGCAGGCCGACGCGGACCAGGACGTCTTCAATGGAGCGGGACTGGGCGTTGGTGCGGTAGAAAATGGCGACGTCGCCTGGACGCAGCCCCTCTTCGTCCTGGAGCCGGTCGATTTCCTTGGCGATGAACTGGGCTTCGTCGTGCTCGTTCTCCCCCACGTAGCCGATGATCTTCTCGCCGTCGCCCTCGGCCGTCCAGAGTTTCTTGTCCGGGCGGTTGGGGTTGCGCGAAATAACGGAGTTCGCCGCGCTCAGGATGTTCTGGGTGGAGCGGTAGTTCTGCTCCAACTTGATGGTGCGGGCTTCGGGGTAGTCCTTCTCGAATTCGACGATGTTGCGGATGTCCGCACCACGGAAGGCGTAGATGGATTGATCGGAGTCGCCGACGACGGTCAGCTCGCTCGCCTGGGGACCCTCGCCGACGATTTCGCGGACCAATGCGTACTGGGCGTGGTTGGTGTCCTGGTATTCGTCCACGAGGACGTGGCGGAATCGACGGCGGTAGGACTCTGCGAGCGCGGGGAAGGCACGGAACATGTAGACGGTCTGCGCGATGAGGTCGTCGAAGTCCATGGCATTGGCCTGGCGCAAGCGCTGGGTGTAGCCCTTGAAGACCTCGGCCACGGCTTGTTCGAAGGGTTCGTTGTAATTGGCGCTCGACGCGAACTCGTCGTCGTCAATGAGCTCGTTCTTGAGGGCCGAGATCTTGTGCTGGATGGCTTTGGGGGCGAACTTCTTGGGGTCGAGGTCCAGGTTCTTCGCGACGAGCGTGATGAGCCGCAGGGAGTCTGCGGAGTCGTAGATGGAGAAGTTGGATTTCAGCCCCACGTTGGCGGCTTCGCGCCGCAGGATGCGCACGCAGGAGGAGTGGAACGTGGAGATCCACATGGCCTTGGCGCGGGCACCCACCAGGGCCTCGATGCGTTCCCGCATTTCCGCGGCCGCCTTGTTGGTGAAGGTGATGGCCAGGATCTCGCCGTGGTGGGCCCGTCTGGTGGCGATCAGGTACGCAATGCGGTTTGACAGCACGCGGGTTTTGCCCGAACCCGCTCCGGCCACGATCAGCAAGGGGCTGCCGGCATGCTTGACGGCCTCCTCCTGCTGGGGGTTCAATCCTTCGAGCAATGCCTCCGCGGACGGCAAGCCCGGGTGGGGCACAGAGCCGCCGGGCACAGGGCCACCGGGCACAGGACCACCGGACGCCGGGCCGCCGGACGCCGGGCCGCCGGACGCCGGGCCGCCGGACGCCGGGCCGCTTCCGGCGCGTGAAAGCATGGCCGGAGCGGCCTTGGTGGCAGCTCGGCTTGCAGCTTTGAAGGGGCCATCCGCGTACGGGTCAAACAACATATCCATGGTGTTTACCAGTCTAGGCGGTGGCCCTGACACCGGAGGACCCGCATGATCTTCCGCGGTGTCCGTCAAATACCGGCCCGGACGGGAAATACCGGGGCTGCGAAGTGCTCTCCCAATTATGCTTCTTGGGAGCTACGAGTTCGCTGGGACAGGGGCACATCCGAAGGAGCGGCATGCGGAGAAAACGAGGAGCTTGGACGACGCGCCGCCCCGATGTGGTGTCGAAATACGGAACCCTCCTGGGGTTGTGCATCACCACTGCCTCAAGCTTCTTCCTGGCTGCGGCCAAACGGCTCGAGCCGTGGGAGTTCGTGGCTGCGTACGTTATCCTTGCCGCGGTCCTCGCCTGCTTCGCCCTGATGCTCCACACGGATGCGTGGCCGCAGGGCTGGCGGTTCTGCTCGGACTGATCCTGCTCGCGGAACTGTTGGGCTCCGAACAACGCGACGAGTTCGATCCCGTTTTCCTCCCTTACGCCCTGGTCCTTTCGGCAAGTTCCGTCCTCGTCCTCTCGATGCGCAAAACCTGGCGCTCGATCCTGTTCACATTCATGGCGTTCCTTCTTGTCCTCGGGTACACAGTGATCTCCGCCTCGGCGGTGGGCGTCCGTCCCGCGAGCGCTTTCATACTGACGGCGACCTGGATTATCACTTTGGCGATGCGGCTTGGCGGACCACGGGCCTTGGCCCTCTACTGGGGAGATTTCGCCGTGCGCCAGGAGTCCGTGGCAGCCCATATCGTGGCTCAGAACCGGCGCAGCTCCGTGGCGTGGAACACGAGGCATTTGCACGACACCGCCCTGCGCACCCTCGCCGTGATCGGCCGCCAAGGCGCCGGTCTGTCGTCGAAGGAACTGGGAGAAATGCTCGACGCCGGCACCTCTCCGGGAACGACGTCCCGGCCGGGACGCCCGCTGCCCGGATGGACCGGCGTCGACTTCGGCGCTTCGACATCCCCCGAGACACCGGAACCCGGCGGCCTCGCCGACCGGCTGCGCCGGATCGCCGAGAAGCGGGCACGGGATGGCTTCAGCGTGGAGGTCCATGGGATGACCGGACCGCTGACCGAACCTGTCCAGGCTGCCTTGTTGGCGGCGATGGATGAATGCATCCTCAACGCCGACAGGCACGCCGGCGCAGGACATGTGGATGTCCTGCTATCCAGGACCTCGGATCACGTATCAGTGGTGGTCAGCGATTCCGGTTGTGGATTCGACCCTTCGAAACTCCCCGCCGACAGGCTGGGCGTCAAGGAATCCGTCCTTGCCCGGATGCGCGATGCCGGTGGACATGCGCAAGTCTTTTCCGCGCCTGGACGAGGCACGACGATTTTGCTCCAAACGGTGGCCGCATGACAATGCCGGCTGTGTCCCGGACCAGCGTGGAGGGACCCCTCTTCGTGTCCCGTGGAATTTTGGCGACGGCTTGCGTCGTGCTGTGGATCCTCAATTCCTACCTCGCTTTTGAAGCAGGCAGCAGGATTGGTGCTGACCCGTGGTACTTCCTGGCTACCGGCCTCGATTTGTTGGGACTATTCGTCGCCGACCAGGCATCCGATGCCGTCACTCCACGGGGCCGGCTGGCCAATCTGCGTGCCGTGTGGCTGGTCCTGGCCGTTGCTTCCGCTTGCTGCTCGGCATTGGCTACCGTGCGGGAACCGGGGCTCGCACTGATCGGAGCGGATGCCCTGCTCTCCGCCGTCGCGGTCCTCCTGGTGTCCCACCGATGGAATCTTCGTGGATTCCTCACCCTTACGGTCGCGACCGCTGCGATCAACACAGCCGTCTATGCCGTCACTCCCGGAGCTGACCCGCGGGCGACGTCGAACATCTTCTTCCTTTCGCTCCTGCCCGGTGTGGTCGGAACGGTGAGCGTGCTGCTGCGCAGGGACGCCATCCAGCGGAAAGGAGCGCGGGGCCTGAGCGGACGGCTCGACGCCCTGACGCGGGCCATCGACGCCAAAACGTCGGCCCGGGAGCTCGAGCTCGCGATCACCAAGACCCGGATCGAAGAATTGTTTGCCAAGGTGGCGCAGGCACCCTCCGTGCCCTTGGACCCCGCGGTGGCCCGGGAAGCGAGGGAGCTTGCGGGTCACTTGCGGCAGTTGTTGCTCGAGGAAGGGTCCGGTAATTGGCTCGCAGAGGCATTGGAACTGGAGGGCCTGGCAGGCACTGTCCATATTGCCCAGCCCACTGACGTGGTGGAAGAGCTGCCGGAGAGCTCACGTCCGGCCATCCTGGCTGCCACCATGCTGATGGCAGCGGGCGCCACGTTGCGGGGCACGCACCGCGGCGGCGCCGCTCCACGGCCAAGGGAGGCACACCGCATCCACTTCTTTGCCCAGAAGTCCGGTCAGAACGGTGCACGCCTGACGTGGCGCATTGGCGGAGCCCGCAAGAAACAGCTCTCACCCCTGTTGTGGACCGAGCTGGATTCGCTGGGCCGCGCCAACGCGAGCAATGACCGGGAAGGCTGCAGCATCGTGGTTGACACAGCGGGGTGGCGACGTTGACCTCCGTCCTGCTCATCGACCGGCACCAGCTCTTGATCGACTCCTTGTCGCAGTGGCTTCTCATGAATGCTCCGGAAATCCGTGTCCTGGCTGGCACCTCGTCCTGGTCTCACGAAGACGGCACACCCCAAGGTGACGCTGCCGTCAAGGCCGATGTCGCCGTCGTCGGCGAACTTCACGGAAGCGAAGCCGCGAATCTTGCCGGTATCGTCTCCTCGCTGAGGGCATCGGGGATGCAGGTAGTCCTGCTGGCGGACCGGCAGCCCTTGATGGTCATCAAGTCAGCCCTCGACGCCGGCGCGCTGGCCGTTGTGCCCAAGTCTGCCGATCCTGGCCATACCGCGGCCGCGATCCGCGCGGCGGCATCCGGCCGGCGATACCTTCATCCGGAGATCACGGGCATGCTTGACTCAACAGCCAGCACGAGGGTCGAGTTGTCAGTCAGGGAACGGCGGCTGGTGGAGCTGTACCTTGGACCCATGCCTCGAAGCATCAGGGAGGTGGCAGACGTTTTGGCGATCAGCGAGCAGACGGTCAAGTCCCACCTGCACAGGGTCCGGCAACGCTACGCGGCCGCGGGCTTCAACGTGGGAAACATCATCAGCCTCCAGGAACAACTTCGAAAAGACGGCTGGCTGGGCTAAACGACGTGCGGCTATGTGTGCGGCCGGGGCGATTTCGACGCAAGAATGCTCACCAAAGCCACCAAGAGCGGAACGCACAATGCGGACATGAACCCGGCCACAATCATCTGGCGGTGGATGTCCGGCTGCCCCTCCAAAATGAGGACAAACCAGAACTGCGCCCAGCAGCCAAGGACCATCACCACGGCAAGGCGTCCTATTCCGGACTTCCTTCGCGCGGCAACGGCGAAGCCCAAGAGCAGCGTCAACAGGTGGAGGCCAGGCAAAGCAACCGGAGCCGCTTTCATCGCCGTGTACAGGCCCAGGACCACAGGCACCCGGCGTTCCTTGGCGGCGGGACCTTGGCCCGAATCCGCCATGTACGATCCCGCGTCACTGAGTTCGGGCGTGAGCAGGGCGCTGATCCCCCGCTCCCCCATGCCGATCAGGCGTTCCGGATGGGTGGCAAAGAACGCGCCGATCTTGCCGCGGTTGATCTGTTCCCCAAACTGCGGGTAATGCGGGTTGTACACCGCCGAATTGATGGAGTCCATGGTGCTGCCCGAGGCCGTCACGAAACTCCGGTCCAGTCCCAGCCACCTCAAATCCGTGACGGGATCCGGGCTGCTGGGCAGGATCGACGCGAAGACAGTGTTGTAGAGCTTCACTTCCGTAGCGCGCTTCGGCTCTACCGCGATGAATGCCACTGCAACCCCCGCAATGGCGGCCACGGCTGCCGCGGACATCACGAACGCCTGCCACTGACGACGCGCGGAGCTCGCCCGCCGTCGGGCGCCCGAAGGCAACCACAGGAGCGCCAAGGCAACCACCGGCAACCAGGACACCATCTGCGGCATGGCCGAGACCGTGAACGCGGCCGCGAGGACCACCACCAACAGCGATGCCCAGCGCGGCCGTCCGCCGTTCCAGTAGCGAAGCAGCGCCACCGCCAAGGCAAGAACGCCCAGGAAGGCAGCGGGCTCGCTGTAGGGCGACACGAAGAAGTCCGCAAAAACCCCGTCCGCCGTGACCAGGGTGACGAGCGCGGCGATCAGTACCCGGAACGGTGTCCGGCCCGGCAACGCCGCCACGAGTCCGGCGATGAGGGCGCCGAAGACAACACAGCAGACAATCCCCACCGCACGCGTATCCAGGCCAGGTCCCCAAGAAAGGACCGGCGTGAGCCATTTTCCCAGCCACAAGAGCAGCAATTGTGAGGAATAGACGGGCTCTCCGGATCCAGTGAAGCCGCAGGCCTCACCGTAGTAATGGTGCGGGACCCAGCTCGGATGGACGAAATTCGTGAAGTCCGTATGGCCCCACGGCCTGAGGTTCCGGACACCCAGCGAACAAAGCAGTTGGTGACCGGCCCCTTGCTCGGCCATGCCCACGGTTTGGGGCACGAACAAGCGGAAGATCATGATGAGCGAGGCAAGCATGCCGGACAACACGGCAACGCCGCGCAGGCGGGGTGGCCGCGGCGCGCCCGGCCCCACCTCACCCGGCCCGAACGTCCTCGCCAGGTAGGCGGCCGCCGAGCGCAGCGGGCCCGCGGTCCCGCTTTTCCGGCGGAGGCGTTCGGGGGCGAATCCCGTGGACCGTTCGGATTCCGGGACATCCGGCCGTGCGTCAATCACGATTCTGCCCTCCCGCCGGCGCGAGCGTACCTGTGAAGGTGCCTGTGCCTGGACTGGACTGCACATTGGACGGCAAGACATTGGACGGCAAGGGGGCGACGGCGCAGCGCACCGTGTGCGCGCCGTTCACCGTCCGGATGACCGGACGCTGCGTGATCCCGGCCGGGAGGGCGTCAACGCCGAGGAACTGCAAGGCATAGGGCAGGCAGCGCGCGTTTCGCGCCGCGGGAGTGGCCACGCTGCTCTCCAGGTTGAACCACGCGCTGATGTCCTCCGCGGTGTGGGGCTCGGTACATGGAACGTCGACGCCGGCGTCGCTGAACCGGCCGTCCGCGAGTTCCTGTCGGTAGCAGAGCCGCAGGGCAGCCGCGTCAGGGCCGGCCAGCACGTCCTTGAAATCCAAAGTCGTGGTCCGGGGAGTCCCGTCGTCCGCGGCCAGGAGCACATCGCAACGTATGGCCCGGGCGCCGCGTTCCCAGTCGGCCCGGCTCGGAGCGTACCCGGCGATAGCCAGCCCAGTTGTACCGTCCCGCTCTCCGGCGCCAAGATACCTCCGGAGCGAGGCGACATCGCACAAGCGCGCGGTGAGGGCTTTGAGCTCCTGTTGCCCCGGCCTTGTTCCCCGCCCCGACAAGGGAGCCGGAACCTGCGTGACCTTGTAGGTCTGGGCTGTGTGCGGCTCAGCGCAGGCAACCGGCGGGCCCGGTTCGCTGACGGCGCCGAATTGTTCCGGGGAGACAATCACATGGCACTCGCCCACTGTCGGTTTGCCGGTGGGCGCTCCGGGAAGGGTCTGGTTGCATCCACTCAGGACTCCTGCGATGATCAACGCCACAGCCCCCGATCCAGCGCGTTTCGCCAAGCTACGCGGCACGCCGCCCCCGGTCGGTCTTGCCCGCGCGGACCAGAACAATGATGGCCGCCACAAAACCGGTGATCACTACAAAAGAACCGAGGAAATGGTGCATGAGGCTGAAACCCTGCTCGCCCCATGCCTGCTGCGCGCCCGCGATCATAAAGAACCTCAAGCCGTTGCTGACAATGACAATCAGCAAAGCCAAGGCGGCGGCGCGGGCCAACCGTGGCACAGCGATGCGGCCCATGAGGAACAAAATCCCGCACAAGGCCAGGACGGGGGCGATCAGTACCGCGCTGGAGCACAATCCGGTCACCATCAGGCCGAAGGGTTGCCCACCGCCGATGTTGTGGAAGATGACGTCACGGACGCTGTAGGACGAGCCTTCGAGCATCCGGTCGAACACCCAGGCCATGGCCCAGGCCTCGGAACTGCGGATGCTTTCCTGGTGCAGCATGGCCAGGATGGCCGCCGCCAAACATGCCAGGCCGGGAAAAACCCCGCCCTGGCTCGAGCGGAGCCTTGCGGCGCGAGGACCTTGCGGCCCTGCGGAGTATTCGACACTCGTGGACATTAGGCTTCCTTCGCTAACAGCTGGGCGTCGTTCTCGTTGTTGCGCCGGGTTTTCGCCCAGCCGTGGCGTCCTGTGACCAAGCGGTATGTTGCCCTCAACACGGATACGTAGTTCTGGTACATGTAGAGCCAGTAACCGACTCCCCACAGGACTCCTACCAAGCGGCTCTTGTCCGGGGCTGCCTGCTTGCGGTAGACGGGACCCCACAAGGCGAATGGGGCGATGCCCGTGACGAAGATGAGCGGGACGATGAACCAGGACGCTGCCAGCCAGGCCTGGAATCCACCCATTGTCAGGGAGCCCTGGGCCACCATCGTGATGAACAGCGTGGGCCACAAGACGAGGCCGAGGATCTGGATGAACGGTTGGACCAGGAAATAGCTGCATTCGATGGCCCCAATGTTGCTGAAGTACGAAGACTCGAATATTCGCGCCAGATAGCTGCTGCATTGCATTCCGCCGTGGCACCAGCGGGTCCTCTGGGTCAGTAGTCGGCGAAGCCCCGGAAGTGCCTCCTGCGAAACGTGGGCGTCATGCATGTATACGGTCTTGTAGCCGCTCAGCATCACGTGGATCGCAAGCTCGTAATCCTCCAGGAGGGCCCCATGCCATGGTTGCCCGGAGGTCCTGGCAATCACGTCGAGGGCGGAAAGCCGGGTGAACTGCCCGTTGCCGCCCAAACCAACAGTCAAGGTGTGGCGGCGGAGCGACTGCATGGCGGCGATGGTGGTGCGGAACTCCATGTCCTGCATGAGGATGAGGTACCGGGCGAAGCCCTGCTTCACGCGTCCGAATCCAGTAGCGGTCTTCAATGCCGGGTCATCCACATTGGACATCCACACGGCGCTCTGCGCGGCTCCCACCTCAGGATCCCCGAAGGCAAGTGGTCCGGCGGCCTGCCGGAACGCGTTTTCGGACATGAGCCCATCGGCGTCGAGCACCATGACGATCACCGTTTCGCGATCGGCGCCGGAAGGCAGCCAATCGTCCAAGGCCCGGTACGCCGCGTTCAGCGCGTCGCCCTTGCCTGAACGGGCGTCCGGGAGAAACCGGCGCACAAGGTGAACCAAGGGGTCGGTCATGGATGCGCCCTGCACGATGTGGGCCGTGGCGTCTTCACTGGCATCGTCCACAACCCAGACATGAGCCTCCGGAAATTGTCCCCGCAGCTTCGCCAGGGTATTGCCGATTACTGTTTCCTCGTCGCGGCACGGTATGAACACGTGCCACATGAAGCCCCCAGGTGTTCCCTCCGGATCGGGTGTCCTGCGCAGGAACGGAACCAGGATCACGCTGATGTAGGCCAGGAACACCACCAACAGCACGAATGCCAGAGCTTGCGCGGACTCGAGTACTGACATGTCTCCCCGATAGTGCTTTGAGGCTGTTTACGGCCGTTTCAAGAAAAGTTGAAGCAGGGCGGCCCCCTGAGGTAGGGCCGCCCCGCGGATGACGCAGTCAGGAATCCTTGCGGCCTGCAGCCCGCTTCGCGGTCTTGAGCCGGCTGTTGCGCAGGACCACGAACCCGGCGATCAACAACGCAATGGCCAGAAGGATAACCCAGCCAAGGGCCGGCGCTCCGGTGACAGCGAGCGTTCCGCCGCCCGCCACCGCGCCCCCTGTCGTCGCACTATTTCCGTACATGCTGACTGTTCCTTCCGTCGTTCTTCTCTAGTGCGGGCAGGCGCCATCAGACGGCCACAATCGCGGTCCGACGGCGTGCGCGGAAGAACAACCAGCCAACAAACGCAAGCAATCCCACTGCGCCCCCGATAGCCAAGCTGTCCTTGTTGACCAGCGGGATTGCCGCTGCAAGCAGGTTCGGGCCTACGGAGGCGTTGGCCAGATTGACGGTGGCGAGGCTGCCGCCGGCTATGCCCACTTGGAGCGCACGCTCGGCGAAGATGCCGCCGCTTGTCTGCTGCACGTTGACCTTGGCCGAGACCAGCGCGGTGAGGGCGTTGGACAACGGGGTCACGATGGTCGAGGACATTCCCGACACAACGCCGTTCAGGGCTGTGGTCAGGACGGCCAGCGCGGGGGTCGCAGTGATCTGCGCAATTGGGCCGAGCGCGTTGACTGCGGCGGTCGCGCTGGCCAGCGTGGAGTTGACCACGCTGGTGATCTTGGCGGCAACAGCCTGCGGCAGGAACGAAACGAGATCCGTGCCAGGGGGCAAGGCGTTCAGGCTCGGCACACCGGCAACGGCCAGGAGATCTGCCTCCGTGATGGAGATCGTCCCAGCTGAAACAGGATTCGCCACAGTGACGCCCAAGGGACCCAGGACAAGGTTGGCGGTGTTGATGGCGGCGCCAACAGTGCCGGCAACTCCGCCAATGACCGTTCCGCCAAGATCAGCCGATACGCCCGCAAGGGAATAGGCGCCGGCGGGAGCTGCCCCCTGGTCCTGTTTGGCGGCGGCGGCCAGCGTGGTGATCTTCAGATCCAGGTTCACGAGATCGGCGCCACCAAGGATGTTGGCCGTGCCCGCCTTGATTTCGGCGGCCGGGATGCCGGGGCTTCCCGACGTCGGCAGGCCGCCGGGCAGGGTGACGAGGCCCGGTGCTCCGGAGACCGTACCGGAGAACGCCGCCGAGGATCCGTCATTGACGGCCTTGCCATACTGGCTGACGGCGCCCAGCTGGATGATTCCGTTGTTGCCCAGCAACGGAATGTTTCCCGCACCGACGTTCACGACGCCGAAGGCGGCGGAAAGATCGAGCGGAGTGTTGTTTTCGATGACCGCCGGGCCTGATGGCGGTGTGCCGATCTGCTGGGCTGTTGCCGCGCCGTTGGATGCCACACCCGCAAAGTTCGGAATCGCAAGGACACTGCCGTCAATGATCTGTCCGCTGCCCGAGGAAATAACGTCAGCGGGTCCGGCCGTGGCTGCTGGTGCCGCAACCAGGCCGAAACCCAGCGCTACGACGGCGCTGACACCCACCGCGGCGGACCATGTCCTGTGTCTCGTTTTCAAGTATTGCCCCCTCGTGAGAGTTGCAGTCACGCCGTGCGCGCTGCAACTGAAACCTTGGAGGACGCACGTCCCCCCGTGGAGAAAGTAAACAAGGCCCGTGGCGAGCGCTTCCCGAGGGTACCCGAATGGGTTAAGCGACGAAGTCCGGGCGTCGCTGACCCAGTCCCACCATGGAGTCGATGGCCGCCACGGCACGGGCGGCCGCGCCGCCGTCGCCGTAAGGGTTCACTGCCGTGGCCATCGCCGAATACAGCGCGTCGTCCCGCATCAGAGCGTTGACGGCGTCCACGATGGTTTGCTCTTCCGTCCCGACGAGCCGGGCCGTGCCTGCCGCCACGGCTTCGGGGCGTTCGGTGTTCTCACGCATCACCAGGACGGGCTTACCGAGGGCCGGCGCCTCCTCCTGGACCCCGCCCGAGTCCGTGAGGACCACGTGGCACAGACTCAGGAGTTTGGTGAATTGCAGGTAGCCGAGGGGTTCCGTCACAGTGATGTTCGGGACGCGATCGATTTCAGGCAGGACCGCTTCCCGCACGGCTGGATTCCGGTGCAACGGAAGGACTATTTCCACGTCCGGGCACCGGGCCGCGATCCGCGCGAGCGCCCTGCCCACACCCGCCATGGCTTGGCCCAGGTTTTCGCGGCGGTGGAGAGTCACCAACAGGATTCTGCGGCCTGAATCCTTGATGGCCCGGAGTGCGGGTTCGGCAAACTCAACGTCCCGTTTGACAGTCCCCAGCAGCGCGTCGATGACAGTGTTTCCGGTGACCGCGATATTCTCCGCCGGAATGCCCTCGGACAGCAGATTGTCCCTGCCTGTGGAAGTTGGCGCGAGATGCAGCGTGGCGATTTGCCCGAGCAAGCGGCGGTTCCCTTCCTCTGGAAATGGTGAATTCAGGTTGCCGCTGCGCAGGCCGGCCTCAAGGTGGACCACGGGAATTCCCTGATAGAACGCAGCCAGCCCCGCGGCCATGGCGGTGGTGGTGTCACCCTGGACCACTACCGCGTCCGGGCTGACCTCGTGGAGGACTTCCGTGACTCCACGCAGTGCCTTTTCCGTGATCCCGGCAAGGGTCTGGCGGGGCTGGATGATGTTCAGGTCATGCTCCGGGTAGACGCCGAAGAGCTCGTTGACCTGGTCCAGCATTTCCCGGTGCTGCCCAGTCACCGCTACCGGCGCCTTGTAACGGCCGGTTGCACGCAATGCATGGACCAGCGGCGCCATCTTGATGGCCTCCGGACGGGTGCCGTAAACGAGCAGGACAGTGCGGTTATCCAAATGTTCCCCCTGGGCTTGAGCTGCCGTCCGGAGATTAGCAACTGCCCAGCGTCCTGCGAGGGGTACTCCCCAATAGGGTCAATCCCCTCCGGTGGACATGCCCCCTCTCTCCTTGAACCACTGGACATAACAGCACTATGTCCACGGCTCAAGCCAAGGAGGGCGCATGCTCGCCCGAACCGCAGCACTATGTCCACCCCTCAAGCCAGGGAGGGCGCATGCTCACCGGAACCGCAGCACTGAATGACCACAGCACCCCGAACTCCGCGCCACCTCCAAGGGACATGCCCCCTCCTTGCTCGAACCATTGGACATAACAGCACTATGTCCACGGCTCAAGCCAAGGAGGGCGCATGCTCGCCCGAACCGCAGCACTATGTCCACCCCTCAAGCCAGGGAGGGCGCG